>CAZYCT010000032.1:0-22081 GCA_964646135.1 uncultured Coprococcus sp. | reverse complement strand
CACTTTTCTCCTTCTTAGCCGCCGCACCACCTCCGTCCCAGCGGATAAGTTTCTCACTTTTCTTCCTTTTATCCGCCACACCACTCTTAGCCGCCTTGGTGCTTCCTCCCCAGCAGATAAGTTTCCCACTTTTCCTCTTCTTAGTCGCCACACTACCTCCGTCCCACCAGCTCTACCAGCACCTCTGCCCCTGCAACGCCCCACCACTTCTCCCCAGCAGATAAATAGTTTGACAATCTTCTTTATATATGATAGACTCTCTGAAGTGAGGGAGTAGCAAGCGCTTTCCCAGTGTAACAAGTCAACATACTGACCTTTTGGGTCTGGCTTGTTTTAAATTGCGAGACTCACGTATTAGTGGTGAACTATGCGTGGAGTCTATGGATTCGAACTTATTTTCCAAGCGTGTGTTCAACCGCGCTTGGATTTTTTATGTCCAAAATATGATCTATTTTAATTGTTGGAGGTACAAAAGATATGGGATTTTCTTTATTATTTAACAGCATTTTACTGGGTGTCGGACTTGCAATGGACGCTTTTTCCGTGTCACTTGCCAATGGGCTCAATGATCCACACATGCACAAACGCCGCATGTGCAAAATAGCTGGTGTATTCGGATTCTTTCAGGCACTTATGCCACTTCTTGGATGGATTTGTGTTCACACAATCGTTCAATACTTTCAGTCATTCGAAAAATTAATTCCATGGATTGCACTGATTCTTCTAGGCTACATCGGTGGAAAGATGCTCTGGGAAGGACTTCAATACCACAGTGAAGAAGTCTGTCCAAATTCCAAATTGACCTTTAAAGATTTGCTTTTGCAGGGTGTTGCAACATCTATCGATGCCCTCTCCGTAGGCTTCACGATTGCTGATTACAATTTTGCTTCCGCATTCCTTTCTGCCATGATTATTGCTGTCACAACATTTATCATCTGCATGATCGGTCTCTATATAGGCAAAAAAGCAGGAACAAAGCTCGCCGGAAAAGCAGGCATTTTAGGCGGATTGATTCTGATCTTTATAGGCATTGAAATATTTATTTCGAAGTTTCTATAATCACAAAATTATACTTTTCATAGAATAATAAATACTTGACTATCTTGTTTTATATTTATATGATGTATAGAGGTACAATAAACTTAAGAAATTAATGAGGTAGAAGAGATGGATTACGCAAAAGAATCATTAAAAATGCATTATGACTTAAGAGGTAAACTTGAAGTAAAAAGTCGCGCTTCTGTAGATTCGAAAGAAGCTCTCAGCTTGGCTTATACTCCTGGTGTTGCTCAGCCATGTTTAGAAATTCAGAAAGATGTTAATAAAAGTTACGAACTCACAAGACGTTGGAACACCGTTGCTGTTGTAACAGACGGAACCGCTGTCCTCGGACTTGGAGATATCGGACCAGAAGCAGGTATGCCTGTAATGGAAGGAAAATGTGTCCTTTTCAAAGAATTTGGAGATGTTGACGCAATTCCACTTTGTGTACGTTCGAAAGATGTGGATGAGATTGTTAACACAGTTCGTCTGCTGGCAGGAAGCTTTGGCGGCGTTAATCTGGAAGACATTTCTGCTCCAAGATGTTTTGAAATCGAGAAGAAATTAAAAGAATGCTGTGATATTCCAATTTTCCATGACGACCAGCATGGTACTGCTGTTATTACACTTGCAGGTGTGATCAACGCATTGAAATTTGTTGGAAAGAACTTAGAAGATGTAAAGATTGTTACATCTGGTGCAGGTGCAGCTGGTATTGCTATCATCAAACTTTTGATGTCTATGGGACTCAAGAACGTTATCATGACAGACAGACAAGGTGCTATCTACGAAGGAAGAGATAATCTCAATCCAATCAAAGAAGAGATGGCTAAGATTACCAACTTCAACCATGAAAAAGGAACACTTGCAGAAGTGATCAAAGGAGCCGACGTATTTATCGGTGTTTCTGCTCCTGGAACTTTGACTGCTGACATGGTAAGAAGCATGGCAAAAGATCCAGTAATCTTTGCATGTGCGAACCCTGTCCCAGAGATTTTCCCAGACGAAGCAAAAGCTGCTGGCGCTGCCGTTGTTTCTACTGGAAGATCTGACTTCCCGAATCAAGTAAATAACGTACTTTGCTTCCCAGGAATCTTCCGCGGAGCGTTAGACGTTCAGGCAAGCGATATCAATGACGAAATGAAGATTGCTGCCGCAAAAGCAATCGCAGGACTTGTTAGTGATGAAGAATTGACTGCTGAATACATTCTTCCAGCAGCTTTCGACCCACGCGTAAGAGACGCTGTTGCAAAAGCAACTGCAGAAGCAGCTGTAAGAACAGGTGTTGCAAGAAAAGCAAATTAATTCATAAGGGGTGTGTAGCCAGTGGTTGCATGACCCCTTATTTTACTAACCTAGCATTCTTATTATGCTATTTTGACTAATAAGAGATTGGATTTATTAGATGTTCGGAATAAGATCCTTCTTGGTGTACCAATCCATAGGGCGTCTTTGACGCCCTATTTTTTAACCAATTCCCGATAATACTGTCTCCATAATCCAGCTACTCGTTCCTCATTATACTCACTGGCTCCCAGACTGGCGCACTCACAGCAATATCGATAGAAATTTGCTTCCGAAGATAATCTCTGAATACACTCCACAAATTCTCCTACTGACTCTGCATATTGCACATAATCGAATAGAATCTCTTCGTATATGTCCAAATTTCTTACTAAAATAGGAATCCGACACTGCATAGCCTCCAAGATTGTCATGGGAAACAGCTCTTCATAAGAAGGCAAGATCATCATATCGCTTGCATTATAAAGAGCATTCATCTCTTTCCTATCTATCAATCCCAAGAAGGTCACATTTTTCGGCGGGTGCATCACCGCATCTTTAATCAGTTCATAATCTTTCGAAATCCTTCCAAAAGAAAAGTCCCCTGCCCACGCAAAATGCAAGTTCGGCATACGCCTTGCAATTTCTATAAAATCCAATACTCCCTTTCGCTTCTGCAGCTGTCCAACGCACAGAACTGTAAATTTTTCCTGCGGAAAATGAAACTGCTCCTTGAGTTTTCTTCTTTCATATTTGGAAGAACGCATAGGGAAAAAATGTGTCGATGAAACAAAATTAGGAATATATGTAATCTTTTCTCTTGGAAAATGATAGGCCTCCAATACTTCAACAAAATAAGGATTAACCGTTACCAGCTCGTCCATGTTCCGATAAAAAAACAATACATATTGGTAAAAAAGCCTCTGCAATGGTCCCGGCAGATGGATGCTGTTTTTCAAAGTCTCTGGTAAAAAATGCACATATCCAATATTTTTTGTTCCTTTTTGTCTTACTTTCCATGCGTAGAATAAAAATTCAGGATTTATCGTGTGAAAATGATTCAGTGTACAATTCCCTTTTCCATGTTCTACCACAAAAAACTCATCGGAGAGATGCTTTTTTACTAGATTTTTCTGCTCTTCATATGCACTAAGTACCCCATGCCCCTGTTTCATCCTGAAATCTTACTGCCTGCCCATAAAATTCAGTGACCAATGTCCCCTCTCCGGCATCATAAGTAGTAGAATCTTCTGTCATCTTTTCTTCTACAATATCAGCTCTGTTGATGACATATCTTTCTTCCTCACTTGATTCTGGCATCTCTTCCGCTATTTCTATGGTTTTAGCTTCCCCTTCTGCCGCCAGGCTTTCCACTGAAATGGAGCTGCAGAACATCGTCAATACCAGGAAACCTGCGATCCACCTTCGCCACATTTTTCTCACTTTCATTTTCCTTCGTAAATGTTATTCAAGATTTTAGTCCTACACTTTAATAACAACTGAACTTGAAAAAACTGACGCGGTTTTTGCAATTTTTTCAAAAAAAGCCCCAGAAATGATCATTCACCATTTCTGAGGCTTTCAGCTACTCCGTCATAATCGTACTATAGATGATAATTTATTCTTCTGTCAATCGGAAAGGTTTACGTGCTTTGTAAGACGTATGCAAAAGTTCATGGCAGAGTGGACTGTTCGGTTCTCCGAGGAATTTTGCGTACAGCTCTTTGATCTGACTGTTATTGTGTGACTGGCGAAGTGTGTTTCGCTCATCCTCAGAATAAAGTGCAGCCGCACGCTTTGCCTGATAAGTCTCAAAGATATCCAAATCTTCGTTCGGCAGGAAGCAATGACGGACAATCGGCTGTCCACCACCGTTGATGCATCCTCCTGGACATCCCATGATTTCAATAAAATGATACTTGCTGTTTCCAGCGCGAATCTCGTCCAAAATAACCTTTGCATTCTTCATACTGCTTGCAACTGCAACATTGAGCTGCATTCCTCCAAGTGTAAAGGATGCCTCCTTGATTCCTTCTAACCCTCGAACCTGTTCAAATTTGATTGCTTCATGCTCTTTGCCTTCCAACGTGTAATATGCAGTTCGAAGTGCTGCCTCCATAACGCCACCAGTAACCCCAAAGATAACTGCTGCGCCAGAATACTCGCCCATCAAATCATGGTCGAAATCTTCATCTGGAAGTCGGTGGAAGCGAATACCTACACGTTTAATCATGTCTCCTAATTCCCTGGTTGTCAGCACTGCATCAACATCCTTCAATCCATTTGTCACCAATTGTTCGCGCTCTTTTTCCTGCTTCTTCGCAGTACAAGGCATGATGGATACTACAAAGATGTCCTTTGGATCAATTCCTTTTTCCTTGGCGTAGTAACTCTTTAAGATAGCACCCTGCATCTCATGTGGAGATTTGCAGCTGGAGATATGGTCTAACAAATCACCATAATATGTCTCTGCGTAGTTGATCCATCCAGGTGAACAAGATGTGATCATTGGGAGTTTTCCTCCATTTTTAATACGTCCAAGAAGCTCTGTCGCTTCCTCCATAATGGTCAAATCTGCCGCAAAGTTTGTATCGTAAACTTTCGCAAATCCAAGTCTTCTAAGGGCTGCGACCATCTTGCCTGTAACAGCCGTTCCTACTGGCATATCGAATTCTTCCCCAAGCGCTGCACGCACTGCAGGAGCAGTCTGTACTACCACGTATTTTCCATCTTCAAACGCTTTATCCACAATTGCGATATCGCTCTTCTCCATCAACGCACCTGTTGGACAGACACTTACACACTGTCCGCACATAATACAAGGAGACTGGTTTAAACTGATATTTCCAGCTGGCGCCACAATTGTCTCAAAGCCCCTCTTTTCAAATCCTAAAACACCATTTCCATGGGCATTTTTGCATCGTTCAATACAGCGTCCACAGAGAATACATTTGCTGCTGTCACGCACGATAGCAGGTGTAAGATCGTCATAAGTAACTGGCGTCTTCTCCCCGTGAAACATTCCCTCTCTGGCTCCTGTAATCTTTGCCACATATAAGAGCTCACATGTACCATTTTTCGAACAAGCCTGACAATTCTGGGCATGATTGCTGAGCAGAAGTTCCACACTTGTACGGCGTGCTGCCACCGCTTTCGGGGAAGAAATCTTCACTTCCATTCCTTCTGCCACTGGATGTACGCAAGAAGCAACCAATCCTCGCGCACCTGTCGCTTCTACCAGGCACACACGACATGAACCACTGCTGCACTCACCGTGATTGAAAGAACACAAGCTCGGAATCTCATAACCACACTGGCGTGCAGCTTCCAAAATGGTAATGCCAGCTTCAACCTGATAGTCTTTGCCTTCGATTTTTATATTGACTTTACTCATTTCGACTTCCCCCTATTTCTTTGTGATAGCATTAAACTTACAAGATGCCTTACACATACCACATTTTACACATTTTGTCTGATCGATCACATATGGAACCTTTCCTGGAGTACCACTGATAGCTTCCACTGGACAGGCACGAGAACACATCGAACATTTTCTACACTTATCAGTATCGATGTAGTAAGAAATCAAATCCTTACAGATTCCTGCCGGGCATTTCTTCTCTTCGATATGTGCAATATATTCGTCTTTAAAATGTCGGATTGTCGACATGATCGGGTTCGCCGCAGTCTGTCCCAATGCGCAGAGAGCATTGTTCTTACAAGCCTCAGAAATCGCTTCCAGTTCTTCGAAATCTCGTATCGTTCCAGTTCCCTCTGTGATACGCGTCAGGATTTCCATCATACGCTTTGTTCCAATACGGCAAGGTGTACATTTTCCACAGCTCTCATCACAGATAAATCCCATGTAGAACTTGGCTACATCCACCATACAGTTATCTTCATCCATTACAATCGCACCGCCTGATCCCATCATAGAACCAGCTGCCACCATATTGTCAAAATCAATCGGAGTATCCAAGTATTCTGGTGTCAGACAACCACCAGACGGACCACCCGTCTGAATCGCTTTGAATTTCTTATCGCCCTGAATACCTCCGCCGATATCATAAATCAGCTCACGAAGGGTAACTCCCATAGGTACTTCCACAAGACCTACGTTGTTTACTTTACCGCCAAGGCAAAATACTTTCGTTCCTTTACTCTTTTCCGTTCCATAACAAGTAAATGCCTCCAGACCTTCGCGCAAAATGTAAGGTACTGTGGCCAAAGTTTCCACATTATTTACAATGGTCGGCTTATTCCACAAGCCTTTCACTGCTGGGAATGGTGGACGAGGTCTTGGCATTCCACGCTGTCCCATAATAGAATTCAGAAGTGCAGTCTCCTCTCCACATACGAAGGCACCTGCACCTAAGCGGACATGGGCATGGAAGTTAAATCCTGTTCCCAGAATATTATCTCCCAACATTCCGAGTTCTTCACATTTTGCAATCGTTGCATTGATTCTTTCTACCGCATTCGGATATTCTGCTCGAATATAGAAATACCCTTCGCTGGCACCGATCGCATATCCAGCGATAGCCATACCTTCAATGACTGCAAGTGGATTATCTTCCAGAATAGAACGATCCATAAATGCACCCGGATCCCCTTCATCACCATTGCAGACTACGTATTTCTCATCGCCCTCTGCCTGAAGTGCAAACTGCCATTTACGTCCTGTCGGGAATCCACCGCCCCCGCGGCCGCGCAGACCTGAATCCAGAATCATCTGCACAACTTCTTCCCTTGGCATGCTCAAAGCATTCATCAATCCCTGGTAACCTCCACATCCAAGTGCCTCTTCAATGCGGTTTGGATCGATCACTCCACATCCATGTAAAGCGATTCTCTTCTGTTTGCGATAAAATGGAATATCTTCCATCTTCGGAATCGATTCTTTCGTGTGTGGGTCTTCATAGACTAAATGTTTTACGATACGATGTCCAAGAAGATCTTTCAGCACAATCTCCTCTACATCCTCTGGACGAACCAGGCGGTACAACACATCTTCTGGGAAAATACGCACGAAAGGTCCCTGCGAACAAAGTCCGAAGCAGCCTACCATTCGAATCGCAACCTTATCTTCTAATCCATATTCTTCAATCAGTTCTTCGAATTTTTCTTTAATATTATAGGTACCACCGGCAACGCATCCTGTTCCACCGCAAAGCATTACATAGCGTTTCCCGTCTGCACCATTGAATTTTCCATTTAACTCCGCTGTATATTCATCAATCTTAGCACGAAGTTCATCACAAGATTTAAACATCAATTTGTCCCCCCTGCTCTTCTATATTTTGCTATGATATCTGCCACATCTTTCACGTTCACACGAGCATAAATCTTTCCGTTGATCGTAACTGCCGGCGCAGCTGCACAGGCACCGATACAGCGCAGGGAATCCAACGTAAAAAGACCATCCTTCGTTGTCTCTCCTGGCTGGATACCGAGAATTTCACAAAACTGGTCACTGATCTGCTGTGCACCCTTTACATAGCAGGCAGTTCCGAGACAGACACCGATTACATATTTTCCCTTTGGCTCCAAAGAGAAAAATGAATAGAACGTAACAACTCCGTAGATTTCTGCTACGGAAATTCCTGTCCTCTGGGAAACAATCTCCTGCACTTCAAGCGGCACATAACCAAATTCCTTCTGAATGTCACTGAGAATCATAATCAGTGGCGTCTTTTCATTCATATACTTATCACAGATTGCATGGATCTTAGCAACTGCATGTTCCTGTAAATGAGCCATAGGATATTCCTCCTTAAAACTATCTCTCCGAAAATAATATTAATCCTATTGTAATAGCTGTCTTCTCTTTTGTAAACATTAGTTATTTTCCTAACAAAGAATCGTTATTTTTTAGTCAATATTACCAAAAGCTCTCTTTTCCCTCTTATCTCTCAATTTTTCCACAAATTTCCCCTTTACTTTGATTTTTAATAACCGTATAATGTAGTATTGTAAACCACATTGTTATATATTTTTTATTATAGAAGGAGACTAATCATATGAACGATTTTATCATCAGCTGCTGTTCTACAGCAGATTTATCGAAAAAGCATTTTACGGAAAGAGATATTCATTATATCTGTTTCCATTACTACTTAGATGGCACTCATTATTATGATGATTTAGGCGAATCTATGCCTTTTGAACAATTTTACCAAGCAATGGCCAACGGCGCCGACACAAAAACATCCCAAATAAATGCTGACGAATTTTTTGCATATTTTGAACCATTTTTAAAGGATGGAAAAGATATCTTACATGTATGCTTATCTTCTGGACTTTCAGGCGTATATAACTCTGCCAATATCGCGAAAGATATGCTGCTTGAGAAATACCCTGATCGCAAAATTTACATTGTCGATTCGCTAAGTGCTTCCTCAGGATATGGTTTGCTGATGGACACAATCGCCGACCTGCGGGACGAGGGAACGTCAATAGATGAAATCTACACATGGACGGAAGAAAATAAATTAAACCTCCATGACTGCTTTTTCTCCACTGATCTTACTTTCTATATAAAAGGTGGACGAGTTAGCAAAACTGCTGGATTCTTTGGCGGCGTGCTCAATATTTGTCCTTTGTTAGATATGAACCTGCGCGGTGAACTGACACCTCGCCAGAAAATAAGAACGAAAAAGAAAGTAATCAAAGCCATCGTTTCGCAGATGGAACTTTTGGCAAAAGATGGTCTTCAATATAATGGGAAATGTTATATCAGTCACTCTGCCTGCTACGAAGATGCCAGAACTGTAGCGGATTTGATAGAAGAGCGCTTCCCTAATTTGAACGGAAAAGTATTGATCAATAACGTGGGTACTACCATCGGAAGCCACACAGGTCCTGGAACGGTCGCACTCTTCTTCTGGGGTAAAAAACGTACTGACTAGCTCATTCTTTTGCCCTTATACATTTTATCGATTTGACTTATTAACGCTGTAATTATATAATAAGAATCAACTGATTATTATAGAAAGCAGGTTATTTAACTCATGAATTTTATAACGCATATTATTACGGCGCTTTACAACCTCCTGTGGGGTGATTTGATTACAATTCCCTTGCCAGGAGGAAGTTCTCTTGGCCTTTCACTACTTGTCATCATTTTGATTCCTTCTGGTATCTATTTTACATGGAAGACCAAATTCATCTTGATTCGCTACTTTCCTGAGATGATCCGCATCTCATTGGAGAAGAAGAACAGCTCTGATAAGAACTCTCTCAGTGGTCTTCAAGCATTGATTGTATCCACTGCAACCCGTGTCGGTATGGGGAATCTTGTAGGTGTAGTTGCCGCGATTTCTGCCGGCGGTGCCGGTGCTGTATTCTGGATGTGGCTGACTGCACTTTTGAATTCTTCTACCGCTTATATTGAAGCGACCCTTGCACAGATATATAAGGAAAAGGATCCTCTCTATGGAGGTTTTCGTGGTGGCCCAGCTTATTACATTCACGCACTTTTCACCAAAGGTGATCGAAATGCGAAGCGCCCTCTCATTGCAATTTTATTTGCGATTTCAGGTCTGATCTGCTGGGGTGGAATCAGCCAGGTAATTGGAAACTCTGTAACATCGGCGTTCGACTATGCATTCCAAATTCCACCCATTTATACGACAATCATTCTCGTGGTAATCTCTGCGTTCATCGTTTTGAGAAAGCGCGCAACAGTCAAAGTACTGGATATCATTGTTCCGGTGATGGCAAGTGTCTATTTCCTTTTGACGATAATTATCATTGTCATGAATATCAAATTCCTGCCTGACGTATTTGCCCGCATTTTTTCAGAAGCCTTTGGTATTCGCCAGGTCGTTGCCGGCGGCTTTGGCGCAGTCCTCATGAATGGTGTAAAACGTGGATTATTTTCAAATGAAGCTGGTTCTGGCTCTGCTCCTTGTGCAGCCGCGGCTGCTGATGTAAATAGTCCTGTCAAAGCAGGTTTACTTCAAGCATTCGGCGTATTTATCGATACCATTGTCATCTGTACTTGTACAGCCATGATCATTCTCCTTCTCCCGGAAAATATTTCTGCTGGATTAGAAGGCATGCCACTTCTTCAGGCTGCTATGCAATATCACTTAGGAAGCTTCGGTATCTTCTTTAATGCTTTGATTTTGTTCTTGTTCAGTTTTTCTACATTCCTCGGCGTTCTTTTCTACGCTCGCTCGAATGTGGCTTACCTCTTTGGAAATAACTGGACTTCGCAGACAATTTATAAGATATTTGCCCTTATCATGCTCTTCATAGGCGGACTTGCCTCATACACATTTGTGTGGGATTTGGGTGACATCGGAATTGGACTTATGACAATCTTCAATATGATTGCATTGTTCCCACTTTCAAAACAAGCCCTTGAAGCATTAAATAATTACAAACATTAATACCGTATTTTCAAAAACTGGTGCCAGTCGGTGCCAGTTTTTTTTGCTTTCATTTGGTCTTTCTTTTAAACATTGTTTAAAAATTATGACATTTCCTATAAAATGCACAATATCTGTGCACTAATTATATGAGATAATAATAAGGGGAACACTCCATGATACATGTATAGGAGGGATACATATGACTTTACAACAAATAGAAGCTTTCATTTCAGTAGTTGAAAATGGAACCTTTGCAAAGGCGGCCGAAAAACTTTATATCACACAACCCACATTGACGCATCGAATCAACGAACTTGAGAAAGAGCTAGGGATCAATTTAATATTAAGAAATCGCGGGATTCGAAAAGTGGAACTGACCGAAAACGGAAAAGCATTTTTTCCAAAAGCACTCAAATGGAAATCTCTTTGGACTGAGACGCTGCGCGATGTTCGTGATGTCAAAAAAGAGGATATTTTAGTTTCATTAGGACCAGGATTTATGGATCACTTTGGCAAAGAGCTATGTTTACAATTTGCTAAAAGAGGATTCGATATTAACATCTCTTATACAATCAGCTCAGCCGAAGAAATTTATCGCCGAATAGAAAATGGAACTCTGGATTGGGGCATCACGATAGGCGCATATCAGTCCCTGTATGCAGATGCGCTGCAAGTTGCGGAAGAAGAAATGGTATTGCTAAGTCAGACTCCTATAAATGGGAAAAAGAACGGAGAACATGTGTCACTGATGGATTTGGACCGAACAAAAGAAATTGAATACACTTGGGAAAATGAATATGTAAACTGGAGAAATTACTGGAGAAAAGAGAATTGTATCGCACCAATCTATACAGACAGCATGGAACTCTTAAAATACTTCTTAAAAGAACAAGGCGGATGGAGTATTGTGCCCATTAGTTTTGCGACACAGTTGATGAAAGAAGATGATTTCTTCATTTTATATAAGATCAAAGAAAACATCCCGATTATCAAAATGTATCTCGTCAGTGCCAGAGAACCGAAACAGCCTTATTTTGAATGTTTTCGAGAAGATATGGTATCTGTGCTGTCATCCTTAGAAGGTGTTCGCATATGTGTATAGGATTTGTGATTTTGTCACGGAAGAATCTGAAAAAATCAGGTATGATACTGACAACAAAAGAAATCATAATTTTCAACATATAAAAGGAGGAACATCATGGGATTTTTGACAGGTAAAACAGCATTAGTTACAGGCGCAGGTCGTGCCGTATTATCAAATGGAAGATGTGGTTCTATCGGCTATGGAATCGCTACTGCATATGCAAAAGAAGGTGCGAACTTGGTTATCACAGGCCGCAACTTGCAGAAATTAAACAATGCGAAAGAAGAATTAGAAAGACTTTATGGAATTAAAGTTCTCGCAATTCAGGCAGATATGAATGCCGGTGCCGACAATAAAGCTACCGCAGAAAACGTAATAAAACAGGCAATCGAAGAATTCGGACGTATTGATGTCCTCGTAAATAATGCACAAGCCTCTGCATCTGGAGTGACAATCGCAGATCACACAACGGAACAGTTCGACCTTGCAATCTACTCAGGTCTCTACGCAGCATTCTACTACATGCAGGCATGTTATCCTTATTTAAAGGAGACAAAAGGATCTGTTATCAACTTTGCTTCCGGCGCAGGTCTTTTCGGAAATTATGGACAGTGCTCATACGCCGCAGCAAAAGAAGGGATTCGTGGACTTTCCCGCGTGGCTGCCAACGAATGGGCTAAAGATGGTATCAATGTCAATGTCGTTTGCCCACTTGCATGGACTGCACAATTAGAAAACTTTGAAAAAGCTTATCCGGACGCATTCAAAGCCAATGTTCACACACCACCTGCAGGACATTTCGGTGATCCTGAAGACGAGATTGGACGCGTAGTCGTACAACTTGCCAATCCAGACTTCAAATATATGACAGGTGAAACCCTCACACTTGAAGGCGGATTAGGGCTCAGACCATAATAAAAATGCAATAAAAGAAGTGTCTGGTTTCTGAATCTCACAGAAACCGGACACCTTTCCTATACCGTCTCTAACTTGTGACTATCCACGATTTCTACAATTCCTCGCCGCAGACTCACAATACCATCCTCTTGAAAATGTTTCAACATTCTAGTTACAACTTCTCTGGCCGTTCCCAGATGATTCGCAATCTTTTCATGTGTAATCTGGAGTACATCCGTCTCTTCGATCTTTCGTTCCTCAATCAAGAACTCCGCCAGACGTTTATCCACACTTTTCCACAAAACCTGTTCCACTGTCCACATTACCTCAGACAAATTCATCGCCATCAAATCATTCATGTAATTCGAGAACACCAATGACTCTTCCTGCACAGATTTGAAAATCCAAGGCGGAATAATCCACGCTTCGGTATCTTTCTCTGCCTCAATGACAATGTCGGACTGTATATTCGGCATGACGCAAGAAGCACAAAGCAGACAAATATCCTGATCAAATAGTCGATATACGGTAATCTCTCTTCCGTCTTCAGAAAGGATATATGCACGAAGTAAACCATCACAAACCAGCACCAGCCCCGTACATTCTTTTCCACCGTCACACAAAATCGTTCCCTTTTTAATTGTACTTTTCACTGCCGCCTTTAACAGCGTCTCTTTCTGCCTCTGTTCAATCTTATCCCAAATGGGGAAAAAACTTTCCACATTCATCCACAATCACGCCTACCTTTCGCTCATATTTTATCACATCCATATCAGGACAGCTAGGACAAAGTGGAAAAGTTATTTTTCTTTTACTTTTCACTAGCCATCATACTAGCCACTTGGTAAAATACAAGTTATAGAACGTATAAAAAGAAATAATTCACGACAACACAAGAGGTGCAGATTATGTCAACAGCAGATTACGAAAAGGCCTACAAGGCCGGACGAAGAGACTATCAATATAGATTACTGACTCAGAAAAAGCCTACGCTGGAAGTATTGGACGACATCCTTCCACCAGCTGGCTCCTACTCCGAGATGTCTCTTGGTCTTGTCAAGATTCCTTTAGATCAGATTGTCGGAACGAAGACAAGCGCCCGAAGTATGTCCTTCGCGCCTAATTTTATGCCATTGATGGATGCCGGCACAGAATTTGCCTTCAAATGGACTGCCCTTTCTGATTATCAGATGAACGAAGGAATCCGCGATCCAATCAAGGCTTATGAATATATGAACAAATTCT
This sequence comes from uncultured Coprococcus sp., assembly GCA_964646135.1. Classification (GTDB taxonomy): domain Bacteria; phylum Bacillota; class Clostridia; order Lachnospirales; family Lachnospiraceae; genus Allocoprococcus. The sequence goes on along the minus strand of CAZYCT010000032.1, from coordinate 8,152 downwards.
ATGTAGAAGAAGGAAACAAGCGCGTCAGCGTCCTGAAATATTTCGGTGTCGACTCTTTCCCAGGCTATGTCACACGCATCATACCGAAACGTACCGACGAACTGGAAAATAAAATTTATTACGAATTTCTGGATTTTTACAATCTGACAAAGATTAATTATATCTGGTTTTCCAGAGAAGGAAGTTTTGCCAAATTAATAGAGCTTGTAGGGAAAGGTCCCAATGAACGCTGGTCAGAAGATGACTGCATTGATTTTCGCTCCATCTACCATCGCTTTGCTTCCGCATACAAGGCAAAAGAGCGCAATCTTCCAATCACTCCCGGAGACGCTTTCTTAGCATTTCTCAAACTTTATGATTATAAAGAAGTCTGTGAGATGTCCATGAAAGAACTACAGACAAAAATCGATAAAACATGGGAAGACTTGATGCTTCTGAAAAGCGAGCAAAATATTGATCTGATAATCGATCCAAATTCAGAGAAAAAGAACTTGTTCACCCGCCTTCTCTCACCTGGTATGACCAAGCTGAAAGTAGCATTTATCAATGAGAAATCTCCTTCTACTTCTTCTTGGACCTACGGTCATGAGCTTGGTCGCATGCATCTGGAAGAGAGATTTTCAGATAATGTTCAGACCCTGCGCTATGACAATGTCACCTGGGAAAATGCCCGTGATGTGATTGAAACCGCTATCTCTGAAGGCTGTAATTTGATTTTTACAACCACACCTACCTTCGTACAGGCAAGTGTAACTGCTGCGATTGAGCACCCAGAGGTAAAGATTCTCAACTGCTCAGTGCATACTTCTCACCGCTACATTCGCACCTATTATGCCCGCATGCACGAAGCCAAATTTCTGATGGGCGCCATTGCCGGCTCCATGGCTGAGAACAACAAGCTACTCTATATTGCAGATTATCCGATCCTTGGAACCATCGCCTGCATCAATGCCTTTGCCCTTGGTGCGAAAATGGTTAATCCACACGCCAAGATTTATCTTGAATGGTCTTGCACAAAAGATTTTAACATAGATGCCGCCCTGGAACAGATTTCTCCTTCCTGCATTTCAGGAAAGGACATGATTATACCAAATGTTCCTTCCCGTTATTTTGGCATTTATCACCTGATTGACGGCAAGCCTCAGAACCTTGCCATGCCAATCCTGCACTGGGGAAAATTCTACGAGCAACTGATTCAGGCACTTATGGATGGTACTTGGAAATACGATGACAATTCCGACAAGAAAGCAATCAATTACTGGTGGGGCATGTCCGCTGGTGTGGTCGATGTCATTTGTTCCCGCAATCTTCCAATTGGAACTTCTCGTCTGGTTAATCTGCTGAAAAATACGATATGCAGTGGAGAGTACAACCCATTTTCCGGCATTCTGTATTCGCAGAAAGGAATTGTTCAAAGTGATCCTAATCGCACTCTCACACCGGAAGAAATTGTTACGATGGACTGGCTGGCAGAAAATGTCATCGGACATATTCCGTCACAAGAAGAATTATTAGAAAATGCATTGCCAGTATTCTCCCAACAGGGAATTGATAAGAGAGGATAAAACATGAAAATATTAGCAATCGCCGATGAAGAATCTCCATACCTTTGGGATTATTTTGAAAAGAGCAAATTAGAAGGCATTGATCTGATCATATCCTGCGGAGACTTAGATCCTCGCTACCTCTCTTTTCTTGCCACTTTCACCAGTGCCCCGGTTCTTTATGTTCACGGAAATCACGATGCCATTTATGAGAAAATACCGCCGGAAGGCTGTATCTGTATTGATGGAAAAGTGTACGTTCACAATGGTGTCCGCATTTTAGGGCTAGGTGGTTCCATGCGGTATCGCGACGGTCTCCACCAGTATTCAGAATTTGACATGGTTCTGCGCTATATAAAGGCATGGTTCTCCATCATCCGTCATAGAGGCTTCGACATATTGGTGACCCACGCCCCGGCACGACACCTGAATGATGGGGATGATCTTCCACATCAGGGATTTCAAATTTTTAATACCCTGATTAAAAAGTATCAGCCAAAATATTTTCTTCATGGACATGTTCATCTGAAATATGGAAGAAAACACAAACGATATGATCAAGTGGATCACACCATTGTTATCAATGCATATGAACGATATGTCTTTGATTTTGAGTAAAAAAGAAAGGACAGTAGATGCTCAATTCATCTACTGTCCTATTATTTAGGATATTGGAAATACCAGCGGTAATTCTTTCAACAATCTTTCTTTGTCCATCGGAAGGTTTCCTTCCATCTTAATCATATTTGTCGTATGTGTCGTGTCAAATATCGTTTTCTTCTTTACATCAAGATGTTCCAAAAGTGTTTTTAGTTCCAGAACCTTTTCATTGGTATCTGCCGGCACAAATGTTCCAGCTTTTACCATCTGAGATAGTTCTGTCAATTCAAAGATTGTCAGATTCATGGTCACAATTCGATAAGAATTAAATTGATTCAGCATTTCAGCTGTTTTGATTGCATTCTCTACACCGTTTCCCTTGCCTGCAATTCCGTACATGATGATAGAATTAAATTGAATCTTGGCTTCATTTAGCTTTTTCCCTTGTAGAACAGCCATCTCTGCTGTATGTCCTTTTCCCATAACATCCAGCGCTTGATCCCATCCTGACTCGAATCCTATATAAAGAAGCCTTAATCCTGCCTCATGCAGGTCCTTTAACTCTTCTGTCGAATATTTGGCGATACTTCTCACCGCCGCATATGCCGCTACGCAGGCGCAGTATGGAGCATATTTTTTTACTTTTTTCAACACCAACATCATCTTCTTATAACCGACCGCAAGCGGATCCGCTCCAGTTATAAATATTTTCTCTGTATATGTGTCAATGTTTTTCAATTCATATTCAATTTCATCAATATCCAATTCTTCGTAAGTCTGCTCTTTATACATGGAACAGAATTTGCACTTATTATGTGGACAACCCGATGCAACTGGAATCAAAGGGGTATGAATTTCACTTTGTGGATAATAAATCGTCTTTGACTTGTACATAAAAACCCTCCATTCATACTTCATTGGTTCCATTATAACATGTTTTACTTGGCCGAAACCACATTTATTGGATAATTGCAGGAAACCGAATCCTTGATTCCTTCTGTGATATAAATGCCCCGATCCTCTGTGACAAGAATCATATCAAATAAATCTTGATACTTCTTCCAATAGTCAATAGACTGATCTACACCCATGATAAAGACCGCTGTGGATAATCCATCTGCCAACATTCCATCAGAACTGACAATTGTAACCGAACTAAGACCACTGTCCGCAGAATATCCCGTCTTTGGGTTCAATATATGATGCCAGGTCTCTCCACTTTCTTCATCTACAAAGTAGCGCTCGTATGCGCCAGATGTGATGACCGCTTTGTCCTTCACGGAGACCACACACATGATTCCCTCCTTTTCGTCGGGATCTTGAATTCCACATCTCCATGGACTTCCATCTACTTTTCCCGAATAGCACTGCACATTTCCACCTAGGGAGACGATTCCAGACACAAGCCCATACTCTTCAAAAATCTGCATCACTCGGTCTGAAGTATAACCCTTTGCAATTCCTCCGAGATCAACTCCTTGCCCTTCCTGTATCTCCACGATTTTGCTTTCTTCATCATACTGAATCTTAGATGCATCCACATATTTCAATGTATTTTCAATTGCTTCCTGAGATGGTTTCTTGAAATTTTCCGAGGTAAATCCCCACAACTCCATCATAGGATAAATAGAGATGTCAAACACTCCGTCTGTATTTTCATAGAGTTCTAATGCCTGACAGATTACTTTTTCTGTATCTTCTGACACTTTCGTGCTTCCCTCATGATTCAGTTTCCAGATTTCACTATTCTCATTTCCTACTGAAAACAGTGCGTCTAATCTTTCGATTTCCTGCACAGCAGCTTCCACGGCTTCTTCGCATTTTTCTCCGTAACCTGTCAGTGTCATAAATGTATCCATAGCAAAAATATCTCTCGATGCTACTGCCACTTCTGTCTCTATTGAATTTGAAACATTACTACATCCTGTCAACATAACTGTCAACAGCAATGCTGTCAGTATCTTATTCTTGTGCTTAATCATCTCTATATCCTTCCGTTTCACATAACGATTGTTATGTTCTGTTTCTTTTTCTGTCTATCAATACAGCAACACATCCGAAAGACAGTAAAGCAATACTTGCCCAAACAGATGTCATTGTTGCTGTATCACCAGTTTGTACACTACCTTCACTTGGCTTCTGTGCTGGTTTTCCAGTGTTTGAGCCGTCTGTATTTGGTTTATCTGTATTTGGCTTGTCCGTATTTGGTTTATTTGTATCTGGAATTTCTGTATCCTGCACATCAGCTACTTTCACCAAGTCTTCCGAGTTAAACTGGATTGTCTGTACATTCCATTTATTAGAAGAAACGGCATGCATAACAAAATACAACTGCTTATCTATAGATTTTACTGGAATTTCAAATTGAAGTCCCGTTTTTCCGAGTTCTTCAATATACACTTCTTTTCCAAAGCTCCACGCAGATTCTCCTGCTGCTTTTGCTTCTTCTTCTGTTCCAAAGTAGATAATGTCTCTTGCAGTTGATCTTGTTCTAATTACAGCTGTCATTTTTCCATTTTTAGATGTCAACTTTGCATCCACAATTGTACTAAGACTGCACTTAATATTCTCAACATCGTAAATACCTGATTTCACAACCTTATCTGGTGTTTCCGGTTCTGCTGGAATTGGAGATACTGTATCTGTTTCTCCTTTTTCAGCCTTTTTAAGAGCTTTGTTCATCGCTTCCTTCACACCGTAAGAAACACGAGTAGCACCTGAGACGATATCGGCATCATCAACACTTTTTCCTGCAACCGTCTGTGTTCCGACTCCAGGAAGATAGCTCCATGTTTTCGTTGTTGCATCATATAAATTACATCCATCCATCGCCCAATTTTTATAACACATGTTGCCATCCATTGGCAATGCGTCTTTGTATCGAACTGATGTAATTTTACCATTTTTAATTTCAACTACAACATTGATTTCATAAGGTGAACTTGGATATTTTGTAGTTCCACCACTCGCTATTTCTCCGTTTGTTACAGTAGCAGTTCCGACATAAGTTCCATCTTTCCATCCTGTACCAGATTCTGTCTCTCCTGCCACTGGCACTTCTGCCTTCACATACATTGTAAAATCGATCCAGTGTGGGTCAGACATTGCTGTAGTATATAAACTAACTGCCACATTTTCATTTAAAGTTGTTGGAATTTCAAATGTAGTATTTCCACCATTCTTGGTTCCTGCATACTCAATTTCATTCACTTTTGCCTTCGTGTAGCTTACGCTGTCCACAGTGATTGTAACATAGGCAACACCCTCTTTTACTTCAAGTGTTTCTCCTACTGTAAATGTTCTTTTACTTGTTCCACCATCTGCCTTCACGAATGAACTTTCTAAAACTGGATAAGTTCCATTTTTCAGTGTTGCTTCTTCATCTTTTGCGTGCACAGCACACATTGGTACTAACAACATACATAATGTGAATAGAATTGCTAATACATTTTTGCTTCCTTTCCTCATAGTTCTTCCTTTTACCTCCTTTTGATGTCCTCGGCATCTATTCTATAAAGCAAAAGGCGGCTGCTTCTTCCGGTAAACTTGCAAAAATTCCAACAAAAGAAAAACCTGCTTTAAAAAAGCAGGTATCAAAATAAATCTTAGTCTATATCAATAATTCTATCACAAAATATAATTCTATCTGGTGATTCCGCCACGAGTCGGATGATTGATCCACTAAAACAATATTGATATCTGATTAACTTTCATCGGAAGTTGTCAGTTTACATCTTCAGCAGGTTTCCTGGCTCACGGATCATCGCTTTCTGCACCTTCTCAGACAACTGTCCAATGGTATCCTCGCAGATTACTCCTCGCTCACAGTGACCGGATCGCTCGAGATTCACACTCGATTCCCTATTATCCAAACTTTACGTCTGGCACTAAAAATCCTTATAATCACACCTTAGCACAGGCTTTTTTAAAATACAATATTATTTTAATTTTGGAATATATCGCAGCACTGCCTGTAATAATATTCCAATCAAAAATCCTGTAAGTATTCCTGATATCATCAATACCGGAAAATAATAAATAATTCTGGATGTCCGCACCACAAAGGCCGATACACACAACTGACCAATATTATGTGCACAGCCCCCTGCGATGCTGACTCCTATGATTGAAAAGCCTTTCATACGCTTGAAAAGGCACATGATTATTATACTGAACAAAGATCCAACTAAGCTAAAAAGAATACTCATCATATTTCCAAACATAAATCCCGCCAGTAAAATGCGCATGACAGATACCATCAATGCCTCTTTCACTGTCATTCGGTATAGCATGAACACGATAACTAGATTTGCCAGTCCTAACTTTACTCCTGGAATTCCTACAAATATAGGAATCATGGATTCAAGATAAGATAAAATCAACGCCAATGTCGTCAGCATACCTAAGCGAGAAACTTCTTTTGCGCTCATTTAGATTACCTCATTTAACCATAATATCCACAGATTCATCTGTATCCTCAGTGATGATTTCAAGCACTACCTTGTTTGGCATACAGATGATGGTCTGTCCGTTTTTCGAAATCGCAGCTGCGTGTACACACACCTGATCTGGGCATTTTGCATACAGCATAGTTACTTTTCCATCTTTAATCTGACACTCATTGGTGTCTCCGATAGAAATATTCTGATCTTCTGTGAGTTCATAAACACCATATACTTGGTTGTCCACAGTGATCTTCAGTTTTCCACCTTCCTCGCCATAAAATAGTGAAAAAAAGAACCATACTGCAAATGCAACTGCTAAAATACATACAATTAATATAAAATCTTTTTTCTTCATCGGATTCCTCAAAAGTTGATATATCCTTGAAGCCAAATATCAGCTTTTAATCTTCTTCCAATTTCTGGCTCTCCAATTAGGCTTTCAAAAGGTACACTGACATCAAACTGCATTCCGTTCACATCTAATGTAAATATGTAAATGCACTCTTCGGTAAATGCGTTCACTGTGATACTCATGTTGATGATCTCACCTAAAATTGCATATTTGTCGCATTCCGCGCCATACGGCATAAAGTAAGTATCTATGATAGTGTACACATCTTCGTTCTGAAGTCTGACAGAAACTTCTGTATAGATGTCAATATCGTCCATCGTCAAGCTTTCAATCGCTTCTGCATTTCCCCCACGAGCCGCATCCACAAGTTTATTTCTATTTACTTGTTCTGCCTTCCACTCATCTTCCTGCTTTTTACTTTTCATAACTGGAAGTAGAATCACGCCCTCATTTGCCAGTCCAGAAAGAGTCACGGAAGAAGAGTCATTTACAAATAATCCTCTGTCACTTTCTACCATATATTCTATGCCATTCTGAAGATGAAAGATGAGGGTAGAACCTATTCTTGCGTCCTCGCAGATTCCGATATACGCTTCTTTGTCACTTCTGCGATCTACAAGCACATCAGCACAAGTAGTAATACCTGTCCCTCGCAAATAAGGTACATAGTACTCTCTAGTATATCGATCTTCTTCATCAATCTGTCCGAAAGAGCTGACACCAATCTGGCTTCCAAACTCTTTTCGCAGTTCACAATAATCCAACCCTTCTTCTAGAGCAATTCTCTCATAATCCGAAAAATTATCTTCTATATTTCGGAGAATCTTATTCCATTCCCGGTCTGATGTTATTTTGCGAAATCCAATGGATTTTAAAAATTTATGCACAATTTATCCTCATTAAATTATCTAATTTCTGTCTTTCCACCCATGTATGGACGAAGTGCTTCTGGAATACGGATAGAACCGTCTGCCTGAAGATTATTTTCAAGGAATGCGATCAACATTCTAGGTGGAGCACAAACTGTATTGTTAAGTGTATGTGCGAAATACTTTGTTCCATCTTCCGCTTTCACACGAATATTCAAACGTCTTGCCTGAGCATCCCCTAAATTAGAGCAGCTTCCAACTTCAAAATATTTCTTCTGTCTTGGTGACCATGCTTCTACGTCACAAGATTTTACTTTAAGATCAGCTAAGTCTCCTGAACAG
>CAZYCT010000031.1:13172-22472 GCA_964646135.1 uncultured Coprococcus sp. | reverse complement strand
CCAAAACTCTATCAAATGTATTATTTAGTCCTGATGCCGAACCCATCATAAGACACAACAGACCAAAAAATAATGTCCAGAAAAAATATATAAGACAATATAATTTTTTACTCTTTATATTTTCCCTATCACGATGTCGTCCATAACTAATCACATCTGTGATTTGTTTTGGGAAAAAAAGTATGATAAAAATTGAATATATTGCATAAAACAATTGCATAACAGGATTCCTCGTTTCTTAATATGCCATAGCACACTATATTCAAAGGCTAGTTTCCCATTTTGATGATGAAAGGTCGAAACAATATTGTGTATTCTTGGCATTTTTACATTTCTATTAATACTTCAATTATAATGATATCATATCTGTTCAAAATTTCGAGCATTTTCTTTTTAGATATGTCTTCTGAAAACTTTATTTAAAAATTAAAATATCACTCCCTATTGTAGTATGCATGTTATTTATATCCCACTCATGTTTTCTGCGTTCTTTTGGTATTGTCTGAGAGCGTTATGAGTAGGATGTCCTTCTCGCTACTAGGACAGGTTAGGGACTTTCGCCCGTTAGGCGAACATAAAAGGCGGACTGCTAATTTACAGCAATCTGCCAAGTACAAGCGCTTTATGTATATAAATAGTAATTTTGCTATTGACTATGTAAAAATCATATTATAATAAGAACAAGCAATCTAAAACGAATAATCGAGAACAAATAATCTTAAATAAAGGAGAAGTAATATGCCACCAAAACCGAAGTTCAAAAAAGAAGAAATTGTAGCAGCTGCTATGGAGGTTGTTTCAGAAAAAAGGGATTGAATCTCTGACAGCACAGGAACTTAGAAATGTATTAAAGTGCTCAGCAAGTCCAATTTTCACCGTATTTAACACTATGAAAGAAATTCAGGATGAAGTGCGGATTGAAGCGATGAAACGGTTTGAACAATACGAGGTAGCAGCTGTGGCTGATATGCCTATTTTTAAACAGATTGGTATGAAAATGGTTAGGTTTGGAAATCAGGAGCCAAAACTGTATCAGCTGCTTTTCATGCAGGAACATGGAAATGCAGTTACTTTTGATGATGTGTTTGGTGAATTGGGAGACACAGCAAAAAATTGTATTGATGCAATCGAAAAGGATTATGCTTTGACAACAGAATTTCAGGCAATGATGATGCTGATTAAATCAGAAGCGGTTCAGTTAACTGTAAAGTATGAAATGGAGGGAAATGTTATGAAATCACTGTAAGATAGGGAAGGTACTCAGTAAAATTGCATTTATTTTTTCGGCTGCAATGCTCAAAGTGTGCATAGAAAGAATCAAAGAAATTTAGGAGGGTGAAGAAGATGAGATTAAAGAATATTTTAATTGTAGTTAAGGATATTGAAAAATCGAGACAATTTTACAAAGATTTATTCGGTCTTGAATTGATACTTGACAATGATGGCAACATGATTTTGACGGAAGGTCTTGTGCTTCAAGACGAAAAGATTTGGAAAGAATTTTTGGGAAAGGATATTATTCCTGAAAACAATTCTTGTGAATTATATTTTGAAGAACAAAATATAGAAGCGTTTGTTGAAAAAATGGAAAGATTATATCCGTCAATTCAATATGTCAATAAGCTTATGACACATAGCTGGGGACAAAAAGTGGTACGTTTTTATGATTTGGATGGTAATTTAATTGAGGTGGGAACACCGATGTAGCACGATAAGAAAGTGGGGGAGTAAACGCTAGATGATATTTGAAGTTCGCTGACTTGACACAATGAAGAATTGTCACTAAACTTGAAGATAGATGAAGTGCTATGGAGGTGTTTTTATGTCGTCAAAAGTATATTATACTGATTTTTGTATTCAAAATTATGAAACTCTGCCACAAAAGCTAGCCAGGTTATGTATGACTGCTGGAATGGGACAGATTGATTTTGAAGGAAAATTTGTTGCGATTAAGATTCATTTTGGTGAGTTGGGAAATTTGGCCTATTTGCGTCCAAACTACGCCAAAGTGATCGTAGATTTGGTGAAAGATCTTGGAGGTAAACCTTTTCTGACAGATGCGAACACGATGTATGTAGGGTCTCGAAAGAATGCGCTGGATCATCTAGATACAGCATATCTTAATGGTTTTACTCCTATGTCTACCGGATGCCATGTGATTATTGCAGATGGTTTGAAAGGAACAGACGATGTTGAGGTTCCTGTGGTTGGCGGAGAGTATGTGAAAAATGCAAAGATTGGACGCGCCATTATGGATGCAGATATTGTGATTTCTCTGAATCATTTCAAAGGACATGAGGAAGCAGGGTTTGGAGGTGCTTTAAAGAATCTAGGAATGGGGGCTGGCTCAAATGAAGGCAAGCGTGAAATGCATTCCGATGGAAGACCGATGGTGAATCCTGAAAAATGTGTTGCCTGTGGAGCTTGTGCAAAGAATTGTGCCCATGATGGTCCGCAGATGCAAGAGAACGGTGTGATGAAGATTAATTGGACGAACTGCATGGGATGCGGACGCTGTGTGGATGTCTGTCCAGTGAAGGCTATTTATCACGATAACAAAGAGGCAGGAAAACTTTTGAATTTTAAAATTGCTGAGTATGCAAAAGCAGTTGTGGATGGCAGACCAAATTTCCACATTAACATGGTGCTAGATGTCAGCCCGTGCTGTGACTGTCATGCGGAGAATGATGTACCGATTGTTCCAGATGTAGGTATGTTTGCAAGTTTTGATCCGGTGGCTTTGGATTTGGCCTGTGCGGACGCAGTCAATGCACAGCCAGTTGTGCCAGGTTCTAAGCTTGATAAAGCGAACAGACCGGATTTGGATAATTTGACAGGTGCTTTCCCGCACACAACATGGCGTACGCAGATCACTCATGGCAAAAAGATTGGTCTGGGTGAAGATAGTTATGAGTTGATCCGGATATAAGATTAGAATGTTGAACGAAAATAGCTTCTCATGTTACAATGCATAGGAAGCTATTGCTTTCGAGAAAAGTGACGGAAAGACATGATATGGGAGGAGTAGAAGATATGAAGGATATGAAAAGACTTGGTCTTGGTACAATGGGGATGCACTTTGGCAACGAAGAGATATCGATCAAGACCATACATAAGGCATTGGAGTCTGGTATCACACTTTTTAACACGGGTGAATTTTATAATGGCGGCGAAAGTGAGATAGTGACAGGCAAAGCCTTGAAGCATATAGAACGTGAACAATATTTCTTATCAGTGAAATTTGGTGTGTTGCCACAGCCAGGTGGTGGAATCTATGGACTTGACAATAACCCATTTCATGTTAAAGCACATTTAGCTAACTCACTGCATCGATTAGGCTTAGAATATGTAGACCTCTATCAACCTGCAAGACAAGACACAGAGATACCAGTAGAGGAAGTGGTGGGTGCTATTGCAGAGCAGGTAAAGGCAGGTTATGTACGTCATATCGGACTTTCGATGGTAGATGCGGAGACATTGCGACGGGCTTGTAAGGTTCATCCAATTCACACAGTAGAGATGGCCTATTCGCTGATTGATCGTGACATAGAGGATGAATTGATAGATACTGCGAGAGAACTTGGGGTAAAAGTGCTTGCATTTGGAACTGTAGGGCATGGACTGCTTGCAGATAGGGTCCTTGAAAATGCAGAAAATTCTAATATTGGCAGAGGATTGCTTTCGGCAGAACATAAGGAGACAAATCTGCCGCTTATAAAAGCAGTAAAAGAAATCGCGGATGAAAAGGGCGTAACGTTGTCACAGCTTGCGCTGGCATGGTCTCTGGCAAAATATGATCATGTTCAGAGTCTTGTAGGAACGACAAATCCAGAACATTTGATGAGCGCAGTGAATGCACTGCACATAGAACTTACAGAGTCGGATGTCGCACGGATTGAGTCTGCATGTCCTGCCGATCAGATAAGCGGAAAAGGAATGCGCAACTTTGTATTTACGAATGGTAAAATGTCACTTGCATAATGAGAGGAGAAAGGCTATGAATACGAATGGTGAATTAAGATTTTATCCAGAACATCCTTCTGATGGAAAGACGCATCAGATTGAGACAGGAGCAATGCCTATATTAAAACAAGAAATGCCGTTTCAGGCAAAGAATCTTTACGAGGAATTTATTGCAGATGAAGAAGCTTTTTTTGCCAAGTATGTGGATAAACGTTTCGAAATAACTGGCATTGCTAAGAAGGTGGGACCGGATATTCACAACAAACCGTCAATTGAGATTTCCGATTGTGTCGATGGGCAGACATATGCGTTAGTTATTTTTCCGACCAATGCTCATTATGCTAAGGTACAAGTGGGTGATTTGGTGGTAGTTCGCGCCAATTATTTGGTAATGAGTAATCACTACGGTACAGTTATGAAATTTAGTGAATTGGTTTCTGTAAAAAAAAAGAAGGAAACTTCCAGTGGACAAGGTGAACAGGTGATATTGAATTATCCTTTTTTTAATGGAGAAAAAGTGATTGAAAATGCTGCTGTAGTAGTTGAAAATGGTGTGATCGCACAAATCATAGAAACGGAAAATATTGATCATGAATATTTCCTTGTACCTGGTTTCATAGATGCACATACACATATGGGTACGACAGAGCAAGTTAAGGTTATGGTAAAAAATGGTGTAACTGCGACATGTGATGTGGCGGCTCCAGTATCGCTGGTAGATACTGCAAAACCATTTACGATCTTTTCCTCTGCAGGGATGACAATGGGAACTTTAAATGGGAAATCCTATGTTAAGAAAGCGATAGATGCGGGAGCAAAGTATATCAAAGTACTACTTATGGAACCAAACTTGATGCTTAAGAGCGTTCTGAAAGATATTTGTAAGACTGCGCATGATAGCGGTCTTAAGGTTGCAGTCCATGCAGTGTCTGTGAAAGCAGTGCAGATGTCGGTAGAATGTGGAGTGGATATATTAATTCATGTTCCTATGAAAGAAGAATATCCAGAGGCGCTTGCAAGGGAGATTGCTGAACGAGGGATTGTAGTAGTGCCGACGCTTGTTATGATGGAAACTTTTGCACATAGTGGTCAAAATGGATACAAAGAGGAACACTATCAGAACGCAGAACATGCGGTGAAGCTGCTGTATGAAAACGGGGTCAAAATTCTTGTCGGCACAGATGCTAATCCAGGAGCTTTTGCACCGGAAGTGAAATATGGCACCTCGATGCACCGCGAGATGGAACTTTTGGTGAAGGCTGGTATGCCATCACTTGAAGTCTTATCAAGCGCTACTTGTAAGATAGCAGAAGTGTTTGGAATAAAGCATATAGGTGCAGTTGAAGAAGGAAATAGAGCCGACTTTGTGATTGTTAAGGGAAGACCGGACAAAGATATTACGGATACAGCAAAGATTCATCAAGTATGGATTGACGGAAAGAAAGTTATGTGAGGTGGAAGATGAAGATTATTACAATAGAAGAGCATTTGGCAGGAGCACCGATCGATCGTTATCTTGCAAAATATTCAGTGGACGATGCTCCTTACATAGCGCTTGCACATGGGGAAGGGCGTCCCTACGAAGCAGATCCAGAGTTATTTGCAGATTTAGATAAAAGACGCATTGAAGATATGGACCAATATGGGATTACCATGCAGATTTTGTCAGATCCGGTGAAATCACAGCTTCTTCCAGCGAATGAGGCACCTGCCATTGTAAGAGAGACGAATGATTACATGCAGCAAGTCGTAAAAAAACATCCGGATCGATATGGAGCATTTGGATTGTTGCCATGGTCTGCGCCAAATGAAGCTGTGAAAGAAGTCGAGCGTATCAAATCGATGGGGTTTCAAGGAATCATTCTTGCAGGAAGAGCATCTGCGGAGGAAGAATTTATTGATGATAAACGTTACTTGCCAATTTTAGAAGCATGTGCGTTTTTTGAACTCCCGATTTATATACATCCAGGAGCGCCGTTAAAGGCAGTTCAGAAGCCTTATTATGGTGGCTTAGGTGGAGAAGTCAGTGCAAGATTGTCTCTACATGGCTGGGGATGGCACAATGAAGCGGGAATACAGATATTGCGAACCATTCTTGCAGGACGATTTGAACAATATCCGAAATTACAGATGATAGCGGGACATTGGGGTGAAATGCTTCCATTTTTCCTTTCACGGATTGACCAATCAATGCCGCCATTTATCACGAAAATGGAGCGTACAGTTACGGAAATCTTTAAGCAGCAAGTCTATGTTACACCGAGCGGTATGTTTGATTATCCGCAGTTAAAGTTTTGTGTGGAAGTACTTGGTGCTGATCGAATCATTCATTCCGTAGATTGTCCATTTATTAGCAATGAAGGGGCGAAACCATTTATAGAAAATGCGCCTGTCAGTGATACAGTGAAAGAACAAATCGCTTACAAAAATGCAGAAAGGCTGTTTGGTTTCATATAATATTGGATATTAGAGGTATCTATCAGAAATGGTAGATACCTTTTTTTTAAAACTAGGCATTTTTTGGAGGAGAAAATAGAAAATTTACGTTGCGTTTGCAGAATTTTTAGTATATTATAAACTAAAATTTTTGTTTTGGTATCAGTTAAATACAGTGAAAAGATGAGGTGAACGATATGGCTAAGATTTATCAGAATATGACAGAAATGATAGGAAATACCCCTTTGTTAGAGGTTCACAAGATGGAAAAGAAATATGGATTAAGAGGAAAAATTTTAGTTAAAATAGAAGGCTTAAATCCTGCAGGCAGCGCAAAAGACCGTGCGGCAAAATTTATGATTGACCAGGCCGAGAAGAGTGGAATCTTGAAGGCGGACTCAGTAATTATAGAACCAACTTCAGGAAATACGGGAATCGGACTTGCGGCAATCGCAGCTGTAAAAGGTTATCGGTGCATTTTTACAATGCCAGAGACGATGAGTGTGGAAAGAATTAATATTCTAAAAGCCTATGGAGCAGAAATTGTGTTGACAGAAGGTGCCAAAGGAATGAGTGGTGCAATCGCCAAGGCAGAGGAACTTGCGAAAGAGTTGGAACACAGTTTTATACCAGGACAATTTGAAAATCCGGCCAACGCTGATGCCCACAGGTCTACAACTGGTCCTGAGATATGGAGAGATACAGATGGAAATGTTGATTATTTTGTCGCTGGTGTCGGGACAGGTGGAACCATCACAGGAACAGGAGAGTATTTGAAGGCGCAGAATGACAAGATAAAAGTGATAGCAGTTGAGCCAGAAGATTCTCCATATCTATCTAAAGGTATCGCCGGTCCGCATAAGATTCAAGGGATTGGGGCTGGATTTAAACCGGACCTTCTGAATGACCAGATTTATGATGAGATAGTCACTGTTGCGAGCGATGATGCCATCGAGACAGCAAAATCTTTAGCAAAAGAAGAAGGGATTTTAGTCGGAATTTCTTCTGGAGCAGCACTTCATGCTGCAATTCAGTTGGCGAAAAGGGAAGAAAATGCAGGAAAGACGATTGTAGCACTTCTTCCAGACCATGGAGATCGATATTATTCAACTCCACTTTTTACAGAAGAATAGGAGGAAGCAAGCAGTCTATGAAAATGGAAGATCAAATGGAAAAATTTATAGAGTCTATCATGGATGACTATAACCAAAACAGAGAAATTGACAAGATGGATAACCTTGGCAATCGCCCAGATAAGGAAGCAATCATTGATATCATAAATAAAATGTTTAAGATCATGTATCCAGGGTACTTTCGAAATAAGGCCTATCAGACCTATAATATGAAAAGTCACACAATGCTGCTTCTAGAAGATGTGATGTATCGTCTGCACAAAGAAATCATCATAGCGCTTCAGTTTTGTCCGGATAACGAAAAGAAAGAGTACGAATATTTAGAAGAAGAAGCAGAAAAATTGACCGTTGCTTTTTTTGAGAAGATTCCGATGATACGAGAATACTTAGATACGGACTTACAGGCGGCATATGATGGAGATCCAGCCGCGTATTATAAAGATGAAATTGTACTGTCATATCCAGGATTCTATGCAATCACAGTAAATCGAATCGCCCACGAACTCTATAAACTTGGAGTTCCTTTGATACCTCGTATCATGACAGAACATGCACACAGTATTACAGGAATCGATATACACCCAGGTGCAACGATTGGAAAATATTTTTTCATCGATCATGGAACGGGCATAGTGATTGGAGAAACGACAGAAATAGGCGAGCATGTAAAAATTTACCAAGGGGTTACTTTAGGAGCACTCTCGACCAGAGGTGGGCAAAGTCTGCGCGGTAAGAAAAGACATCCGAAGATAGAAGACAATGTGACTATTTATGCAGGAGCTTCTATCTTGGGTGGAAATACAATTATTCATGAAGGCGCCGTAATCGGAAGTAACGTATTTATTACAAATTCAATTGAAGCTGGTGCCAGGGTCAGCATTAAGAACCAAGAACTTCATATCAAAAAAGGCAGAGTATCTGTAGTTGAAAAATGCAATTTGGAACAAGCTGAGACGTGGGAAAACCATGACACGAGGGCGTAGCAGGATAAAATGGAAGAAAACTATGTTAGTTTTCTTCCGTTTTTAGATGAATTCAATCATAAAACTTGACGCAAGTCAATTGAATTGGTGCATGTTGCATGCGTATACTATATTCAGAAACTTGCTAGGAGCGAAAATGATGAAATCAAAATGGAATCTTTTTTCAAATGTTATGCGATTCAGAAAATGTGGGTGGCAGGGGGATGCATTGTTCTGGCACTTGTGTGGAAACATTTTTTTGAACTGCACCTGGTGGCAAATAGCCTGTTTCTGTTTGGAGAATTTCTGGAACAAAAGACGATGTCTAAAACACGAAACGCCATCAAAGAACTGACCAATATGGCACCGAAGACAGCGTGGAAGGTTGTAGATGGAAAGTTAGAAGAGGTCAGTGCAGATGAGGTAGAAGTGGGGAATCGTCTATTGGTAAAAACAGGAGGACGGATTGCAGCAGATGGTGTCATTCTTAGCGGGGATGGCTATGTAAATGAATCGAGTATTACAGGCGAGTCTCGATTACAACATAAGAGCGAAAAATCCACCGTCTACGCAGGAACAATCTTGGAGAGTGGCACGCTGGAGATGGAGGCATGTAAAGTTGGGGAAGATACCACTTTTTCGAGAATTGTGCAGTTGGTGGAAGAAGCTCAAGATGCAAAGTCACCGGTAGGACGATTCGTAGATCACTTTGCAAAATATTACACGCCTGCGGTTGTTGGTTTAGCATTGATGATAGGAGCACCGATTGCAAATGTGGCGGGAATAGGTCGCGGTGCGCGAGCAGG
>CAZYCT010000031.1:0-13072 GCA_964646135.1 uncultured Coprococcus sp. | reverse complement strand
TGATAGGAGCACCGATTGCAAATGTGGCGGGAATAGGTCGCGGTGCGCGAGCAGGCATTTTGCTCAAAGGTGGCGACAGTATTCATTCATTTGTAAAGACAGATGTGGTTGTGTTTGATAAAACAGGAACACTGACAACTGGTTTCGCAAAAGTGACGAATACGTATTTTTATACTGGGGATAGAGAAGAGGTTTTAACACTTACGGCCTCGGCAGAGCTTGCCGTTGACCATCCACTGGCAAAGGCTATAGTGTCATATGTTAGAGAGGAAAAGATTTCTGTGGAATACGGTGCACAGGTTGAACATGTGAAGAGAGATGTTTGTAGAGAACAAGAACATGGTGCTTCTACAGTTTTGATTGCATTAGATGGAAAAGTATCTATGATGTTAGCAGTTTCGGATGACTTAAAACCGCAAGTAAAAGAAAGCATTAGTGCCCTGAAACATATGGGAATAAGAAAGACCATTTTAATGACAGGCGACAATCCTAAAATAGCGAAGCACATTGCAGAACAGGTTGAGATTTCTGAAGTGTATGCAGAGTTGTTGCCTCAAGATAAAGCGCAGATGGTGCAGAAATTGCAGAACCAAGGTTATACAGTTACATTTGTCAATGAAAGAACTGGCAGCTCATTTGGACACGACACCGGAAACACTTTCTAGAAGGATGAAATACTTAGAACAAGAAGGTCTTATTGTCAGAGAGGGAAAGACTGTAGTAATCGGGGATACACATCAATTATTCGCATGTACGGAATAGAATATTAGAAAAGGATTTCTGTAGCCAAGAGATACGGCTCCAGAAATCCTTTTTTTGCTATTATAGAGTAATAATACCGAAGGTATTTAAGATTGATGATATCAAAATCATGGCAAGCAGCAATGGTCCTACATATTTAATCATGATACAGTAAATTCCGTATCTGCCAAACTTGCCAGAACTTGTCACTTCGTCATGAATAAACTGTGGTTTTACAATATGTCCCACAAGGATACATGTAAAAAATGCGGCAATTGGCATCAATATAGTGTTACTGATAAAGTCAAATAAATCAAGAAATTGCATGCCAAGGACTGTGACATTTCCAAGGACACCGTACCCAAGAGCAGAAGGAACGCCCATGAGCAATGAGAATGTTAACACAATAATGCAAGTTTTTGTTCGTCCCCATGCAAATTTTTCCATAAAAATTGATACAATTGTCTCTAAAAGAGAAACTGCAGAAGTAAGTGCAGCAAAAAATACTAATACGAAGAATGCACCGCCGATGATTCTGCCCATAGACATATTCACAAATACTTTCGGAAGGGCGATAAACATCAAAGATGGTCCAGCACCCAGTGTGGCAGGGTCACCACCTGAGAAGGCAAATACAGCAGGAATTACAATAAGTGCCGATAAAAATGCGATTCCCGTATCAAAAATCTCAATCTGTGTGACACTTTTGGCGATATCGTCTTCTTTGTTTAAGTAAGAACCGTACGTTACCAAGATTCCCATTGCAATGGAAAGGGAATAAAATAATTGCCCAAGTGCAGCGCAGATGGCGTTGAATGAAATTTTAGAAAAATCAGGTGTCAAGTAATATTTGACTCCCGCCATAGCACCATCTACAGTCAAGCCATAAATGGCAATTCCGATAGAAAGAAGTACGAGAGCAGGCATTAATAATTTACTGAACTTTTCAACTCCTTTTTGCACTCCAAATCCAACGATTACAGTAGAAAGAACGATGAAGAGGACAAACAGTAATAATGGCTCGTTTGTTCCGCCGATGAAAGTGCTAAAAGCACCGTCTTTCGCGGCATATTCCGCTTGACCTGTAATATACAGTATCATGTATTTAATTACCCAGCCACCGATTACAGAATAATAAGGGAAAATAATAATTGGAATGATAGCAGAAAGATAGCCAAGAAACGTAAATCTTTTGTCCAATTCCGCAAATGCACCAATTACACTTTTCCCTGTTTTACGCCCAATAGCGATTTCGGTAATAAGCATGGTAAAACCGAAGGTCAAAGCAAATATTAGATAAATGAAGAGGAATGTCCCACCGCCGTATTTGGCTGCCAGGTACGGAAATCTCCAGAGATTTCCAAGACCCACTGCAGAACCGGCAGCAGCAAGGACGAATCCTATCCGGCTTGAAAAATTTGATTTTGTACTCATAATAAATATAAACTCCTATTTAGATAATTTGTCATAACATTTCTATTGTATTAAATAAGAGGATTTTAGTCAACTACAAGTTGTAAGACACTGACTTGTACAAAATGAAGGGAAAGGAATGTTTTATATATTGAATAACATCTTCTATGCAAAAAAGGATTCTAGACAAAAAGGGGCAAAAAGTACAAAATTTTTTCATGAAATTTTTCTGTAAAAAGAAATGGATATATGTTACAATGCACTAAAGAAAAATGAGGCAATTTTGTGAGGGGGAAGTTGATATGATGCTAGATAAGAAGACAACAGATTTTTTGGAGGATCTTTCCTCTTCTAAGCCGACACCTGGGGGTGGCGGCGCATCGGCAGCAGTAGGGGCTTTTGCATCGGCGCTTGGGCTGATGGTAGCGAATCTTACAGTTGGAAAGAAAAAGTATGCGGAATACGAAGATGAAATCATACAAGTGCGCGAAGAACTGGAAACGTTAAAGAAATCTCTGATTCTTCTGACAGACAAGGACGCAGAGGCATTTGAGCCGTTGGCAAGAGCCTATAAGATGCCGAAAGATACAGAGGAACAGCGTCTGGAGAAAGAACGCGTAATGGAACAGGAACTGTACCATGCGAGTATCGTGCCGCTTGAAATTATGGAGCAGATATTTAAAGTGATGGAACTTTTAAAAGTTTTGGGAGAAAAGGGAAGTGTCATGGCTATCAGCGATGTGGGAACTGGCGTATTGTTTGCGCAGGCTGCATTAGAGGGAGCTTCTTTGAATGTTTTCATCAATACGAAGCTTATGAAAGATGAAGCCTGTGCGAAGCGATTAGAGCAGAGAGCGGATTATCTGATTGAAGAAGGAAAGAAGCTTCAAAGAGAAATCTATGAATATGTGCTTACGAAGATTCGATAGGAGGTTCCCAGATGAGTGTTACAATGAGTGGTGTTGATGTCGCAAAAGGAATGAAAGAAAAGCTGATTGCGAGTGTGGAAGAATTGAAGAAAGAGGGTATTTGTCCTTGTTTGGCAATCGTGAGAGTTGGAGCTAGGCCAGATGACCTTTCTTATGAACGAGGTGCTGTGAAAAGAATGGAATTAGTGGGAATCGAGACTAGGATTTTCACGTTTCCAGAGGATATTTCACAGAGAGAATTAGAAGTTGAATTTAAGAGAATCAATGATGATAAGGATATTCATGGAATCTTGCTATTTCGTCCATTGCCAGATACGTTGAATGAAGAGCCTTTGAAAGATATGATTAATCCATGGAAAGATGTGGACTGTATGAGTCTCATTAATTATGGAAAAGTATTTAGCGGTGATGAGAATGGGTATGCTCCATGTACGGCAGAGGCAGTGATGGACATGTTGGAATATTATAACATTGATTTGAAAGGAAAGAATGTCGCAATCGTAGGGAGAAGTATGGTTGTTGGAAAACCGTTGGCAATCCTTATGCTGCAGAAGCATGCAACAGTAACCATTGCGCACTCACATACATCAGAGCTGGCAGAAATTTGTCGAGGGGCAGATATTTTGGTGGCGGCTGTTGGAAGAGCGCGCATGATCACCCCGGATATGATACGCGAAGGCGCAATTGTGATAGATGTAGGCATCAATGTGGATGAGCAGGGAAAACTCTGCGGAGATGTGGATTATGAAAAAGTTGCAGAAAAAGCTTCTTATATCACGCCGGTTCCAAAGGGTGTTGGAAGTGTGACAACGTCTGTGCTCGCAAAACATGTGATAAAGGCCGCAAGAAAGCTTCGATAATAATGAAATCCCGCAGCAAAATTGCTGCGGGTCTTTTTGTAAGTATTGAAATACTCTAAGTTCCTTATTTTACAGGTACAATTTCAAGCCAGTATCCATCAGGATCGGTGATGAAATAGATACCCATTTCAGGATTTTCAAAACAGATGCATCCCATTTCTTCATGGAGCTTATGAGCAGCGTCATAATCGTCAGCACAAAAAGCAAGGTGGAACTCACACTCACCTAAATTATATGGTTGTGGATGTGCGTCTATCTGAGTCAGTTCTAATTCGAAATCACTGCTGTCATTCCCTAAATAAACGATAATAAAGCCATTGCCGTTAATTCGACGTTTTTCGTGAAGTCCCAGTGCTTTTTCATAAAATGCCATAGACTTTTCCAAATTAGAAACGTTGTAGTTTTCGTGTACCATCTTGAAATTCATGATGTTGTCCTCCTTTAGTTGGATGTGAGTTTGATTAAATTTGTATATTCTGGGTATGCCCCTAAAAACCGATGCATAATTTCAGGTTGATTCCAAAAATGCATAGGATAAACATTTGAAACACGTATTTTCTTTAGAAAATAAAGGATCCCATCCGCATAATGTTCTTCCTGTCTTGGGTCCAATGGTAGAAAGGCGATATCTATCGGAACGTTATGAAGAACATCTTTTTGGTGTTTTGCCAAGAGATCAATTTCATGCCGATAGCTTCCTGTCATTTGGCGGTTATCCTGTTCTGGTTCGCCGCTCCAGAACCAGTCATTTAAATCACCACCGTGATAAATGGTGCCATCTGAACTTTGTAACAAAAAGGCAACGCCAACGTCTGTAGAGAGCAGCGTATGTAGCGTTGTGCCGCAAGGTAGCTCATACATTTGATGAGAGGCGACCTTTATACAGGTGATGCTTTCATCTTGAGGATATTTTCTGACAGGAATATCTTTGGATAAAACAGCAGTAATCTGTTGCATTCCCATGGATTTTAGTATGTCAAAAACCTCTGGATTATAATGATCCTGGTGAGCATGGCTGGAAAAAGTCAGTATAGGTTTACAAGGATTCAAAGATGGAATGGTTCCATTATAATAATCAAATAGATAATAGCAAGCAGATGTCTCTACTAGGAATCCACTGTGACCAATATAGGTAATTTGCATGAGGAATCTCCTTGTACTGAAATTTTTATTTCGTTCATTTTAGCATAATTCATCAGAAATGTAAATCAGCCAGTATAAATCTTACTGATTAACAAATAATAGTATCACGATTTGGTGTGAAAGGAGCTGAAACTATATGAAGGCTACTGGAATTATACGAAGGATTGATAATCTTGGTCGCATTGTCCTTCCCAAAGAAATTCGTCGAACTCTTCATATTCGGGAAGGGGAACCATTAGAAATTTTTACAGACCGTGAAGGTCAGATTGTCTTAAAAAAATATTCGCCGATTGGAGAAATTGGAAATCTGGTACAGTTTGTGGCGGATAGTCTGGCGCAGGTTGTCGGGGCAGTGGTGTGCATTACAGACATGGAACATGTCATTGCAGCTGCGGGAAATGGGAGAAAGGAACTGCTGGAGCAGCCGATTACAAAAAAATTCCAAGAAGTATTGCAAAAGCGTGTTTCCTATATTGCACAGGCAGGGGAAGAGAACTATATGAAAATTGTGCCTGAACAGAGAGATATCTATAAAAGTCAAGTGGTCAGCAGTGTGGTATGTGAGGGAGAAGTGATTGGAAGTGTTGTTTTTTTAGGAAGAGAAAATCGAAAAATATTTGACGAAGTGGAGCAAAAAATGGCTTTGTGGGTATCAGTTTTTCTGGGAAAACAGATGGAGTAGACTTGTCTGTGAAGAGTTCGTGTGGTAAGATAAAAACTATCAATTTTATTTCGCAAATGAAAGAAGGCAGTAAAAAATGAAATCTCTTCTCAAATATTTGAAAAATTATAAAAAGGAAAGTGTTCTGGCACCCTTATTTAAAATGCTGGAAGCGTCGTTCGAATTATTTGTACCGCTCGTAATGGCAGCAATTATTGATGTGGGTATTGCAGAAAATGACTATGGATATGTTGTGCGCATGTGCTTACTTATGGTTGGCCTAGGTGTGATTGGTTTGCTTTGTTCCGTGACAGCACAATATTTTTCTGCAAAAGCGGCAACAGGTTTTGCAACAGAGCTGCGCCATGCGCTTTTTTCACACATCCAGGAGTTCTCGCATACAGAGATTGATAAGCACGGGACTTCAACGCTCATTACACGCATGACAAGTGATATTAACCAGGTGCAGACGGGAGTCAATCTCGTATTGCGTCTGTTTATGCGCTCCCCGTTTATCGTGGTTGGTGCAATGGTGATGGCATTTACAGTGGACGTCAAAGGAGCAATGGTATTTGTTGTGGCGATTCCGCTTTTATCACTCATTGTTTTTGGTATTATGCTCTGGACCATGCCTCTTTATCGCAAAGTCCAAGAACATCTAGACAAAGTTCTACTGACAACAAGAGAGAATCTTACCGGTATTCGTGTAATCAGAGCTTTTAATCAAGAACATAAAGAACAAGAAGAGTTCGAGGCAAGAAACCAGCTTTTGACAGATGCACAGAAATTCGTAGGAAACATATCTGCACTGATGAATCCTGCGACTTACATTGTGGTCAATTGCTCGATTATCGTATTAATTTACATAGGAGCAGTTCGTGTGGAAATAGGAATTCTCTCACAAGGAGAAGTTGTGGCGCTGATCAATTATATGTCACAAATTTTGGTGGAATTATTGAAACTGGCAAGTTTGATTGTATCGACAACGAAGGCAATCGCTTGTGCAAATAGAATTGCGGTCATTCTCGATGAAAAATCTTCTATGGAATCAGGAGAAGAAAGCTGGAGTGAAGAAGCGGCAGGCTATGCTGTGGAGTTCGAACATGTGTCATTGCGCTATCAAGGATCAGGCGAAGAGTCTTTGTCTCATATTACCTTTGCAGCAAAGCCAGGTGATATTATCGGCATCATTGGTGGTACTGGCTCTGGCAAATCTTCTTTAGTTAATCTGATTCCAAGATTCTATGACGCAACCGAAGGCGTGGTACGCGTATTTGGAAAAAATGTAAATACATATCATATTGAAGAATTGCGTGAACATATCGGTGAAGTTATGCAAAAGGCAGTCCTATTCAAAGGGACAATCGAAGAAAATCTGCGATGGGGAAAGGAAGATGCTTCAGAAGAAGAACTGGAAGAAGCACTTGAAATATCTCAGGCAAAAGAATTTGTAGAGGCGAAAGAACAAAAATTGCAATATATGATCGAGCAAAATGGTAAGAATTTGTCAGGTGGTCAGAGACAGCGATTGACGATAGCCCGCGCACTAGTGAAAAAACCAGAGATTTTGATTTTGGATGACAGTGCTTCAGCTCTTGATTTCGCAACGGAATTAAAACTTCGCAGAGCTCTTGGGGAGATGAAATATAAGCCAACATTGTTTATCGTATCGCAGAGAGCGTCATCTTTGATGCACGCAGATCAGATTCTGGTACTGGATGATGGAAAACTGGTAGGAAAGGGAACCCATAAAGAATTACTGGATTCTTGTGCAGAGTATCAGGAAATTTATTATTCACAATTTCCAAAGGAGGATACAGAAGATGGAAAATAAAAGTCAGATTCAGACCTTGAAAAAAGTATTTCACTACCTTGGAAAATATCGCTTTATCGTATTTTTATCCATTGTGCTGTCAGCAATCGTGGTTGCTCTTACACTGTACGTGCCGATGCTTACAGGAAAAGCAGTAGATTACATTATCGGTGCAGGAAATGTAGATTTCTCCGCAATTTTTGTGATTCTTATAAAAATTGCAGTCTGTACGGGGCTGGTTGCACTGTTTCAATGGGTTATGAGTATTTGCAATAATAAAATGACATATCAGATTGTGCAGGATATCCGAAATGAAGCGTTCCAGAAAATAGAAATCATTCCATTAAAATATGTGGATCAACATCCTCATGGAGAAATTGTAAGCCGTATTATTGCGGACGTGGATCAATTTGCAGATGGGTTGCTTATGGGATTTACACAGTTTTTTACAGCAGTTGCGACAATTGTCGGAACCTTGGGATTTATGTTGTCTGTCAATGTGAAAATTGCTTTCGTGGTGGTTCTAATTACACCAGTTTCAATTTTGGTGGCAAATTTTATCGCAAAACGAACATTTACAATGTTTAAAGCACAGACAGAAGCAAGGGGCAAACAGACTGCGCTGATCGACGAAATGATTGAGAATCAGAAGGTAGTACAGGCTTTTGGCAAAAAGAATGACGTGGTGGAACAGTTTGATGAAATTAATGAAGAACTGAAGAGATGCTCGCTGAAAGCAATTTTCTTCTCCTCACTTACCAATCCATGCACGCGTTTTGTGAACAGCTTGGTATATACGGGAGTGGGGCTTACAGGTGCGATAGCGGTGATAAATGGAGGTTTGAGCGTAGGGCAGTTGACATGTTTTCTCAGCTATGCGAACCAATATACAAAACCGTTTAATGAAATATCAGGTGTTATCACAGAACTTCAAAGTGCGATTGCCTGTGCACAGCGTATTTTTGATTTAATAGAAGAGGAAGCGCAGATTCCTGATGCGAAAAATGCGAAAGAACTAACTAAGGTAGAGGGGAAAGTATCTATCCATGATGTTGTCTTCTCTTATCAAGCGGAGCAAAAATTAATTGAAGATTTTTCTTTGGATGTAAAGCCAGGGCAGAGAATCGCGATTGTGGGACCGACAGGATGTGGAAAAACAACATTAATTAATCTACTGATGCGTTTTTATGAAATCCAAGGAGGTTCTATCAGTGTCGATGATCTTAACATTCATGAGATGACACGGAGAAGTCTTCGAGCTGGGTATGGAATGGTGCTTCAGGAGACTTGGTTGAAAACAGGGACAATACGGGAGAATATTCTGATGGGAAGACCTGATGCCACAGAGGAAGAGATGCTAGTGGCTGCCAGAAATTCTTATGCGGACGCATTTATCCGGAGATTGCCGCAAGGATATGATACATATATTACAGAAGACGGCGGTAGTTTATCACAAGGACAGAAGCAGCTTCTGTGTATTGCCAGAGTGATGCTGTGTAATCCGTCGATCCTTATCCTGGATGAGGCAACTTCTTCGATTGACACAAGAACAGAGATGAAGATCCAAGAAGCCTTCGGAAGATTGATGCGAGGAAAAACAAGTTTTATTGTGGCGCACAGATTGTCTACGATCAAAGAGGCAGATGTGATTTTGGTTATGAAGGATGGCAAAATCATAGAACAGGGAAATCATAAGACCTTGCTGCGTGCACAAGGATTTTATTACCAGCTATATCAAAGTCAATTTTAGAATAAAAATCCGTTTCTTATCATACAGTTTTCTCAGAGGGGAATGTGCATGGTACAATCCTTGACTAGAAAAAGGAGGAATCTGTTGTGGAAAGAAAGAAAGTACAAGAGTGTAAGGCTGGGTGGATGATAAAGTCACTATTAGCAGCCTATATCACTAGTTGCGTTATCCTGTTTTTCATCAGTTACCTGTTGTTTCAATTTGATTTAGCGGAGCAGATTGTAAATATAGGTATAACGCTGACGTATGTTGTTTCATCTTTTATCGGCGGTTTTGTTATGGGGAAACAGGTGAAGACACGTCGTTTTTTGTGGGGCGCATTGGCAGGCATTTTATATTTTACTTTTTTGGTTTTGATTTCGGTTGGAATTTATAGGACTTCTATCATCGGAATAGAAAAGGTAGAAACATTGGCATTTTGCCTTGCGGGAGGCATGGCAGGAGGCATGTTGTCGTAAAGAAAGAGTGGTATAAAAATTTTACATGTGCTATAATGGCAACAAAATAACGAAAAATATGGTAATACAAAGGAGAATGTCGTATGTATAGAGAAACATCTGAAAAGCTGTTAACGTTTCTTCAGAAGAGTCCATCAGCATTTCATGCAGTTCAAAATATCAAGGAAGAACTTCTTGCGAATGGTTACGAAGAACTCTTGGAGAGTAAGAGTTGGGATATTGTGCCAGGTGGTAAGTATTTTGTTACTAGAAATCAGTCTAGTATTATTGCAGTAAATGTAGGAGAAGCACTTGAAAACTATAGTTTTAACATTGCAGCTTCACACAGTGACTGCCCAACATTTAAAATCAAAGAAAATGCGGAAATAGAAGTAAGAGGTAAATACACACAGTTGAATACCGAAGGGTATGGCGGTATGCTTTGTGCAACTTGGTTTGACAAACCACTTTCTGTAGCAGGACGTGTCCTTGTCAAAGAAGGAAACAAGCTTACTACAAAACTTTTGAATATTGATAAAGATCTCATCATGATTCCAAATGTGGCAATCCATATGAATCGTGGTGTGAATGACGGATATAAGTACAATAAGCAAGTTGACATGCTTCCATTGTTCGGAGGAGCAGAATGTGAAAAAGGAGCTTTCAAAAAGCTGATTGCAAAAGAATTAGGTGTAGAAGAAGAAGCAATCTATGGAACAGATCTTTATTTATACAACCGTACAGCACCATCCATTTGGGGAGTGAATGAAGAATTTATTTCATCTTCACACTTAGATGATCTTCAGTGTGGCTATGCGTCACTTGTAGGATTTTTGAAGGGAAAGAATCCGAAAAACATCAATGTATATGCATGTTTTGATAACGAAGAAGTTGGATCTTCAACGAAACAGGGAGCGCGCTCTACATTCTTGTACGATGTATTGCGCCGTGTGAATGACGCTCTTGGCAAGACAGAAGAAGAGTATTATCGTGCAGTGGCATCAAGCTTTATGCTCAGCGCAGACAATGCACATGCTGTACACCCAAATCATCCGGAATTGACAGATGCAGGAAATTGCGTGTACATGAATGAAGGTATTGTGGTGAAGGCACAGGCAGAACAGAAATATACAAGTGATGCAGTGAGTGTTGCAGTATTTCGAGACATTTGTAAGGCTGCAGATGTTCCGGTACAATTTTTTGCTAATCGATCTGATGCAGCTGGTGGAAGCACACTTGGAAATATTTCAGCAACGAAAGTGTCAATGAATGCAGTGGATATTGGACTTCCACAATTGGCAATGCATTCTTCTTATGAGACAGCAGGAGTCAAGGATACATACTATATGATCAAAGCGATGGAAACATTCTATTGCGCTGATATTTCGGAAGAAGCAAGTGGTGTTCTTTCTGTAAAAATAGGTGAGTAGAGAAGGGAAAGGTGTTTGGAATTCCAGCACCTTTCTTTACATATTCAAAGACGGACTCACCACATATGCTTTATTAATAAATAGAATGGTTGGAAAAAAAGATGGAAAATTGGGTACTTTTGAGAAAGGGCGGAGATTTTCAGCGCGTCAGCGAACTGTTTCATGTCAGTCCACGAGTGGCATCATTGATTCGTAATCGAGATGTGGTTGGAGAGGAATCTATCAGAAAATACTTATATGGTACAATTTCGGATCTGTATGATGGAATGTTGATGAAGGATATGGATCGAGCAATAGCTATTTTGTGTGAGAAGATTCAAGAAAAAAAGAAGATTCGTATTATCGGTGATTATGATATTGATGGAATTCAGGCAACTTATATTTTACTGGAAGGGTTGAAGCGGTTAGGCGCAGTTGTGGACAGCGACATTCCGGATAGAATGAAGGATGGATATGGGTTGAATCGAAATCTGATCGATCGGGCGTTCGAGGCGGATGTGGATACCATTTTGACATGTGACAATGGAATTGCAGCAAAAGAAGAGATAGAATATGCGAAGAGTCTGAGTATGACGGTGATTGTTACAGACCACCACGAAGTGCCGTACACAGAAGAGGGGGAGAAAAAGAAATATCTTCTTCCACCGGCAGATGCTGTAGTAGATCCAAAGCGAGAAGATTGTAAATATCCTTTTTCGGGGCTTTGTGGGGCTGCGGTGGCATATAAATTGATGGAAGCTTTGACAGAAACGATGGGAAGAGAGGTTCATGAAATCGACTATCTTATGGAGAATGTGGCAATTGCAACAGTGGGAGATGTTATGGATTTGGTTGATGAAAATCGTATTTTTGTCAAGCAGGGATTGGAGATGATGCGCCGCACGAAGAATATCGGATTAAAAGCTTTGATGGAGTGCACCGGAGTAAATTCTGCAATGCTGAATACCTATCATATTGGATTTGTCCTTGGCCCTTGTATGAATGCGTCGGGAAGATTGGATACAGCAAAGCGGGCGCTGGAACTTTTGTGTGCCTCTGACACGCGCGAAGCAGATGTGCTGGCAGGGGACTTGAAAGCGTTGAATGACAGTAGAAAAGATATGACGGCAGAAGCTGTGGAACAAGCGTTTATTCAGATAGAAAATACAGAGATAAAAGAAGATGATGTGCTGGTTATCTATATGCCCGAATGTCATGAAAGCCTGGCAGGTATTGTGGCAGGAAGGGTGAGAGAGCGATATTATAAGCCGGTATTTGTTCTCACAAAAGGAGAAAATGAAATCAAAGGTTCTGGAAGATCCATTGAAAGTTGGCATATGTATGAAGGACTTCACAGATGCAGTCATTTGTTGACAAAATTTGGTGGTCATAAGATGGCGGCAGGACTTTCTTTGAAAGAAGAAAATTTAGAATGTTTTCGAAGAGAAATCAATGAACGCTCTGGAATATGTCCGGCAGATTTAGTAGAAAAAGTTCAGATTGATATGCAACTTCCATTTTCGACAGTTACTGAAAAGTTCATTGAAGAGTTACATGTACTGGAACCATTTGGAAAAGGAAATGAAAAACCACTTTTTGCACAGAAGAAGGTTCGGGTAAAAAGTGCAAGGATTTTAGGAAAAAATCAAAATGTTCTTAAATTTCGTGTGATGGACGAGAGCCAGAGAGAAATCGATGCGATGTATTTTGGAGATGTGCCTGAGATGCAGGAATATATGAAAAATAAATTTGGCACGATTTCATATCATCAACTTTTACAGGGGCGAGATGCTGGAATAGAGATGGCATTTACCTATTATCCGACGATAAATGAATATCAAGGGATAAAAACACCTCAGATAGTGATACAAAACTATAAATAAAAATTTAAAAATTCTGAATTATATGTTATACTC
>CAZYCT010000030.1:0-22616 GCA_964646135.1 uncultured Coprococcus sp. | reverse complement strand
CCACCTGAGAAACAAACTGAAAAGCTTCTACCAGAAGACTAAGCCCCAGACTATATAACATAGTCAGGAAAAAACTTCTGTAACGACTGGCCATCGGCATGAAAAATCCAAAAGGAACAAAAATCAAAATATTCCCAAAAAGATTTGCAAATGCTATCCATCCGAGTGTTTCCCGGTATCTCCAAAATCTCTGGATTTCCTGGAAAGGGACCAGATTATAGCGATAACCATTCGCTCCTCCGGTCCTTCCATACCAATCTGAAAAAATCAAAAAATATATCAAGAACATGATGTACAATACAAACAATATCTTGCCAAGCACTCTCATTCTATTCCTGTTTTTTGCTTTCAATCAAAATATCCTTCCTAGAATGTCAAACCCTTTTTTGTTTTAAATAATCTTGCCGCACTAATCAGCAATACTACGCCAGATGCCACTCCGACCACAATCGAGAGAACACCCACTACAATATTGATCACCCCAGCAACTGACATTGCCTTATATGCCTTTTCTGTCATGCAGAAACCTCCTTTTATTTTGCACCATACTGTTCATAGTATGCATCAATTGCAGCCTTTAATGTATCATCAATCACAATTTTTCCATTGCAAGGTTTATTGTAAAGATATTCTACAACTTCATCCATTGAAACAATTGCACCTGTCTCAAATCCATACAAGTCTTTTACTTCGTCCAAAGCACACTTTTCTCCGCCTTTTCCTACTTCCATACGGTTGAGTGATACCATCAATCCTTTGATCTCTACATTTGCAGCTCCACGTACTTTTGGAACTGTCTCTTCCATAGATTTTCCTGAAGTAGTTACATCTTCGATCATAATTACGCGGTCGCCATCCTGGAGTTTACTTCCAAGGAAACTTCCTTTATCTGCGCCATGATCTTTCTCTTCCTTACGGTCTGAGCAATAACGTACTTCTTTTCCATATAATTCACTGAATGCCATGGCAGTTACTACAGCCAGTGGAATTCCTTTATATGCTGGTCCAAATAATACATCAAAATCAAGTCCATAGGCATCATGGATTGCTTTTGCATAATATTCGCCTAGTCTCTTCAACTGTGAACCAGTTACATATGCCCCTGCGTTCATGAAGAATGGCGATTTTCTTCCGCTTTTCAATGTAAATTCTCCGAATTTAAGTACATTGCTTTCTACCATAAATTCTATAAACTCTTTCTTGTACTGTTCCATGATGTTCTCTCCTCCTATTTTACAATTCCGACCATATCGGCCACTGTCTCAAATCCATATTTTTTCATGTATGCTTCTATTCCATCTACAATTTCCATCGTCACTGCTGGATTGTAGAAATTTGCAGTTCCAACAGATACTGCGCTGGCTCCTGCCAAAATCATTTCAATCGCATCTTCTGCTGATGCAATTCCTCCCATACCAATGATTGGAAGTTTAATTGCATTTGCAACTTGATATACCATGCGCACTGCAATTGGATGAATCGCTGGTCCTGACACTCCGCCTGTTTTGTTTGCAAGAAGGAACTGTCTGCGATGCACATCGATCTTCATACCTGTCAGTGTATTGATCAAAGAAACTGCATCTGCTCCGCCTGCCTCTACTGCTTTGGCCATCTCTGTGATATCTGTTACATTTGGACTTAACTTCATGATCACCGGCTGTTTTGCATATTGTTTGACTGCTTTCGTGATTTCTTCTGCAGCCTTTGGATTCTGTCCAAAAGCAATTCCTCCCTCTTTGACATTCGGGCAGGAAATATTAATCTCCAGCATATCTACATCTTCATGGGCAAGACGTTCCACTACTTCACAGTAATCTTCTTTCGTTCTTCCACAGACATTTACGATAATCTTCGTGTCATACTGTCTTAAAAAAGGAATATCTCTTTCACAAAACACATCAATTCCTGGATTTTGAAGACCAACTGCGTTGAGCATTCCGCCGTGCGACTCAGCCACACGTGGGGTTGCATTGCCTGGCCATGGCACATTTGCCACACCTTTTGTCGTCACTGCTCCCAAGCGATTCAAATCTACATAATCTACAAATTCTGCCCCTGATCCAAATGTTCCTGAAGCCACTGTCACTGGGTTATTCCATTCTACACCTGCAATATTTACTTTCATGTTCATTAGATTTCCACCTCCGTAGACAAGAATACTGGGCCATCCTTGCAGCAACGCTTATTATGTACATTTGTGTGATGGTCTTTCTCTTTTGTCTTACATACGCAGCCAAGACAGGCACCAATTCCACATGCCATTCTTTCTTCCATAGAAACATAACATTCGATTCCACGTTCTTCTGCGAAATTCTTGATCGCGCGAAGCATCGGTGTCGGTCCACAAGCCATAATGATATCTGCATCAAGTGCATGTTCACGGATTGCATCCATGACATTTCCCTTCGTTCCAACACTTCCATCTTCCGTTGAAATATAAACCTGTCCATTTGCTTCAAATTCTTTCTGCAAGAATGTCTCCGCATCACGGTAGCCAAGAATCATCTGTTTTTCGCAATTCAGCTGTTTTGCAAGTTCAAGAATTGGAGGGATTCCAATTCCGCCACCCATGAGAAATGCCTTTTTTCCTTCCGCTTTCTCTAATGGGAATCCATTGCCCAAAGGTCCAATAATTGGCAGTGTGTCCCCTGCTTTTAACTTTGAAAACTGTTCTGTCCCTGTATTCTCCCCTGTCACACGATATACCACGCGCAGCATATTCCGTTCCTTATCAATCTCACAGATACTGATTGGTCTTGGAAGCAACTTGCTTCCATCATTGGTGTACATGGAAATAAACTGCCCCGGTCCTGCTGTAGCCGCTGCATCTGTCTTCAGCCACATACTGTAAATATCTGTAGCGATCATTTCCTGTGAAACAACCGCAACTATTTCTTTCTTCTTATCTGGCATAATCTCAACACTCCTTTTATATCCGCAATTTAACGCTGTTCCAGACTTCCTCTGATATCTGCAATCATATCTTCCACTGCTGCACGTGATGCATCTCCCCAGTTCTCTGGTCCAAATTTTGCATACGCATCCTGCTTGTACGCGCAGATAATTCCTCTTGAAGAATTCACGATTGCACCCAGTCCATCTTCATTAAAGAAATGTACAAGATCTTTTCCTTTTCCACCCTGTGCGCCATATCCCGGCACTAGAATAAATGATTTTGGCATCACTTTACGAAGGATTTTACCCTGTTCTGGATAAGTAGCTCCGACAACAGCTCCGATATAGCTGTATTCATCACCCATATGCTGTGCGCCCCACTCTGCTACTTTTTCTCCGACTAACTCATAGAGAGGGCGTCCTTCAATCAGCTGATCCTGGAATTCTCCGCTGGATGGGTTGGAGGTCTTCACAAGGATGAACATACCTTTCTTTTCTTCCTGACATACTTTGATAAATGGATTTACTCCATCTGATCCCAAATATGGATTCACGGTAACAAAATCTTCATCAAATGGTACATAGACTTTGCTTCCAACTTGTACTCTTCCTACATGCCCTACTGCATAAGCAGCTGATGTGGAACCAATATCTCCACGCTTGATGTCACCAATCACTACAAGTCCTTTTTCCTTACAATAATCTACTGTCTTTTTAAAAGCCTGAAGTCCCGGAATCCCAAACTGTTCATACATCGCAATCTGTGGCTTTACTGCTGGAATAAGATCATAAGTTTTGTCAACAATCTCTTTGTTGAACTGCCAGATTGCCTCAGCCGCTCCCTCTAAAGTCTCACCATATTCTGCAAATGCCTTCTTCTGCACATGTTCTGGTACATAGTTCAGCATTGGATCAAGTCCCACTACAATCGGAGCTCCTGTCTTCTTAATATTCGCAACTAATTTATTAATCATTTCCGTTTCCTCCTGCTTGTTTTCATATTAATTTATATTTTTAGACATACATATACAACTTACATTCTACCACAGACCAAAAAAAAAAGGAATGCCAATTTTGACATTCCCTTGGTTTCTTCTATTCTGCAATTTGTCGTTTTAATTCCGCAATCGCCGCATCGATTTGATTGTCAGCCGCATCGTCCGTCTCATTTACCTCGTACTCAACTTCTATATCCGGCTCAATTCCTGTCCCATGAATATTTCGTCCATTTGGAGTGAAATACTCTGATACGGTAAGCTTCACGCAGGTATTATCTGGAAGCGGTATCAGCTGCTGAACAATACCTTTTCCATAAGACGTCGTTCCCATAATCTGACCAACCTGATAGTCTTGAATTGCTCCCGCAAAGATCTCTGATGCACTTGCACTATATCCATTGATCAATACCACCATCGGATTGTCATACAACTTTGCCGAATCAGAAGAATATTCTTCCCGCTTTCCATTCTTATCTTCCGTATAGACTACAGTGCCTTCCGGCAAAAGAAGATCCAGCATATTTACAACCGTTGTCAGATTACCGCCAGGATTAGAGCGAAGGTCTACAATCAGCCCTTGCATTCCCTGTGCATTTAAGGTCTCTATCGCCTCTTCAAATTGTGCATATGTCACTTTATCAAATTCTGTCACCCTTATGTAACCAATCTGATCTTCTTTCATCTCAAAAGTGACCGTCTGTACCTCTATCTTTCTGCGCGTCACTTCCATAGTTACTTCTTCCGCATTTGCCCCACGAAGTACTGTCAGTTCTACCGTCGTGCCTTCTTTTCCTTTAATCTCAGAGACTACATCCGAAAGTTCTTCCGCACTTACATCTCTTCCATTTACTTTGTAAAGGATGTCACCCTCTTTTACTCCTGCTTCTTCTGCTGGGCTACCCACATAGACCTGCACTGCAGTGCTGATCTTCGTGCTCATGTTTTGAGAAAATACGACTCCAATTCCGGAATACTCTCCCGATGTGGATTCGAACAAGTCCGCCGTATCCTCTTCATCGTAATACACCGAATAAGGATCACCCAATGCATTGATATACCCTGTATAGATGCCCTCTTCCAGCATCTCTGAAGTTACATCATCCGAATATAGATAATAGGCATCGATTAAGTTCTCAAAATATTTCAGTTTCTGTTCTATCTTTGCTTCTGTTAAATTCCCACCAATCAACAGCTGCACTCCAGAATAATACATTACAACTACCGTTCCTGTCACAGCCAGAAACATAGCAAGGGCGCCAAAAAGCGCCCCTTTCCAAAAATGACTTTTTTGCTTTTTCTCTTCCATATATCCTGCCTTCACAAATAATTCATTCTGCTATTTTATTAATAATACAACAACGGATCCACTGTTGATCCATTGACATAGATTGCGAAATCCAAATGTGGTCCTGAGCTTGCTCCAGTATTTCCAACCGCCGCAATGTTCTGCCCCTTCGTCACTGTCTGACCGACAGATACATACATATCACTCAAATGTTGATATCTCGTCACAAGACCATTGTCGTGCTCAATCATTATGTAAACACCACGGCCGCCATTATATCCCCACTTGGCGGTAATAACCGTTCCATCTGCTGCCGCATAAACCGGCGTTCCTATCGGTGCTCCAATATCAATGGCATCATGCCACGAGGTTGCCCCGGCAACCGGAACTGGGCGATTTCCATACCTACTCGTAATCCGCTGGCTCGTGGTCGGCCACGCCAATGTCCCATTTCCAATAATCTGAGATGGCCCAGCTGTTCCTCCACCAGTTCCTTGATTCTTATTTGCGTTGGCCTGCGCAATTAAGTTATTCAATCTCGTCGTGACAGCCTTCAGATTGGTTTCTATCGTGCCAAGGTCATCTGTCGTCTTCTTCATCAGAGCATCCAATTCATCTTTTTGTGCAAACAACTGATTCTGCAATTTCTCCAGCTCAGCTTCTTCTTCCTTAAGCCTCGCTTCCTTTTCCTCAATTTGCTTCACAGTATCCTGAAATTCATTCAACATCTGACGATCGTACTCTGACACTTGTTGGATATACTCTGCCTTATTTAAGAATTCTCCAATTGACTGAGATTCAAAAAGCTTCGCAATCATCTCTGCGCTTCCATTTTCATACATAAACTTTATACGAAGTTTCATGCTGGCATACTGCTCGCGCTCCTCTATTCTTGCAATATCCAATTCATCCTGCGCCTGTGAAAGTTCCACCTGTTTCGCTTCCTGCTGAGCCTCGGTTTTCTCCAGTTCCTTGGTCAATCTGCTCAATTCACTGGCCAGCTCCTTTTTCATGTTTTCTGCCTGCTCCTGTGCCTCTTCCAACTCTTCTTTCTCATCCCGCGCATCCGAAATCTCATCAGCACTGACTGGTAGCACGGTGGAAAAGCACATGATGAAAGCCAGCAACAGACAGCTGATTCTGTTCTTTTTCTTCATCACTTTTCCTCGTTTCAACTACACTCTCAAGTGTTTTCTGATTGTAAATGCACTTCCAACAAAACCGATTCCAATTCCAAGCAATAATCCTGCTGGAAGTAAAGTCCTGTATACCTCTGCAACTGGAAGGAAATCCAAAATATTGTTAAGCAAACTAAATTTCTCTAAAATAAATTCGATTGCTTTATTGTACATAAAATAGAGTGCAGCCAGTGGAATCACTGCACCGATTAAACCAATCAAAACACCCTCAATGATAAATGGCATTCGAACGAAGCTGTCCTTTGCTCCAATATACTTCATAATTGCAATCTCTTCTCTTCGAACCGAAATACCCATCGTTACGGTATTACTGATCAAGAACACAGAAATCGCAAGCAAAATACCTATTAAGATTACAGATGCATACCACACTAATTTATTCACACTGTTCAAGGTATTTGCTACAACATCAGATTTATTTACCTTACGCACACCGTTTAATGACTCTGCTGTCTCTACAATCTCCGCCTGCTTCGAAACGTCATTCAGATAAACTTCATAGTTGTCTGATGTGCTAAGTGGATTATCATCCTTAAATCCTTCTGCCAACTCTGCTGCATCTTCGCCAAAATAATCTTTCTGGAATTTTTCCCATGCATCATCTGCTGATACATAATTTACTTCTCGGACACCATCCAGTTCTGCCAATCTTTTTCCTATATTATTAACCTGCATCTCTGTGGTATCTTCTTCAAAGAATACCGTGATGGCTACACTTTCTTCTGCCTTGTGCACAATGTACTGAAAGTTCATTATGATTGAGAAGAATAGACCAAACATAAAAATACATGCCGCCATAGTTGCAATCGATGCCAGCGAAAACATCTTATTTCTCCCGATATTCTTAACGCCCTGCTTTGCTGAATATCCTACTGTACTAATTCTCATTATTTATACCCACCTTTTCGTTCGTCACTTACTATAACTCCCTTTTTCATCGTAATAACGCGCTTCTGCATTTCATTTACGATTTCCTGGTTGTGTGTTACCACAACTACGGTAGTTCCTCGATCATTCGCCTCTTCAAGAAGCTTCATAATCTCCCACGAATTGGTTGGGTCTAGATTTCCAGTCGGTTCGTCGCACAGAAGAATCTGTGGTTCATTTACAATCGCTCTCGCAATTGCAACTCTCTGCTGCTCACCACCAGAAAGTTCCTTTGGAAATGCCTTGTATTTCTGAGCCAATCCCACCAACGACAATGCCGCCGGCACTTTCTTTTTGATAACACGTGTAGATTTTTCTGTTACACGCTGTGCAAACGCAATATTCTCATAAATATTTCTATCTTTCAAAAGACGGAAATCCTGAAATACAACACCGATTCCTCTGCGGTACTGTGCAATGTGACGATGCTTCATCCTTCTCAAATTCTGTCCGTTTACAATCAATGTTCCATCTGTAGGCTCAATTTCCTTCATTAAAAGCTTGATCAAAGTAGATTTCCCTGATCCACTATCCCCTACAATAAAAACAAATTCCCCTTGTTCAATCTTCAAATTAATTCCGTTTAACGCAGATATTCCCTTAGAATACTCTTTTCGAACGTCTGTTAATTCTATCATATGCTCCTCCTAATCATTAATACTCCAGTGTCTCCATATACTTCATATACTTCACCACCATAAGCGCGATTTTAAATGTAATCGCATCTTCAAATGTGCGAAGATCTAATCCCGTACTCTTCTGTAACTTATCCAATCGATACACCAATGTGTTTCTATGGATATAAAGCTGCCTTGATGTCTCCGATACATTCAAACTATTCTCGAAAAACTTATTGATTGTCACCAATGTCTCTTCATCAAACTCGTCTGGTGAGCGATCTTCAAATATCTCTTTGATAAACATTCTGCAAAGTGGAATCGGAAGCTGGTAGATCAACCGTCCAATTCCAAGTGTATTGTATGCTACAACTTCTTTTTCTGGCGAAAAAATCTTTCCCACATCCAGTGCAAGCTTCGCTTCTTTGTAAGACTTAGAGACTTCCTTAATATCTGTTATGATTGTCCCGTATGCAACTCTTACACTCTCTTCTTCTGACTTGAGAATCTCCAGAATCTCTCCTGCCATCTTGTCTACTTCCAAATAGCCATCTCCCGCAGCGATTTCTTTCACCACAATGATGTTCTTCTCGTCAACAGCTGTAATAAAGTCTTTTGCCTTATTTCCCAAAAGCACTCGCAATTTATCAAGCGCAGCAACATCTC
Source organism: uncultured Coprococcus sp. (assembly GCA_964646135.1). Taxonomy (GTDB): domain Bacteria; phylum Bacillota; class Clostridia; order Lachnospirales; family Lachnospiraceae; genus Allocoprococcus. Next base: position 14,029 of record CAZYCT010000030.1, on the reverse strand, counting down.
GCTCACGCGAAGTTTCCACTATAAAGATAACACGTTTCGCTTCTGTGTCAATATGTAATTTTTTGGCTCTGTTGTAAATATCTATCAATAATAAATTGTCTAAAAGAAGATTTTTAATGAAATTATCCTTGTCAAATCGTTCTTTATAGGCAACAATCAGACTCTGAATCTGAAAGACTGCGATCTTGCCAATCATATAAACCTCATCGTTTTCCCCATTCGCGATCAGGATATATTCCAACTGACGGTCGTCATAAATTTTAAAAAACTGTGACCCTTGAATAACCTGGCTGTCTGCCGGTGACTCCACAAATGCAACCACTTCCTTTTCATAATCCCTCATCTGTGAAAAAGTGGTCGCCAAAGTCTTACCTTCTGTATCCATAACGCCAAGTTCGATTCGCGCGATTGATTTTAACCCTTCTAACGTATTTTGCAATATCTGATTCGATATCATTCTAATCCCTCCATAAATTATACACTTTCCACAATGTTTGTTTCAATGTTTTAACTAATTGCACATATGTACACTCTATACTTTAATACAAATGACCAAAAAAAAAAAGAGCAAAATGCATCTTTTTATGCATTTCGTCTCTTTTTTTCCTGTATCGCTTTTCTTTTCAAAATCCTTCCATTGACCATCCACAAAACTCGCTGCTTCCAGCTCGTATTCGTGTCACAGAACACTTCTGTCCCATTGATGCCAACCCACAAGCGGACATTCAGGACTCTCCGACATCTACAGATAAAGGATTCTTGCTTATCAGATGTCACGCTTGCGAGAATACATTCTGCTTCTGAACCATTGATTCGATTAATCAGCATCTCTTCCGACAACACATCCTCTGACAGCGCTGTCATTCCTTTCACCTGTATATGATGATACTCTCGCTCTAGATAAGAGTTAAGTTTCCTCACTTCCTCCAAAGTATCTGCCAAAAGGAATACGCTGGTCTTATTTTTGTGCAGATACTGAAACAACAACTTCACAAAACCTTTCTGTTCTGCCTCTTTTAAAAGTCGTTCATCTTTAATTTCAGCCGCCTCAAGAAGTGCCCGATCTCCTGGAAGAACCAGATCCATCTCATCGATTTTCCGGTCTCCATCTTCATTCAGCGTCATTCGCATGACCGATTTTGCAGTCACAACTTCTACCAGATTGACCGCTTCTTCTTTGATATATCCCGCAACTTCTTTGATTGCATCTTTCGCGGTGCAATCATCCAGCTGAATTCCAAGTACGTCTATTTTACCACTCATATATTCACCTGTTCTTATTTTCTAACTTTGCGAGTATAACAAAATGTATCTTGCATTTCAACCGTACACACAAAATCTTCACATTTATTCACAGTTGTTAACATTCTTTTCTTTTTTTCGAAATAATTCCGCCAATCCTTCCCGTTTCTTTGGACGATAAAGACTTCCATCCTTCTTCTAAAACTTTGTCCAAAAGTCCAAGTTCCTCTGCGATTTCATATTTTCGTCTTTCTTGTTCTTCCATATTTCGAATGTCTTCCAGCGAAATCTTTTTTTGCTTTTTATTTCCCATAAGTCCTACTCCTCTATATTTTCCCTATATAGAGGAGTATTTCTTTTTTCTCATGAAAATATACACTATGACCAGTGAATCTCTTCTTTCAAGGTGAAGGAATAGATGATTTTCTCTTTGACCTTCTTGTTCGTCATTTGCTCTAACCCGCGTGCATAAAGTTCCAGCTGTTCTCGATATCGTTCCAGAAGTTCCGACGCTTTTTCCACTTTGTCCGTCTTATAATCCAACACCACAAGTCCATCATCTTCTTCAAAATACACGTCTATGATTCCTTGGATTAAAACCAGTTCCTTACTTGTTGTCTCTGGATACATTTCTTTGGCATCAATGCCGAACACAAATGGCTGTTCCTTAAATAGTCTTCCCTTTTTTGCCGCTTCGTGCATTCTGTTTCCAACTGGGCTCTTTAAAAACGTAAGTAGATCATACTTTCTAACGCACGCCTTCATCTCTGCACTTAGAAATCCCTCTCGTTCGAATTCATCTAAAGTTGCAGATAAAGTTGATTCTCCATAAGATTCTGTGAAATCCAAAAGCTCCAGCACTTTGTGGTAAGCACTTCCTCTTGATGCCCCTGTCAACTTTTGCTCTTCACGCATAAATTCAGGTTTTAAAACTGTCTCATCAGCTTCTTTCAATAACGTTTCTCCCACTTCTAGTTCTGGATTTTCCAAAATCGCACGTTCTTTTAACTCCGATACAGCATATTTTAACTTCATCGTTTCTTCTTCCAGATATGGATAACGATAAGAAAATTGTTCCCGCAGTTCTTTTGCATACGCCTGATCTTCTGCATTCAAAATTAATTCCTTCGCTTTTTCTTCTCGCTCTATTTCACTTTCTACAACATCTTCAAAGGATAAAATTTCCAGTTTTGCATGCGCGCCACCTGGCATTTGGCACACCACGGGAAGTACCCAGTCCCAATATCGTTTCCCTCTTAGCAGCTCAAGAAACGACAATGGGCCATTTCCAGTATTTCTTGTATATCGGCAAATTTTCTCTTTCGCTTTCTTCAGTGTTCCCGTCAGAATTAGTTTCTCCTTTGCCCGCGTCAGCGCCACATAAAGCACACGCAGTTCTTCTCCAAGATTTTCAATCTGTGTTTCCGTCTGAATGAGATTGCGCAAAATCGTTGACACTGCTGTTCTGGATTCTATATCCACGGACCGAATACCAATTCCAAGATCCGGATGTATCACAATCTCTCCCGTCACATCCTGGATATTGAATCCTTTTCCCATACCCGCTACAATCACCACCGGAAATTCCAACCCTTTGCTCTTATGTATACTAAGTACACGCACCGCATCTGTAGATTCTCCTTGAATATCTGCTTCACCATAGTCAATATTGTATTCTCTGATCTGCTCGATATAGCGCACGAAATGAAAGAGTCCCTTATAGCTTGTCGCTTCAAAGGCTTTTGCTTTCACGATCAACAGATTCAGATTCGCCGCTCTCTGCTCTCCACCTGGCATCGCTCCAATTTCCTCCAGGTATCCCGTCTCTTCCATAATTTTCCACAGAAGATCATGAATGGCTGTATACGGGATACATGCGCGAAATTGTCGCATTTTTTCCAATACTTGCTCCACCTTTTGTCCCAGCAGACAATCCTTCTGCTGTTCTGCGATTTGAAGAACTGCCTCATGAAAAACCTTGTCTGGATAAGCATTTCGAATCTGCGCCAACTCTTCATTGGTAAATTTACCAAACGGCGACTTTAGCACAGAAGTAAGTGGAATATCCTGACGGAAATTATCCAGCACCCTCAGATAATCCAACAGCCACCCAATCTCCAGGGTTCCAAAATATCCTTCTTTGGAATCTGTGTAAGCTGGAATGCCTTCTTGCTTCAAGATGCGCACAAATACATCTGCCCATCCCTTCAAGCTTCTGGTAAGAATGACAATATCGCTGTACCGCACATCACGCATTTGACCCTGTGTCTTATCCCACACATGCTGCGTTCCCATCAACTCGTGAATGCGCCCCGCAATCACTTTTGCCTCTAGCTCTCTCGCGTTGATCTTGGCTTTTTCTCCCATGGGTTCTTCAAGTTCCGTGTTGATCAAAAGCAGTTCTGGCTCATTTCCCGATGCCATCTCATACTCCGCCCCTACGTTCAGTGCTGCTTTTTCATCGTATAAAACATTTCCAACTTCTTTCCTCATAATGCGTGAAAAGATGTCATTCACAAAATCTATCACCTCAGACCGGCTTCTGAAATTCTTGTGTAGATCCACGCGCTGGCACTCGCTCTCCTCCAATGTATAGGTGTCGAACTTATCTGTAAAAAGCTCTGGTCTGGACAGTCGAAAGCGATAGATACTCTGCTTTACATCCCCCACCATGAAAATGTTATTCTTCCCTCGCGAGACTCTCGACACACTGTTCAGAATCGTTTCCTGGACAAGATTGCTGTCCTGGTACTCATCTACCATAACTTCTTCAAACTTGTCTTGATACTCCTTCGCAATTTCCGAAGGGACCAATGTGCCATTTTCATTTTTGGTAAGAATCTTGATTGCGAAATGCTCCATATCATTAAAATCAATCATATTGCGTTCTGCCTTTTTCCCTGCAAAACGTTCTCGAAATTCTTTCGTCAAATCAATCAGCATGCGCATCACTGGAGCACACGCCTGCAAATCCTTATTCATCTCATCTGGACTTTGAAAGAAAAATTGTTCTTTTAGTTCGTCTACCTTATCCTTCCACTCTGCCCGCAGCGCTTTCACATACTCCGCCAATTCTTTGTCCACATCTGGATCTCGATTTGACACCATTCGATTCCATGTTCCAAGATCCGAAAATCTTTGATAAAGTACTCCGTACTGCTTCGCCAAAAATAAAGAAGATACTTTTTCTTGGTCCGCTTCGATCGTTGTCTCGTACATGTATGGGCCACCGGTCACCGCGCACAATTCCCTGGCACGTTCCATGTCCTTTTCAATGTCATGAAGACAGTTTTGAATATAAGCCATCAACCGCTCACAAAATGCTGTCCCTTCTCCGATTCCTTCTTCATAGATTTCCATACATTCTTCGAGCCACTGTTCTGGAAGGGGATTGCTCTCTGCGAATTCATACACCTGAAGAATATACTTTTCTAGATTCGAATCATCTCGACCAGTCGAAAAGCTCTCTACAAACTGTAGAAAAGAGTCTTCCGCTTTCGCATATCTGTCTTCTAAGAGTTCTTTCATCACTTCTTGCTTTAAAAGTGTAAGTTCTCCCTCTTCTGCCACACGGAACCCCGGATCCAGATCTATGGTGTGAAAATGATCTCGAATCACAGAACTACAGAAACTGTGAATCGTCGAAATCCTGGCTGTGTGAATCAGAACAGACTGCTTCTTCAAATGCTCGTCGTTTGGCTGTTCTTCCAATGCCTTCTCTATGGCCGCTCCGATACGTTCCTTCATCTCAGCTGCTGCCGCCTCTGTAAATGTCATAATCAAAAGCTGATCCACGTTAAGGGGGGGATTTTCCTTGGTCAACCGAGAAATGATTCGTTCTACAAGGACAGCTGTTTTCCCAGAACCTGCTGCCGCCGAGACTAGAATATTTCTTCCTCGCAAATCAATAACTTTTTGCTGTTCATCGGTCCATGTAACACTCATCTACGATTCCTCCTCTCCCTTGTCCTGTATCTTCTTCATAACTGCTTCCATAGAAAGCTTTTCCAGTCTCCGATATTCATACCCCGGAATTTCTTCATCAAATCCACAAATATTGCGAAATTCGCAATATTCACATCCCGTATGTGCTCCAAGTTCGTAGGGCGAAGGGCTAACATTTCCAGATAACATGTCTTTCTTTAGTTCTTTTCTCTTCGTGTCTGCAAAGGCTAGGACATCTTCAAATTCCTCTTGTGTCAAAACCTTAGATTGCTTTGACAGCCCACTTTTCGTCTTTGCTACTGGAATCACATCAGATGTTCCGGTGAATTCTTGATCCAAGCACCGGATTACCGCATCTTCGCCATTAACAAGGCCGTCCAAACGAAGCTCCCGCAAAATAGCCGCTTCTATTTTATCGATATCCACCATTTTCCCCACAATAGGATCTTTCATCCTATAATAAAAGATTCCCGCTGGAACAGCTTTTTTCCCTGGGTGTTTTCTTTCTTCCAGTTTCAGCGCTTCATTCATATAGACGACCAACTGCATCTGCAAACCATGATAAAAGGCGTTCATATCAAAACTCTTAGAGCCAGTTTTATAATCTACAATTTTTACATAAATCTCTTCGTCTTTCTCGCACACATCTATGCGGTCAATCTTTCCGTGACTAAATGTGGCTTCGTAGCTTTCTGGAATGAAGGTTCCTTTTTTTAATTGCTCTGTCATCGCCCACACGGTCCGGCGCATCATACGCTTCATGCGTGGAATCATATACGCATTTCTTGCCGTACTGTAAAGAACCGTATTGCTGTAATCCACAATGCTTTCTTCTACGCTCTCCTCAATAAATTGTTCCTGTTTTTCAGCAGACACCCCCGTCCACGTCTCTTTTTGTTCCTCCAATTTATTGGCATAGTGTTCCAGAGATCTGTGAATCACATTACCGAAATCTAGGGCTGCAAACTCGTACTCTTCTCGGTCTTTTAGGCGAAGACCATATAAGAGAAAATGTTCACAGGCGCAGGCCGCAAACCGCTCCATTCTGGAAATACTCAAATCCCAATTTCCGTATAATTTCTCAGCGGTCTCCTGGGTAAGCGCATCTTCTGGCTTCCGGTAAAGACTGATTTGGAAGAGCTGCTTCATCCGCTTCTGCCAGTCTGGATCACCCAAATACCAGCGATACAGTTCCTGCCAGCTTCCCGATCTGGTCTTTCTTCTGTCTCGAAATCCTTCTACAATGTAGTCCACACCTGTCTGTGGGAGCAGTTCACGATGCTCTATTCCATACGTCTCCATGTCAAAGAACGGAAGATGTACGAACATTTTTCGGAATTCATTTATCACATAAGCCGGCCGCACAGCTTTTCCATCCTGCGACAACTTGCTGTAACTGATATCAAGTTCTTCTGTCGGCTTTGTGAATAGTAGATAGAGATAATAATTTTGTATAAAGACTTTTTCTTTTGCCCCTGGCGCAAGCTCAATTCCTTTTTCCTGAAACCGTTCTCGCTCCATCTCTGAAAGGATTCCCTGACCGGCTAAATTTCCCGAAAGAAGTGTGTCATTCGCCCCCAGAAAGATCAGTGCCTTGATATCTTTCAATCGGGTTCTCTCAATATCTCCTGCCATTACTTGGTCCATTCCCGGCGGAATCACACCAATCCGGGCCTCATTCATTCCAGCATCCAGAAGGTCGCAATACTCTTTTAACGCGATCTTCTCATCGCCCAGCAATTTGACGAACTTATCAAACAGCTCCATCACCGCACCGTAAACCTGGGCGTACTCTTTTGCCAAAACCAGTTCTCCCATTTCCTGGAATTTCTGTTCCATCTGACAAATCTTATCATACATCTTTTCCTGCAAAAGAAATTCGCACAGAGCTGTGGTAATATCTCTCACGGTTTTACTTCGTTGCTTCAGCACAAAAATTAGTGCATCCATCTTCTCCACGAACTGCACCCGCATTCGGTTCACCAGTTCCAAGGTTTCTTCTCTCGTCATCTCCGTGCGCCGAATCCACTTTTCCTGCCATTTCTTGTATCCCCGAATCCCCATGCCTCTCACATAATTTTCCAAAATGTCAATTTCTTCCATTGTAAAATCTGAAAATCCTGTCCGCAGGAAGCGAAACACACTTTCGTAGGTAAAATTCTTTTCCACCATCGCCAGAAGGCTTCGCAGATACTCTACGAAGGAATTCAACAAAATACTCCTTTTATAGTCCATAAAAACTGGAATCTCATACTTTGCAAACACCTTTTCTATATCATCGGCGTACAAATTCATGTCACTTACAATCACTGCAATGTCTCGATAGCGATATCCTCTTTTTCGCACCAGCGCACGGATTCTTTGCGCAGCGAACTCGGTCTCGCTTCTCGGATTTCTTGAAACATAAATTCGAATGTTCTGTTGTTTTTCTTTGTATTTTCTCTGATGAAACCGAAATAGCTCTGCTTCCAAAAAAGCCAGCGCTGGCTGTTCTCGAAATCGATACACCGGATTCTGAAACAGACAGATAGGTGACTCCACTAAAATGTGATTCTGACGACAAATATCGTTCAGAGTCACTGCCATTTTTTGGCTAAGTGAGAACAGTTGTACTTCATCTTTCCGTACAAAAGGGCTGACTTCCTTATCGATAGTCACTGTCACCATAACTTTTTTACATGAAAGAAGCAGATTTTGTAATGTCCGATTCTGCACAGGTGTAAACCCTGTAAATCCATCCAGTGCGATAACTGCATCCTGCAGATTCTTTGATTTGCTCATATTCTTACACAGCAAATCCAGCAATTCATCTTTGGTAATATATTTGTCCGAAAGATATTGTTCAAATTCTTGATAAAGTAGTTGTATGTCCTCTAACTTGTAATAAGAATATGTGTTTTTGTCAACTGCCTCTAGCATCTTCTCCACATCCTGAGGGCAGATTCCATACTGCATCAACTCTGAAAGAACGGATTTGACCGCACTGACATAACCGGGACGCCGGATGTTCGCTCCAAGAACTTTTAATTGCTCTGCCGAGCGGCCCGCAATCTTACGCAAAATAAAATTCTTTCCTTCATCGTCCAGCACCGTTCGATTGCCTTCTCCTACTTCCTCCAATACGCGGAACGCCATTCTCTGAAAGCTCAGAACGTCGATGTTCATAATCCCATGCCTTGGATGACGCGCTATAAATTCTTTCTGCGTCTGCATCGTAAACTGTTCCGGAACAATCACTATATATTTTTGTTTCGGATTTTTCATAGATTCTTCTATGATGTGCTCATATAAATAATGGGACTTCCCTGAACCGGAATTCCCAAAAATAAATTGCAATGACATAATTGCACTCCTTTATAAACGACCATAAACCTCTTGTGGCACGTATGCTTCCACGCGAACCCCTTCTTCGGTGAATTCTTCCAGAAGCAATTCTCCATATTTGCGGATCATCTGCACTTTCGCCGACTCAGCATACGGGAATATACGCTCTACATAAATCTTATCTTCCCGCAGTTTTTCTTCGATTGCATCGAACAACGCTGTCAGATTTTCTCCTGTCTTGGCTGAGATCTGCACAATCTTATCTGCGTGGAAATCACGCACAAGAATTTCATTTCCCACTCGATCCATCTTGTTGAATGCTGTGATGACTGTTTTATTCATAACTTCCAATCTCTGCAATGTCTCATACACAACAAACATCTGCTCATCCATCTGTGGGTTTGATGCATCTACTACATGCAGAATGATATCTGCATACTTTGCTTCCTCCAAAGTACTTCGAAAAGCATCGATCAAATGATGTGGCAATTTGCGAATAAATCCTACTGTGTCTGTCAGCAGAATCTCCTGACCTCCCGGAAGCTGCAGATTACGTGTCGTAGGATCCAGTGTCGCAAACAATTGATCCTCTTCCAACACATTCGCATCGGTCAGTGTATTAAGCAGCGTGGACTTTCCTGCATTGGTATATCCAACGATTGCCACAACCGGAATCTTATTCTTCATTCGCTGTTCTCTCGTCAGCTCTCGATGTCTTTTCACATCTTTTAACTCTCGATTCAGCTGTGAGATTCGGTCACGAATCAAACGACGATCCATTTCCAGTTTCTTTTCCCCTGGTCCTCGTGTACCAATTCCACCTCCGAGCCTTGACAGTGCTCTTCCTGCTCCTGTCAGCTGAGACTGGCGATAGCGAAGCTGTGCCAGCTCTACCTGAATCTTACCTTCGCTGGTAGATGCACGCCCTGCAAAGATGTCCAGAATCACCAGCGTTCTGTCCATCACCTTGGTCTCCAAAAGTTCTGTCAAATTATTCATCTGTGCTGGCGACAATTCATCATCACACACAATGCCGGTTGCTCCAAGTTTCTCTACCAGATCTCGGATTTCCTCTATTTTCCCTTTGCCGACATACGTTCCAGGGTGCATCGCCTCACGGTTCTGAATAACTTTCGCTACTACTTCTGCCCCAGCAGTCTTCACAAGATCTCCTAGTTCATCTAGCGACTGCTGCGTATCGTCATGGTCGCCTGTGCTAACCCCGACCAGAATTACTTTTTCCACTTCTTCTTTCATTTCATAAAGTGCCATGTTTTCCCCACCTTACTCTGCCTCTTTCACCTGCGTCGTCAGAAATTCTAATTCCTTTGCCGCAGTCTCATCCGCAGGATAATTATTTACATATATCTCTAATTTTTCCTTTGCCTTCGCATATTCACCGATTTTCTCATACGCTGAGATTTCATTGAATGCCATTTCCTGTTTGACTTCATCACTTATATCCGAAAATGTCTGCCCATTTTCAAAATAGTACGCTGCATTTTCATAATCTCCCAGCTGCATCTCGCACTGTCCCATCAGATTATAGAGTGTGCCACTTGCCTGCGCGCCATGATCCCGCGCCTGTTCAAACATGCTCTTTGCCTGTTCATAGTCACTTGCCTCATAACTACAAATGCCAAGTCCCAAATAAGCTTCTCCTAGCTGTTTTTCCTTTTCTACTGCTTCTTCAAACTGTTCCGCAGCTTCTTCATACATTCCTTCTTCCAAAAGCTCTGTCCCTTCTGCCACCGGGTCCGCACATCCAGCAAGGGACATGCACGCCGCCAACAGAAGTACAATTCCATACTTTTTCATATTTTCTTTTCCTTTACTTATCTTCAATCTGCCAATCAATAGGGTCTAATCCATGAGACTTGAGGAATTGGTTGGTCTGACTAAATGGTCTGCTGCCAAAAAATCCCCGATAAGACGACAATGGACTTGGATGCGGTGCCTCCAATATCAAATGGTTCGGATTGGTCAACATTCTCTTTTTCATCTGCGCTGGTCTTCCCCACAAGATGAACACCATCGGCCTATCTTCTTTATTAAGTGCCTCTATCGCTGCATCTGTAAATTCTTCCCATCCAATGCCTCTGTGCGAATTTGCCTGGTGCGCCCGAACAGTCAACACGGTATTCAGCATCAGAACTCCCTGCTCGGCCCATTTCGTCAGATATCCATGGTTCGGAATCTTACATCCTAGATCATCGTGCAGCTCTTGATAAATATTCACCAGGGATGGTGGGATTGCCACATCCGGCTTTACGGAAAAACAAAGGCCGTGTGCCTGACCATCTCCATGATAAGGGTCTTGCCCCAGGATTACAACTTTGACTTTGTGAAATGGCGTCAGATGAAATGCGTTAAATATGTCATCTGACGGTGGAAATATCTGATGTGTACTGTATTCTGCTTTCACTGTCTGAAACAACTTCTTATAATATGGTTTCTTAAACTCTTCCTGTAATACTTCCAACCAGTCATTCTGAATTGCTGCCATCTCATTCATCCTCCTGCCATCAAAAAAACGCCTATTTTGTACCGTCGTCTTTGATACATTATAAGCGTTTTTTCTCAACCGGGCAATAACTATTTCTGATCCAGCTCAAACCAGAATTCTACACCGTTTTCATAGTTTCTTACACCATACTCTTTATGGAAAGAATTCATAATGGCTTTTACGATGGATAAGCCAATTCCATTTCCTCCATATTCCCTTGTTCTTGCCTTATCTACCTTATAAAATTTATCCCAAATATGTTCTAGATCCGCCTCCGGAATCGGATTGCCCGTATTAAATACACTGATTCGGATTACGCCGTCTTCCTTCTCAGCGAATTTAATCTCGATCACCCGCTCATCAGACGCATAGTGCAGTGCATTGGTAAAATAATTGCGCACCACCTGCTCCACTTTAAAAGCATCTCCCCAGACATAGACAGGACTATCTGGTCGAAAGATGACATTTGCCTGGCTTTGCTCAATCAATATCTCACAACTTTGAATCACGCCCCGAATCAACTCCACAATATCAAAGCGCTCAAACTGCAACTCCTCTTCGCCAAATTCCAACTGGTTCAAAGTTAACAGATTTTTTACCATCTGGTTCATCTTTCCCGCTTCATCAATAATGACGTCACAGTAGAACTCACGGCTTTCCGGATCATCGCTGATTCCTTCTTTCAGTCCCTCCGCATAGCCTTGCACCAACGCAATCGGTGTCTTTAGCTCATGCGAAACGTTAGCAAGGAATTCCTGTCGCATATGTTCGATTTGTTCTTTTTTCTCAATATCTTTCTGTAGCTCATTATTGGCTTTCTTTAAATTCGAAATCGTTCCTTCCAGTTTTTCTGACATGGCGTTGAAATTATTTCCCAACATATCAATTTCCACACTGTGACTTCCTGTGTATTTCGCCTCAAAATCCAAGTCAGCCATTTTCTTTGAAAGCTCTGCCAGCTGCAGGATCGGATCACTAAGCCTCTTGGCAAAATACCAGGCAATTCCAAATCCCAGGATGAAAATAACACTTCCTGTCAAAAGCAAGAAACGATTAAAAAGCTGCACTGCATCACGGATACTCTCCAGTGGACTTCTCATCATAAAAATGCTTCCATCGTCAAAGATTCCCCACATTTCAATGTATTCCGTATCATTTCTCATATCTCTGCTCTTACTTATCACATAATCGTCTGTTGATTTCAGAATCTTCTGGCTATTTTTATTGTACAAATATCCAAGCAGCTGGTTGGTCAGCATCTGTGTGTCCCGCGCGCTTAGGTAAATCGGCTCGTACTGCCGATTCAGCACGATTACCGCCATATTTCCTTGCTCAATTTTCTGACTCAGCTCACTGTTCCCTGTCTCTGTGCTCAATGTCCCCTGTTCCATTCCCTCTGCTAAAATATCATAAACCTTGACAAATTCTGCCTGTTTCGATGACACATAATATTTTTCCAAAAATCCTCCATTGATAATAACAAAAAGTACAATCATGAAAATAACAATACTGGAAAACAGAAGCAGGATCTGTCTCTTTATTGAACGCATCATTTTCTTTACTCCTCAAACTTATATCCGATTCCCCAAATCGTTTTAATACAATCTCCTTTATCCCCCATCTTGCTTCTCAATTTCTTCACATGGGTATCAATTGTCCTTGCATCCCCGAAATAATCATAATTCCACACATTATTCAAAATCTTTTCCCGGGACAACGCCATTCCTTTGTTCTCCATAAAGTACACGAGCAATTCGAATTCTTTATAGCTCAGATCAATATTCTTCCCATCTATCCGCACCTCATGCGCATCTTTATCGATTTCAATGCCTGCGATGGTCAGTGTATTATCCCTGCCAAGCGCATTCGTTCTCCGAAGGATTGCCTCTACCCTAGCCACCAGAATTTTCGGACTAAAGGGTTTGGAAATATATTCATCGACCCCCAGTTCAAAGCCTTGCAGCTCATCTCTTTCCTCGCTGCGGGCGGTCAGCATGATAATCGGCACCTTCGAATCTTGGCGAATCTCCCTGCATGTCTGCCACCCATCCATGCGTGGCATCATCACATCCAAGATGATCAATGCAATATCCTTCTGTTCATAAAAGATTTCTATTGCTTCCTGCCCATCTCCAGCCTCCAGCACACGGAAACCTTCCTTCTCCAAAAAGTCTTTCACCAGTTTTCGCATTCTGCTCTCATCATCTACCACAAGAATCTTTAATTTATCCATCAAAGCCCCTTCTTTCCTAATCCTATGATTTTATTTTACTATAACCTTTTTCTGATACCTTAACAAGAAAATGTGTTAGATATGTGAAAACTTCATCTCCAGATTTCATTTTTTTATTTTTTTGTGAGCTCCTGTGGTATACTGTCACATATACCAATGTGGGAGAAATTATTTATGATACATGATAAAGCAATACTTCGCAAAGAAAAATTAGCCCTTCGCAGATCGCTATCCAAGGAGCAGCGCAGAATTTTCTCTGAGCAGATATCACAGAACCTGCTCGCCTCTTCTTTTTATAAAGAAGCACAAAAAATTATGCTTTACTATGCCATGCCAGATGAAGTGGATCTTTCTGTCTTTGCTAGAGCGGCACAAATGGACAAAAAAATAATGTTCTATCCTCACTGCATTTCTGACACCGAAATGCTTCCTCTGACCCCAACTCAAGACAGATGGGGAAAAGGCCGCTTCGGAATCTTAGAACCTGACCCTGCTTTCTCTGAGACCATTTCGCCTGCAGAACTTGACCTGGTCATCTGCCCATGTGCCGCTTTCGATCAGAAGGGAAATCGCTTGGGGATGGGGGCTGGATATTACGACCGTTTTCTAGAGAAATGCACTAGCGCACACATCATCTCTGTCGCCTTCGAAATTCAAAAAACTGATTTGATTCCAACTGAACCTTGGGATTTGCCAATGGAAATGATTTATACAGAAAAAACGCCGTAAATACGGCGTTTTTAAATGGACCTGGCGGGAGTCGAACCCGCGTCCGAAAA
>CAZYCT010000029.1:0-23036 GCA_964646135.1 uncultured Coprococcus sp. | reverse complement strand
TCACTGTTTATAATCTATATTAATAAATATTCAGCATACAAATAGATTCCCATTACACACATAATATTTCTTGCGTCAAGAAATACTAGCATGTATAATTAATGTGTATGTGTTAATAAATCTGGTGTCGTAACACAGGGGACGACGCCATACTCTATAGGTACGAAAGTGAAAGGTGTTTATATGGAAAGAAGAGTTGGTACAGTTTCAAGGGGTATTCGTTGCCCGATTATCCGCGAAGGAGATAATTTGGTTGATATTGCGGTCACAAGTGTTCTAGAGGCTTCTGCTTGCGAAGGATTTGAACTTCGGGACAGAGATGTAGTCGCACTTACAGAATCTATCGTAGCAAGAGCGCAGGGGAATTATGCGTCTGTTGAGGACATTGCAGATGATGTTCGTGTAAAACTTGGTGGCGGTACAATCGGTGTTATTTTCCCGATCTTATCGCGCAACCGTTTTGCAGTATGTCTGAAAGGCATCGCACACGGTGCCAAGAAGATTGTCCTGATGCTCAGCTATCCTAGTGATGAAGTTGGTAATGCCCTTCTCACATTTGATCAGATCGACCAAGCTGGTATCAATCCATATTCCGATGTTCTTACATTAGAAAGATATCGTGAACTGTTTGGTGAGAACAAGCATGAATTTACAGGTGTAGATTATGTAAAATACTATGCAGACATCATTACAGAGGCTGGCGCGGAAGTAGAGATTGTCTTCTCAAATCACGCTAAGACTATCCTTGATTACACAGACAGCGTTCTGACTTGTGACATTCACACGCGCGCAAGAACCAAACGTCTTCTGAAAGAAGCTGGTGCCAAGACAGTCTGTGGATTGGATGACATTTTAACTGCTCCGGTAAACGGAAGTGGCTACAACACAAAGTATGGTCTCCTCGGTTCAAATAAATCCACAGAGGACAAAGTGAAATTGTTCCCGAATGAGTGCAAAGATCTGGTGCTCTCAATCCAGTCAGAACTTCTTAAAGCTACTGGAAAACATGTGGAAGTTATGGTCTACGGCGACGGAGCCTTTAAAGACCCACAAGGAAAGATCTGGGAACTTGCTGATCCAGTTGTATCGCCTGCATTTACAGACGGTTTGATTGGCACTCCGAATGAATTAAAATTAAAATATTTGGCTGACAACGACTTCAAGGATTTAAGTGGAGCGGAATTAAAAGAAGCGATTTCAAACAGTATTCGTTCGAAATCTTCTAATTTGGTTGGAAACATGGCGTCTCAGGGAACTACACCGAGACAGTTGACCGATTTGCTCGGTTCACTTTGTGACCTCACAAGCGGTTCTGGCGACAAAGGAACTCCAATCATCCTTGTACAAGGATATTTTGATAATTTTACAGACTAGTTGACAAAAAGGAAGGTGCGATTTCAAATCGTCCTTCCTTTTTTAGAATTATTTCCTATTTTCCACTTCCATATTGATTAAACCAAGCTCTCTCATCAAATGGCATTTTCTCTTTTCTTGGTCCCTCTTCTGCCGCTACACCTACAGGAAGCATACACACAAGACTGTATTCTTCCGGCACTCCGAGAATGTCCGCCATTTTACGTCCCACACAATCTGGACCTGTCACTTGCCCCTCTATCCAGCAAGTTGCATACCCAAGTGCCGTAATCGCAAGAAGCATATTTTCAATCGCCGCCGCGTAATCTTGAATCTGGTAGGTCCGATCGTCATGAGCGATGATTTTCTTTGTCAGAACACAGATCATCGCAGGTGCTGTTTTCCCAGTCTTAATCGGAATTACGCTCTGCAATTTTTCAAGTACTTCTCCATCATCCACAGCAATCAAGCTTGTAGTCTGCTTATTGCACCCAGATGGTGCCGCAAGACCTGCCTCCAAGATTCGCTTTAAATCTTCTCTCGGTACTTTTGTCTCTTCATAAATACCGCGATAACTGTATCTCTGATTAATAACTTCAAATAACTCTCTCATCGTTTCGCCTTTCTCACTCTTCTTTATCCACACTTTTGCACTTGCACATGCAATGTTCACAATCGCCTCCGCACTGGGATGGTTTTTTTTGAATATGTCTGATTGCCCAAATCACTGCAGCTCCAATCACAGCCAAGATTACAATATCTGCTGTATTCATTTACACCACTCCTAGCATAAGACCAATGATTTTTACAGCAAATGCCACTATCCACGCAATCACACACTGCCAGATTACCACACTGACTGCCCATTTGCCTCCCATTTCTCGTTTTACTGCCGCAATCGCTGCTACACATGGCGTGTACAACAAACTAAATACCAACATAACTGCGGCGGACAAGCTTGTCATGGCGCCTGCCACATCTCCGGCAAATAAAATTTCCAGAGTTGACACCACACTTTCTTTGGCCATGAATCCACAGATAAACGATGTGCAGATTCTCCAATCTCCAAGTCCAAGCGGTGCGAAAATCGGTGCCAGTACACCTGCGACTGCTGCCATAATACTTTCCTTAGAATCTGCCACCAAGTTCAATCGGAAATCAAAGCTCTGCAAGAACCATACAACAATCGTTGCAATCAAGATGACCGAAAATGCTCTCTGCAAGAAATCTTTTGCTTTTTCCCACAGCAGACGTCCCACATTCTTCGCTCCCGGCATGCGGTAATTCGGCAATTCCATGACAAACGGAACTGCCTCCCCTTGAAAGAGTGTTTTTCTGTAAATTAAAGCAATAACTATGCCAACCAGAATTCCCAGAAAATAAAGGGCTGTCATGATGAGGGCTTCTTTGCCTGGGAAAAATGCATTTACAAAGAATGCATAAATTGGCATTTTCGCTGTACAGCTCATAAAAGGAGTCAACAGAATTGTCATTCGTCTGTCGCGTTCACTTGGCAGCGTACGAGTCGCCATAACCGCTGGTACCGTACAACCAAATCCAATTAAAAGCGGAACGATACTTCTGCCAGACAGTCCGATCTTTCGAAGTAATTTGTCCATCACAAAGGCCACTCTGGCAATATAACCACTGTCTTCTAAGATAGACAAAAAGAAAAATAGCACCACGATAATCGGTAGAAAACTAAGTACACTTCCCACACCAGCGAAAATTCCATCAATGACTAAACCATGAATCGCCTCATTAACTCCCGCCGCAAAAAGCCAGCCATCCACCACCTGTGTCAAGGCATCGATTCCCATCTCCAATATTCCCTGCATCCATGCTCCAATTACATTGAACGTTAGATAAAACATAGCAAGCATGATAAATACAAACATTGGAATCGCCGTATATTTTCCCGTAAGAATCTGATCAATCTTCTCACTGCGAATTTTTTCTTTGCTCTCGTGTGGCTTTGTCACCGTCATTTCACAGACTTTATGAATAAAACTAAATCGCATATCCGCAATAGATGCGCTTCGATCTAATCCACGCTCTTTCTCCATCTGCACCACGATATGCTCAATACTCTCCACTTCATTTTGGTCAAGCTGAAGTGCCTCCTCAATCAAGGAATCTCCTTCAATCAATTTGCTGGCTGCGAATCGAACTGCAATGTCCGCCTTCTCTGCATGATCCTGGATCAAATGGATAACCGCATGCAGACAGCGATGCACCGCACCATTATGGCGGTCTTCTTCACAAAAATCCTGTCGCAGTGGCCGCTCTTGATAGCGGGCAATATGTATCGCATGACTGATCAGTTCTTCGATTCCCTGATTTTTGGCCGCTGAAATTGGAATTACCGGAACGCCAAGCTGTGCTTCCATTTCATTCACATCGATACTTCCACCATTTCCAGTCAGCTCATCCATCATATTTAATGCAATGACCATGGGAATATTCATTTCCAGAAGCTGCATGGTCAGATACAAGTTACGTTCAATGTTTGTCGCATCCACAATATTAATGATTGCCTTTGGTTTCTCATTCAAAACAAAATTGCGGCTCACAATCTCCTCACTGCTGTACGGAGACATCGAATAAATCCCCGGAAGATCTGTAATCAACGTATTCGGATAGCCTTTGATCGAACCATCCTTGCGATCCACCGTCACACCTGGGAAGTTTCCCACATGTTGATTTGCTCCTGTCAACTGATTAAACAGTGTAGTCTTCCCACAGTTCTGATTTCCCACCAACGCATAAGTCAAAACCTCTGTTTCTGCAAGAGGATTTTCTTCCGATCGATCGTGATATTTTCCGCCTTCTCCAAGTCCCGGATGGTGTACGGTCTTTTTCTCTTTCCTTCTTGGTGACTGTGGAATCGCCTCCGCTTCAGCCATCCCAATCTGCGCTGCATCTGCAAGGCGCAGGGTCAATTCGTACCCGTGAATCTTGATTTCCATTGGATCTCCCATCGGTGCAAATTTCACCACAGTGACTTCTGTCCCAGGTATCACTCCCATATCCAGCAAATGCTGTCTCAGCGTACCTTCCCCGCCAACCATCGTCACAATTCCAGTATCTCCAACCTTCATTTTATCTAGTGTCAAATTTATGTCACTCCATTCTATTTAAGTTTCTCAATCATACATCCCAACAGGTAGACTGCCATGTCCACCGCAACGATAGTCGCGCCTACCGGTGTGGAATACAAAATAGAAATTACAATTCCTACAATCGCACCGCTCACAGATATCATTGCAGCGCAGATGACTACTTGCTTAAAATTCTGAAAGATTCGCATAGCTGTCAAGGCTGGGAAAATGATCAACGCCGATATCAATAGTGATCCCACAAGATTCATCCCCATTACGATGATTACTGCGATCATAACTGCTATGCAAAGATTGTAACGATCTGCATTGACACCTGTCGCTTTTGCAAAGTTCTCATCAAATGTAACTGCGAAAATCTTGTTATAAAAATACCAGAAACAAAAGATTACGACAACTGCCATCGCCACACAAAGCCAAACATCATGTTCCGACAACGTAAGAATGGATGTAGAACCAAATAAACTGCTGCACACATCCCCCGAAATATTTGCAGAGTTGGAGAACAAGTGAAGTACCAGGTATCCTAAGGCAAGTGCACCCACTGAAAGCATGGCAATTGCTGCATCTCCTTTCACTTTCGCATTTTGTCCCGAACGCAGAAGTAGAATCGCCGCAAGAATCGTGACTGGCATCACGAAGATCGTATTGTCCGATAAATTGAAGATGGTAGCCACCGCCATTGCACCGAATGCCACGTGAGACAAGCCGTCACCGATAAACGAATAACGTTTCAGGACAAGCGTCACACCTATCAGCGAAGAACAAAGCGCAATCAAGGTCCCTACAATCAGCGCATACCATACGAACGAATACTGTAGATAAAATTGTAATTTTGTAATCGCTTCTCCCATTATACCACTCCTCCAAGATACTGGAATACCTTCCATGCATCACTTTTCATATAATCTTCTTTTTTTCCAAAAAACATCTGTTTTTTTCCTATATGAAGAACTTTACTTGCGTATTCCATATAAGCCTGCACATCATGGGAAACCATAATAACGGTGACCCCACTTTCATTCAGCTCTTTGATTAGCTGGTAGAACTCTGCCGTAGCCTTCGGGTCCAACCCATTTACTGGCTCATCAAGCAAAATCAATTTCGTGGTAGCACAAAGTGCCCGGGCAAGCAAAACTCTCTGCTGCTGCCCTCCAGACAAATTCCGATAACAAGACTTTTTCAAATTCCAGATATCAAGTTTCTTCATCACTTCCTCTGCTGTCTGTTTCTCCTGCTTTCCATAGAAAGGTCGGAAACCACATTTTGCAAGATTTCCTGACAACACAATCTCCCACACGGACGCCGGAAAATCTTTCTGCACCAACGTCTGCTGCGGCAAATACCCGATTTCATATTTCTTTAACCCATCGCCCGTAAGGATTTCTCCCTTCATCGGCGTGATCAGATTCAAAAGCGCCTTCATAAGCGTACTTTTTCCAGCACCATTTTCACCCACGATGCACAGATAATCCCCTTGTTCTACTTCAAATGTAATTGGCTGTGTAACGGCCTCTCCGTCATACCCAAGCACAAGATCTTTACATGTTATATATGCCATTTTCCTTCCCTTTCTAATTCAACGCCGCTTTCAAAACTTCTAGGTTCTCACTCATAATTTCCAAATACGATGTGCCTTGCTTCATTTCTGACTCTGTGACAGACTGCAGGGAATTTAAAACCCGTATTTCCGGATTTCCCGCATTCGCCGCCACAGTCTTGGCAAGACGATCATCTGAATTTTCTATAACAAGAATCGTCGACAAATTTAGCCTTTCCACCTTTTCCATCAAAAAGGTTATCGTCTCAAAGCTGGCCTCCGTTTCCGCACTACAGCCGCTAAACGCTGCATAATATTCTAAATCGTAATCCTTGACCATGTATAAAAATGGGAAGCGATCCGCCACTAGAATGGTATCTTTCTTCGCCTGCCCGATTTCCTGCTCAAAGCTTTGATCCAGCTGGGTAATCTGCCTTACATACGCCTCCGTATTTCTTTCATAACGCTCTGCGTGCTCTGCATCCATCTCAGACACAATCCCACACAGTTCTTCCACAATTACCTTCGCGTTTTTTAGCGAAAGCCACACGTGCTCATCGTACGCTTCGTCATGGTGACCATGTTCTTCCTCGCATGATTCGTCGTGATGATGATGTGTATCCTGCATCCCCTCGACATGCTCCTCTTCCTGCAGATTTCCTTCTAGCAAATGAGACAAGTTCAAAATGCGAGCATCTTGGTTGCTAACATTTTTCAAAGCATCGTCCACCCACGTTGCCGATTCTCCGCCTACATATACAAAGAAATCACAATCGGCAATAGTCGCCATATCTTCTGCCGTCGGCTGGTAGCTGTGAAGATCCGTTCCATTCTTTATGAGCAAATCAATTTCAAAACATTCCAAGTCTTCTCCGATTACATTTTTCAGCCAGTCATATTCTGGAAAAATCGTGCAGACAATATGATATTTTCCTTCGTCCTCACTTAACTTTTGATCCCCACATCCAGTTAAAATACCCATAAATATCGTAAAAATCAGGAAAGTTATCCTCATTTTTTTCATAAAATCACCCCAACTTCTTCTTACATTCTCCACAGAGTCCCACAAGCACAGAGCCAGGACAATCCAGTTGGAAATCATGATTCTGTGTCAGATGCTGTCGTATTTCTTCCATCATTGGTCCCTCCAAATGGATAATCTTCCCACAATTTCTGCACTGCAGATGCAGATGCTTATGACAATCCCCATGTGGTTCTACATACTGATAGGTAGCACTATCATTTTCCGCCGTTTTATATTTCATCAAAATCTGCTCCTCTTCCATTCGATCCAGATTCCGATATATGGTGGTCAGATTCACTTCCTTCCCCATGCCCTTCAAATAATAGTAAATTTCTCCGGCGCAAAACCTCCGTACTTTATTTGCCTGAATATATTCCAATATCAAATCTTTTGTTTTTGTATGATATGTTTTTCCCATTGCTTCTCCTTCTATTCCGCAAAACACAAAATGCAAGCTATTTGCATTTTATGTTGGCATGTATAAAATGTCAACACATTTCGCAAATAACTTGCATTTTTATCGTAGATACTGTCCATATTCCTTACATCTCTGGCAAATAAAGTGTTGTTTTCGCCAGTTCTGAATCTCTTCATAACTTGTATCCAAATAAGACTTGTAGATTCCTTCCCGGTGAAAAAGTTCGCACAGCATCACCTTGCCATCGTAATCAATAAATAGCTTATCTCTATAATTTCTACATTCTCCCTCTGGATATTTTGGAGACGGTACGGTTAAGATTTCTTCTGCATTTTCATAATAGCTTCGAATAAACTTCTTATCTTCCTCCGTAAATTCCGTGTATCCGGTCCTTTTCAGCATATTAAAATACATCGCCGGAACTGGCTGAAATAAAAATCCCAGTTCTTGGCACAGGCGCTTCATCTGCTCCATCTCTTCGCCCTGATTATTCTTGTAGACATGATACCCTACCATCACTTTTGTTTTCAAATGGTAAGTCTGAATTAGTTCGGCAACCTTCTTCATGTTTTCTTTCACCAGTTCGATATCACCACCACAATGGGTTGTCTCATAGATTTCCTGCGTAAATCCGGAAAGGGAGATCTTCAAAACATCTGGTTCTGCCCTCATAAATGCTTCCATGTCTTTCTTATAAGAAAGATTGGTGGATACAACGGCCATAAATCCTTCTTTGTGTACACACTGAATTGCCTCTGCTATTTTCGGATGAAGAACCGGCTCTCCAAGTGTAAATAAATAGACTGCCGGGAGATTCAAGAACTCTTTCTTCACCTTGTACAATATCTGCTGAAGCAAAGAAATTTCCATAAATCCGCGGTTACAATAGGAAAAATCATCGCGACAGTGATTTGCTACCTGACAAGAGGGACAGCGCAGATTACAGCGTCCAGCGATATCAATTCGCACTTCTTCTTCACTGGCAACAACAAGGAAACGTTCTTTCCCATACAATTTTTCAAGCTGATTCGCATATTTTCTCCGATGTTTCTCCTTGAATGCCGTGATCATAAAAAAACAGTCCGAAAAAATTTCATCTTCTAGAAAAGACTCTGGATACATCGCAATTCCCCATATCGTTGTCTTCTCTTTGCAGGTCTTCTCTATAATTCCCCTAACCTTTTTACCATTTTGTGCCAGATAATCTATGACACCAAAGCTTACTATATCCAGACCACAGAGAACGATTTCCCGCCCCTTCCATTCGTCACTTTGTGCCAAATATCTTTTATAATCCATATCGTTTACCCCAACATGTACAGCAGTGCTTCCAATCCTTCTGCAGCTTCCTTCCATTTTCCCTGGCTCGCATAATCTATCAGTGGTCTCGAACCATAGACAGCACCGAACACAAAATACTGATGTTCTAGTGCCTCCTTTTCGCACGCAAGAAGGGGTCTCTCCTTCTCATAAGCGCACAAAAAGTCATTCCACAATGTATCCATATTTTTCTCACCTACAAATTTCTGATTCACAACTGGGTCAAAAATTAAGCGAAACCACACACTTAACAAATCACTTAGCAAAACTTCGTCGCCTGCGCGATCATAGTCGATCACCATAAGTTTATCGCCTTTTTTCATCAAGTTCATCCAATACAAGTCTCCCTGCACGGTCGCTATAGGGAGCTCCTTCCACTGCTGTTTCATCTGTTTTATATGCTTTTCGTATTTTTCCAAAAATAGCTGCAATAATTCTTGTGGCAAACGATCTGTTCCTGATTTTTGCCACAGACGCAGATATTCCGTGTTTCCGCTTTCGACTTCCCGATAGAGACTTCCTTTTCGAAATGTCCACTTATTCTCCCAAGAAATCGCATGTATTTTTCCCAGAATAGCAGCCACTTGGCACACTGTCTCCTGTGAAAATACCTCCAATGGCATCCCCGCATCTTCCTCCAGAAGCACAAACATTTCTGTCCCGTCCACCACATGCAGACTTCCATATTTTCCATTACAAACATAGCATTTTGGTGTTGCAATACCTTCTTCTCGATAGCGCTGTGACAATGCTGCTTGTTTCTCCAGAACAAGATCTTTACACATGGGAAGGTGGCTTAGTTTCAAGATGTATGCTTCGCCAGCCGTACGAATCCTGCTATAATACTTGACTACACGCACTTCTTGCTGTATATAGTCAATATTTACCAGTTCTTCCAAACCTCTGATTTCTTCCATCACTTGATAGGATTCCAGAATTTTCTGCGCCTGCTCGATATCCAGATACACCTAAAATACCCCCTCCGCAATTCCTTCAATCACTTTCTCAGCCAAGGCTCTCATTGCACCGCACTGCTCTTTTGTCTTCTCATACACATTTCCAGTTGCAAATAGATTCTGTCCCATGCAGTTAATACAGATGTTGTTTGCGAAGCAATAGCGACAAGCCTTCTGCTCATAGCGATCATAATTTTTCCACTCTTCGGTAATCTTCTGATAACGTGGGTCATGAAATAAATCTTCATAAATACTTCCGAGCTTGTACTCTTGACGATCCATGAACATCAAGCATGGATAGACGTCTCCTGTGCTAGACACTGCTGCCCATTTCCACGCAGCATTACACACCTGACGATCTGACCTTCTCTTCGCCTTAATTTTCTTTGCAAGAAAATATAATTTCTGATCCAGTTCCGCATCCTTACCTTCTCGTTTTGCCTCCAAAATCTCTCCTGCAGACTGTACCATACAGAAATTGTGATCTTCCAGTGCATATTCACTTCCATCTTCCGCAGAAACTGGTGAGATATTCACATTTTTCGCTTCTAGATCAAAATTCTTCACAAAATAATCCGTCACATCCTTCATAGAAAGACCGTGCGAACGGTGCACAGCTGTGTATGTCATTTCAACCCCGTAAGGCTGTTTCCCTCCGGTATACTCTCTCAAGCGGAAAAAGTTCTCACGAATCTTTGCAAAGGAAGCGGCTCCATTTGCCATTACGCGCGCATGATCATGGATTTCTTCCGGTCCATCTATACTGAACACGACCTGAATATCGTAATCGCGAATCACATCCATGGCTTCTTCCGGCAAAATCGTTCCATTCGTCACAACCTTATATTCTGGAAGACAACGGATTTCTCCTTGCTTCAGTTTTTCCTGCACACGCTCACAGACCGCTTTCATCACAGGGATATTCATAAGCGGCTCCCCTCCGAAGAATTTAATCTGCTTAATTTTTGGATATTTCTTATAAAAAACTTCAATTGCATCAAGCGCCACCTGTTCAGTCATGATATTTGCCTTAGAGCCATAAGTCCCGTGGTTTGCAAAGCAATATGCACAGCGCATATTACAGGCATTGGAGATATGTAAAATTAGTGTGGAAAAATATCCCTCTTCTTCCTCTAACTGAAACGGCGGGTACTCCACAGTTCTTGCCATCTGTTGTTCTAGTTCTTCACGCTCTTTTGGAGTCACTTTCTTGATCTCCAAAGTGTCACAAAAGAAAGCGATATCACTTTCTTTCCCTTTTATAAAATGGATTCTCATCTGTTCCTTCATCTTGTTTTTATCCCTTCTGTCGCTTTCTTTCTCTGCACCATCTGTTCTAATTGCCATCTTCCTTCTTCCACGCGTCCATGGCGCATGAGATCTGCCGCATATCTGGCATGATAAATCATATCCAACAATGCCTTAACTGTGGGAAGTGCCTGTTTTTCCTTCTCAGACCATTCGCGCTGCCTGGTATAGCCATTCTCGTACGACTGCCAGCATTCTCCTAGATTCCAGTCCTTTATCTGCTTCTCATTATTGACATCGTAAATTGTCCGGAACCATACATGAAGCATATCTCCTAAGAGCACTTCATCAGCCGCCACATTAAAATCATAAAATCCAATTCCATCCTCCGTAAGTGCCACGTTATTATTGCTATACAAATCCCCTTGCACTGCACTTCTTGGAAGTTTCTGCCAGATTTCCATCACCGTTTCTTTATAGGTATCGTGCTGCTTGGCAAGCTGCGCAATCAACTCTTTCGGAAGTATCTCCTCTTTCACTCCTGAAAATAGCTTCCCGAATTCTGTCCGATTGTCCTTCCATTCCTGAAATACAATGGAAAAATCAATCCTGCAGCCCTGTTCCAGAGAGATTCGATGAATCTTTCCAATCAAGCATCCATATGTGTAAAATAAGTCCGGTGAAAACTCTTTCATCGGCTGTCCTAAGAACTCCTCCACCGTCACATCAAGGGGAACTCCTTCTATTTCCATTGGCATGCAATAAGACTGATTTCGCTGATATCTTTTTGGGACAATCATCCCTTCTCTTCGCAAAATCTCTGAAAATGCCGCCTGCTTTTCGATGGTTTCTGTCGTAATCTGCAAATGTGTGACATCCAAAATAAATGCCCGCTCATTTAAGAATTTGACAATCAATTTTTCTTGGTTTTCTAATTCTGCCACCGTAACGATGCGCACTGCCAGCTTCCCTTTTCGCTCTTCTTGATCATCGGATAGAATTTTCACCCCTGCGACTTTCTGTTCTACGCCAAAATATCGCAGTGCTTTTTGAACATCCTCTTTTTCAATCTTAATCATGTTTCTCCCTTTCACGAACCACAAGTGTGGCCAGCACCAGCTTCACAACTTCCTGGAACATTCCACAGATAAATGGAGACGGGGTGTACTTATCCCCAGTCCGGAAATAATTTGCCCCCAGACACCCAATGCACAGACGATTAGCAAAGCAGCTCTTACACGGTTCCAGTTCTCTGCGATTAAAGTTCTCCATCACCTCGCGAAACTTTTGATATGCCTCGTTTTGGAAGAAATCGTCCTCCACATTTCCCAGGCAGAACTCGTCCAGATCCGTGAACAAATGGCACGGATAGATTTCTCCCTTTGCAGAAATAGAAAATAATCCCACTCCCGCATCGCAGATATAATCCGGCGAACAAAGCCTGCGTTCTATTTTCTTGATGATGCCTTTGATATGCGCAAAGAAATATTCTTCCCCAGTCGTCTTCCATTCTTCCAGCAATGCGTTCGCCGCATCAATAAATTGCTGATTGTCAGACAGAAAATACGGCGAGTCTTCCTGCACATCCACAGGAATGATATGTACCGATGGCACATGCAATTCGTCTTTGATATAATGCACAATATCCGCAATGGATACCTGCTCTTTCGCCTCCAATTCTGTATATACAGCGTTAATTGAATACGGCTCTCTTCCACCAGTTGCTTCCTGCAGTTTTCGAATATTTTTCACTACAATATCCGTTGTTCCTGATCCATTCTTAAATACACGCACCAGATCATTGTGCTCTTTTCTTCCATCCAGACTAAACCCTATTTTCATTTGATATAGATTCGCCAGTCGAATCAGCTGATCTGTTACGATTGTCCCGTTTGTCACGAAAATAAATTCTGGAAGCTTCCGAATCTCATTGCGCTCTAGCTTCTCCTCGTGATACTTGCAGATAAATTCCACCACTGCAGTTTTCGAATATTTTTCACTACAATATCCGTTGTTCCTGATCCATTCTTAAATACACGCACCAGATCATTGTGCTCTTTTCTTCCATCCAGACTAAACCCTATTTTCATTTGATATAGATTCGCCAGTCGAATCAGCTGATCTGTTACGATTGTCCCGTTTGTCACGAAAATAAATTCTGGAAGCTTCCGAATCTCATTGCGCTCTAGCTTCTCCTCGTGATACTTGCAGATAAATTCCACCACATCCAGATTCATGGCCGGTTCCCCTCCAATGAACTTGATGCTGCTGATTTTATCGTATTTTTTATAAAATAAATCCAGCGCCTTTTTTGCCGTTTCTACGGACATCTTATTTTCTTCTGAATGATACGAACCGCCTTGTGCATAGCAATATTTGCATGCCATATTACAGCAATTGCTCACATTAAATGTCAGACGCACCGTCTGTGTCTTCACATCCATCGGAAGCTGCTCCGCCCTCTTATAAATGCGTTTCAATAACTTATCCCACTTTTCAGAGGTCAGCTGGCTGATTTTTCTTGCTTCTTCTTCCGCTCCGCCCCGCACCAGAAATTGCAAGGCTTTTTTTTCTGCCTCCGACACTTCAAAATACTGAATCCGGTCACATAAGAAGCACACATTTACGCCATCTTTTGACACAAATTCCATCCGTTCGTAAATGTCTTCGCCCAACATTTTTCGCACTTGGTATGCTGCCTTTTCAGCAGAACGAAGGGCGAAGCTAAGTCCCTCACCTGTTGTGGCATGGTTTGTCCCGGCAAAATCTCCAGCGCCAAACGCCGGCACTTCCAAATAAGGCAGTAAATCCACATTTCCAAGGAATGCTCCTTTTGGCAGAATCACATATTCAAATTCCGAGAAAGAACTTTCTATATATTTACAAATACCACATCTGAAATGTTCCATGATATCTTTTCCCGGCTTTTCCTGCCAATAACCAATATTCCATTTTTCCGTCCCAATTGGAATTGCCCAGAAATAATCACGAGTTTCTTCATTTTCGTACCAAAAGTACACCCGCTTCGGATCCAGACTTGTCTTTCCGATAATCTGAGCAGATATCCCAAAGGACTGCCCTTCGTATATTTCATTTCTATTATGAATCAAGCCTCTTGCTCCCGTAGATGCCACAAATGTCTTTCCACAGAATCCATTTACATAATAAAGGCCATCTTTATATTCTATTTCGTTTACTTCTGTCCCAAATACAAGCCTAGCTCCTGCCCGGACAGCTTCTTCTCCCAGAAAAGAATCCAGTTCCTTTCGCGCAGTGCCAAATCCATAGACTCCGTCCGGATAGGTATATACACTTTCCTTCTCCCCTTTCGAAGTCAGACAGCTCTTTGTCTTTGCCCCATGTCCAGCGGCAAAAGTATCCACATCAATCCCTGCCTCTCGCAGTTCTTCCAGCGCAATGTTCGGGAGCCAACCTCCACACACTTTCTCTCCATACGCTTCTAATTTTTCTAAGATTAAGCAACGATATCCACTTGCTGCCAACAAATATCCACATAGTGTCCCCGCCGGTCCTGCACCGGCAATTATACAATCATATATCATAAATTCTTCTCCAATTTGCAAGGAAGCACCACCCGTATACTGCAGTGCATGTATATACGAATGGTGCTTCAGGTTCACATTTTCACGAAACTTTTAGCCCCATGTACAACCTGTCATTCCACTTGCTGGAACTTCTGTAGCTGTAACTTCAGCCATAGCTTCTAATACTTCTAATTCCTGTGCTGTTAATAACATAATAAGATCTCCTTTCTACAGGTTATTTATATAAACAAATCCACGAGTACGTTCATACTCATAAATCTGTCCATATCCGTTATTTCTTCATTCCATATTCTTGCATGATTTCCTTCTGGATCAGCAAGGCGGCCTTCAATGTCACAAGCTCTCTCTCGGCTCGCTCTTCTTTTTTCATGATTCGCTTGAACTGTACCGCTGAGCTTGCCAAAATTGCCATTCGATTCAGCGTACACATCACATCACAGTTCCGCTCAATATCTCCTGTCTCCAAATAATTTGCCGCAAAACATGTACGACAAACTCTCAGCCATCTACAATACTTGCATGGGTTATCCTCAGAAAGGCAAAAATCACAAAAAGTTTCATTTTCAAATCTTTCTGCTTTCTCTTCTCCAACCGCAACGCTCGCCAGTCCCTGACAAGGATAACATCGTCCCTGCATGTCATAACATTTCCTATCAATTCCTGCTTGGCAGTATCGAAACGGAACCTCAGGGCTGCAAAAGATTGCTCGCAGATCTAAATCTAGCAAGCTGCACAGCTGTATCTGATTCTCACTGTAATACTGTACTAATTTCGTCAGTTCTCGCTCTAATATGCTCAGATTCTCCTCCACATTCCACGCAATCCCTGACGCGTATGTCGCTTTACAATAGAATCCAAGGCTCTCTATGTACTGCACGCCTTCTGCTAAATAAGGCAGTGTTTCCTTTGAAATTGTCATTTTCGCTGTACACCCCGGCCATGTCCTCTGAAAAAATGCCACATCAATTTTGTCGAAGCTTCCTTCCCCTTCTATGGTCTTCCGGTTCAAATCATGCATATGCGGTGTGCCATCCAGGCTCAAAGTGCATGAAAAGCGTTCTTTTCTTTCCTCAAACCACCTTTGGCACTCCCCATGCATCAGGGTTCCATTGGTAGTAAAAGCATATTCAATCTTTAAAGCAGGATAATTCTGCTCGGCATACTCATAAATTTCTCGCAAAAGTGAGAAGCAAAGCAGTGCTTCTCCTCCGAAAAATTCGATTCTCCCCCTGTCACCTTCTGCCAATCCTGCGAAATTGTCATCTATAATTTTCTTCGCAACATCCAGTGTCATGCGCTTTTTGCAGTGCCCGCCTTCGTAACAATATGTGCAGCGCAAGTTACAGGCATCTGTCAAAATCAACATTATATTTCTCTTTATTCCCATTTCTTATCTCCAGAAATTATAAAAATTCAAGGACCTGTGTCCTTTGGTATCCACGCAGATTGCAACACCATCCATCAGCAATTCCTCGTGTCCACCCTGCCAGCATTCCAGCTCTTCCAGGAGCTCCGTCCACTTATCAGACTGCTCTATTCCAGCTTCTTTTATTGCCTCGCGAAGTGCCATATAGCCATCAAGACCTTTTAGCTTGATATAAATCTTATACTTTGTCGGCAGTGCTTCAAAATAATCCACCCCCACCATCCACAGATGCGCCTGACATTTTCTACGTATGCCCCTTATGAGTGGCACAAGTTCTTGAAATGCGGGAAGTTCTGTACTCTCCAAAAATTCCAGATAATACTCATCTTCGTAGCGATCCTCGGTGTCGATTCGATCTACATCTGCACAAAATCTGGTCAGAAAATGGGTTTTCACAGCCTCGATCTTCCCTTGTTTTTCTAAAAAGCCAAAGAAATACAGCGCTGCCTGTGCATCTTCTGGTCGATTGGAAATCTTCATCTGATTCAGCTTCTTGATTTCTTCCAGATTCTCTCTCATGACAGAGGATTTTTCTGCCATATAGTTCAAAAAATAAGACATATTTTCTGGTGTTCTCTTCGCCAGCCCAAGATCGAATCGCTCGCATGGTCCAAACACCGTATCATGGATTCTCGTGACCGCGCGCAGCATCTGCCGGTCTTTCAGATGATCGACCACCGGATGATGTTCATCCAGACTTGCCTTTGTATTGTAGTAAATCTTATAATCGACCTTCGGGCCGCCTTCTTTGAGGCTCACATTGATTCCCACATACTCTGTTTTATCTTTCAGCGTTTCCCTGTCAAATTGCTCCAAAAACTTTTGGTATTTTTCTTCTAATTGCTTCGTTCTTCGCTCGTATGCGAGCAAATCCGTCCGATAATAGCAGTTCATATAATCTTTACAGAAATTTTCTGCATTCTCTGATCTTTCCATCAATTCCCAGTACTCTCTTCTGCTTTTTGCCTTCCTTGCAGCTTCTACATTCTGCTTCGCCAGCTTGATCTGACGCAGAATCTTCTCCTCTGAGGCCACACGCTCTACAATCTTCAAACTATGTATCCAATCCTTCACATCATACAAATTGCAGATGGCGCAAGTCTGCTTCCATAAAGTTCTGAAATCCTCACTGTTATGTTCCAGTGCATCTAGCATTTGCTCCGACGGTTTCGCCCCATCTTTCGTCACAAATGTGCTTGGCTGTCTGTCACAGTACTCACACAGCGCTCTTTTCTCAGTCCCATGAAGTCCCAGACAATTTCCGTCTGTAAAACGGCACCCCGAATTCATAAAAAACATTTCGTATTCAAGCCCCGGCGCATTTCGAATGATTTCCTTCATCTCTTCAAGCGTAAGGTCTCTCGGAAAAATAATCTTCTCACAGCCAGCTTCTTTCAAAAACTGCGCGTAATAATGATTGGTGACACTGACGCAAGAACTGACCACCGGTTTCAATTTGCGGAATTTGATTTCTTCTAAAAGGGATAAATCACTGAAAATAATTCCCGTCCCGCCAGCATTTTGAAAGCGATCCATCAATTTCCCCAGTATTTTTTTCTGCTCCTCGGTAATCTTCAGGGCATTGAGTGTCAGATAAAAGGGCTTCTTGCGCTTGGCGCACAGCTCTACCATTTGATAAAACTCTCGTGCAGACTCCACATTAGCGCGCTTCCCGTAATTTCCTCTGCGATTGTACTCCATCATCTGCCCATAGCACGCTTCCCACTCTGGATCTATGACACCTCCATAGAACTCGTCTGCACCATTTTCTATAAACAGGTCTATATATTCAATTTTTTTGCTTGGAACAATAATTTTCATCCAACTGTCCTTTCTGGCTATCCCTCAGAATATACCATTCGGATTCGGCCTAGCACTGCCTCTTCTAGTGGTTGCTTTTGAAAGCCCATAATTGCCAGTCCTGCCTTATATATTTCATGCTCTGGTTCCCCATGAATCACTTTTTCATAGGTATCGCAAACACCACCACAGCTTGTCCGAAGTAAAAATTTCTGTTCTTTTTCTGCATTTACTCCGTCAAATTCACAATAAGCAGCTCGGCTCAGCAAAATACGGGGATAATGTACGGAAATCTTCATCTTCCTGGTCCACTCTTCCAAATTTAAAACCGTATTTGGAATTGTATCCGTCTCAAACTGATGTACATCATACAGCTGCGCAAACATCTGCATCTTCTCACTGCAAAATCCTGGTCTTTGGAACGCTTCTTCATTTCGCTTGATCTCCTCATACTGTTTCACATCAACACGAAATTCCCGCACACTTTTGTCGAAAAGCCTTCCCATAATGATTGTTTTCTTCCACTGTAATTCTTTTCGCAGCAAATGGAGTGTTCCAAAATCATTCACCACACACTCATCAATTGCCGCGTCTCGCAAAAGTATTTGCAAAAAGCTTTTATATTTTTCAAGATGGCGCTCGTAAAGTGGGGGAATCACCCATGCTACCGTAAGACCTTTCTCATGAATTTTCTGTATCTGATCTACCACTTTTGTTCGATCACACCGGCTCAACATGTTTGGACAAAATTCAAACCCCAGATAGACTCCGTCCACCTTCTTATTTCCAACTTTTTCCGCCTTTTGGACCATAGACTTCCATCTTGCTTCAAAATCATTTTCACAGGCAGTGCCCTTGAAATCACACATATTTATCATTAATTCTTCTATTTCTAGCATTGTGCACTGCTCCTCTTTATACTTCTCTTTATATATATTCGAATTATTGTGCCATTTCGGGACATTTTTGTTTATTTTTTTTCAAAAAAAAGAAGATTATATTTATTCAAACATAATCTTCTTCCTCTTTTTTATTGCGCCGCGCTGCTTATTGTGATATCAAATGAAAATGATTCTTCTAATATATAGGTTGGACTGTAAAATTGAACCTGCATGTAGGTCGGCATTTCGTCACATTGTATCTGAAAACTGAACATTTCTCCCCCAGTTGGTTTCTGTTCTGTCACCAGTATTACATTTTCTCCGCTCGAAGCTTTTCCCCTACTTCGTGCATTATAAAAATCGAGACCTTCTCCAGAAATTGGGTCGTATTCCATTTCA
Source organism: uncultured Coprococcus sp. (assembly GCA_964646135.1). GTDB lineage: Bacteria > Bacillota > Clostridia > Lachnospirales > Lachnospiraceae > Allocoprococcus. The sequence continues at coordinate 3,986 of CAZYCT010000029.1, read as the reverse complement.
TAATACCAATAATGAACATCTACTATTTCCAATGTTCCATCGGCTGACACTTCATAGTACTGCTCGGTCTTTTCTTTTCGTGTCAACCCTTTTAAATGAAATCCTTCTCCATTCGGGAACAGGATTGTTTCATCATATGCTTGATAATCGTTTTCACCTGTCGGAAGAGCAAGTTCTACCACATCAGTCTCTGTATTACCCTCTAAGCACAGGTACGGAATATGAAGTGTATAGTCACCTTCCCCTATCCCTCGATAATATATCTCAAAGCTCCTTGCAGTGCTCTCCTCTTCTTTCATATCCTTTGCCGAAATGCGCATCATGGTATATTCATTCCCCATGGCATCGGTCAGATACGGATACTGAATGGTCTTCCCTGGAAGTCCATAATAACTATTTCCAATCAAATTAGTGATCTTGTAATCCCCAACATCTTCTTGTATAAGTGAAACATTACTGAAAACCTCGCCAAATACGATTGGACCCATTTTCAGTTTTACACCACCGTATGATGCTTCTACAATATCAGACTTCGGTTCTTCTTTGACTTCTAATTTGGACATTTCCATCTTCAATACAAAGGGCTCTGATTCTTCATTCATCTCAATCATCAATTCTCCTTGTATTTTATCCAAATCCAAGTTTAACTGCTCCCAGTCTGCCGTAAATGTACATAGGACTCCGTCCCCATCTCGTCTATAAGTTTCATTCTGCAAAGGCAGTCTTTCTCCGTCAGCAGTCACCAGACTTACCTTCCACAGATCCCATGAATCGCTGTCCAGAAAACTTCCGTCCAACTGCACCACGCGAACTCCAACACTCAATTTCCCATCTGAAAGCATGGCCTTCTCAAGTGAAACTCTCATATTATTCTTTTCTTCCCCTGCACTACTTCCTGTCCCTTGGGAAAGTCCGTAGGTTGGTTGACCCGACCAGAGGAATCCATAACCATCTATATATTGATACTTTCGCAAGTCAGCATCTTTTTCTTCCTCAGTCGTTTCCGGCTCTTCTACAACAATCTGTTCTTTCGGATGTTTCGTTGGTTTTTGCGTTGGTTCTTCCTCTTTTTTTACTGTCTCTTCGCTCTTTGGCAACGTTGGAATCCATTCGTAAAATGGAATCCATTCAGGAAGGATATGCTGTGTCTTCATCACAATCGTCGTACATGCAGTAATACCAAAAAGCAACAAACCAAGTAATATCAAATACAATAATTTCTGCTTGCCCCGGAGTCCTCGCTTTTTGACCGTTTCGTATTTCATATCCAATTCTTCTGCAATTTCACCATAACTAAGTCCGTCATAATAATGCATCTGCAGAATCCGCCTATCACTCTCTGGGAGCTGCCGCATCGCATCATCCAGTTTGTCTTTTCTCCTTAGCGAATCATCTTGTGCAGCAATTTCTGCCTGATACTTCAGCAAAACCTCCTGCTCTATTTTCTCTTTCTGACAATTTTTTCGATATCGATCTATCGCTCTGCGTTCTGCAATAGTACACAAATAATTTTTCAAGCTTCCTTTTGAACTGTCATAGCAATCCATTTTTAAGAAAAACTCTGTGAAAACATCGTTCACGCATTCATCAACGTCCTCTTTGTTCTGTAGTTTTTCACTGCATACACGATGCAGCAAGGACGCATACTGTTCCATGAGAAGTCTCGTGCCCCGCTCACTATCTTCTCGAAAAATTTGCAGAAGTTCCTCTTCTGTATACATGCCCTCTCCTCTTTTCCTCTCATTTTCTTTCCTACATCTTATCACAATTTTCTATACGCGCAAAGAGAAATCTCCTACAAAGTAAATCATATTACTCTGTAGGAGATGGATTTATTCGAAACGGATTCTTAATCTCTTTCTTTTTGTCTGACATTGATTTCTTGGTATATTTTGATAGCGGTAGATGCTTAGCACAATCCCAAGTAACACATACAAGACAAGTGTGCCACTTCCACTATTAGAGAAAAATGGCAATATAATCGATGTGATTGGAAATACGGTAAGACTTTGAATCACACCAAAAAAGCTTATTATTCCCAAAATCATTCCGCAGCCGCAGCCTACAATCATACCAAGCTGATTTTTCTGCGCAAATGAAATGCGAAAGATTTTTTGAATCAAATAAAGCATAAGTCCTACTACTACAATCCCTGCCAGGATTCCAAAATATGCTACGATACTCACTAAAATCAGTTCGCTTCCTGCTCCTGGGAGGCTTGATGCTACCATCTTCACATTCTCTGTGTCTGCACCGAACCAACGACTATTTCCTAAAATCTGACTTGCTATACTTGACACGTAGTTTGCATCCCCACTCTGGGTCACAAATGCCCGCAGACGATCCGTCTGATATTGTGGCAATATACCGTCCATCTGAACAATTTGAACTAGACCCCCGATTCCCAGAAGTAATCCGCCTATCAGGATTCCTCCGGTAACGCCTAGTACAAGTTTTTTGTTGACCTTGAACCAATCTTTCCACACTGCAAGCACAAAAAGCGCCAACAGCGTCATACTCAAGCAACATGTGTACGGAAGTGACTTTGTAAGTGTAAGAACAAAAACCACTGCCATCCATAGGATGCTTTTCCAGATTGCTCTATACCCTTGCCCTCGATACTGAAACAAGATTCCTCCAAAAATTGGAACAAACAGGCACATCATGATTGGGATATTAAGCGAAACTCCGCCAAAATACATGTAATATGTGCTTCCGTTCACAGTTCTTTGAAATGGACTCGAAATCAGTATAAATCCCAAAAACATTGTTCCGATTATGGTCGCATATCTGCCAAGGAAACTATAATCTAGATAATATACAGCAAGCATGCACACATATCCTGCAACGATAAAGAATATCTGCCTTTTAGCGGTAAATTCTGCCAGCACATCTCCATTTTTCTGAAATGCCACTTGGAACACAATACTAAAAATGCTGATGATTCCTACCAATACTAACATTCCCCAGGACACTTGTGGTCTGTGGATTCGGTCGAAGGAATTTCCCACTTCTACCGGATCTCCCATATCAAGCACTGCCTTCTCCAGTGCTTCTTCTTCCTCCATTCCCCCAAGCTTATAGGCTTCCATTTGATCTAATATGTGATTCTGTAATTCCCCTTTCACACTTTCATGTGCTTTCTCGCAACGAATCTGCTCAGTAACTTTATTTAAATACTCCTCTATCTTCATCTTACACCCCCAAAGCCAGTACATTCGTCACCGCATTCGAATAGGCCTTCCACTGCTCACGTTTTTCTTCTAATTGCATGCGTCCTTCTTTCGTAATCCTATAGTACTTCCTTACCTTTCCAAGTACTTCTTCTTCATAAGAGACCACAAATTCCTTCTCCTCCAATGCATGCAAAAGTGGATATAATGTACCTGCTTTTAACTCAAACACATTCTCAGATTTGCTTCTCAAGGATTCAATCATCTCATACCCATACATATCCTTTTCATCAAGCAATCGCAGAATCAACATGGTCATACTTCCAGAAATCAATGATTTATCAAGTTTCATATAAGTTTCCTCCTTTTGTATAGATTGTCGATATATCGTATATCTATATACTATATCGGAAATCTACACATGTCAAGCTTTTCTTTTCATAGAAAAGTGCTGAAATACTGGGGCGGCGGGGCTGGACGGAGATTGCTTCCGGCAACATGAGGTGACTGGGGCGGAGATTGCCTCCGGAGTTTCCCAGGCGGCCCCGGCGCCGCCCCAGCTACCCCCTCTACTCTTCCGGAGTTCCCCGGGCGGCCCGGGTGCCGCCCTAGCTACCCCCTCTACTCTTCCGGAGTTCCCTGGGCGGCCTGGGTGCCGCCTCAGCTACCTCACTACCTTCTTGGAGTTTCCCAGGCGGCCCAGGTGCCGCCCCAGCTCCCCCACTACCTTCTTGGAGTTTCCCAGGCGGCCCAGGTGCCGCCTCAGCTACCCCCTCTACTCTTCCGGAGTTCCCTGGGCGGCCTGGGTGCCGC
>CAZYCT010000028.1:0-23144 GCA_964646135.1 uncultured Coprococcus sp. | reverse complement strand
ATATCATAATTTTGTGATGGTTTCTACCATTTTTGTGCGGTGGTGCCTTAATTCTACTATCCATATATTCTACCTCGATACGCAAAGAGGGACACATCTGTGCCCCTCTCATAATTGGTATCCTCAACATTTATCTTAAAAACAATACACCTTTGACCATGATACATATTCCGATTATCATAATAAACGCCGGACCAAATGCCATTATTACTGTATACCGGTACTGATAAAATTCGCAACTTCCGGCAAATGAGTGGAGATAAACGAAATCACTACCATATAAACGATAACATTGAGGACTGCTTTACAATGAGCACAGAGTAACCCAATAACAAATCCGGTTCCAAACAAAAGCGGCGCATTCTTTTTCACCATTACCCCACCAATGATTGCTGGGAACGGGAGGGCAATTGTTGCCAATGGAACTATAACAGATGTTATCTCGTGAATAGTTCCATTCGCTTTGATATGATGATATATCAAAGCAAGGATTCCAAGAAGAATAAACTGTGCAGCCATCCTAATGAATATGTCACCCAATTTACTGTTTCCACGCGCAGTTGTCGGTAATAATTCATTCAGCAAATGTAATCCAACGGACATAAATAGCAAATGAATCAATTCTTCGACAAACTGTGAAAAATCTCCTTTGAGTAATGTTATAACATCACTTCCAGTTGATACACATTCAAAGAATGGAAATACTGATTCCATTGTCTCTCCAAACGAATTTGAATATGCATCACTAAACACAGACTCGATAGATCCGTTTAACATTGCAATAATGAAGATTATACCAAATGAGGAAAGCATCGCCATTGCTGCAGAGAAATCTTTGCTATAGCTTTGAGAACATCCTAGTATTAAACTACGCATTATAATACCGGAGAACATCAAAAAGATTCCTCCAATAATGCCAACGGCAAAAAACTGGTAATAATGATTCACTCATTATTTGAACACCACAGTTTCTTTACTGTCCGCACTCCATTTTGATCTTCAACGATGATTTTCAACAAGCCATCCCTTACTCTGATGTTTCTATTCGAGGAAAGACTCATATATTCAGTAGCGCTCTCATTAATTAGATCATCCGCAACTTCAGTTATGTCATCAAGCCAGCAATACTTAGCTTCAGTAATAGTGTTGTCTTTTCCATCAGCCTCAATCTCAACCTGTATGTAACCATCCTCAACAACCACATCGATATCGCTCCCACCATGTGCAAAAACTAGTAATGCTATAATCAGGTAAAACACCGGAAGTATAAATTGTCCAAGAGTAATGAGAACGTTTTCTTCATAAATATTGGGATTATGATTGATAATACGAATTACAACTAAAAAGATTATTGTAATGACACTGATAACAATAAACACAGAATAATGATGATGGAACAGCCATAATCTGGACAATGTATTTACATAAAGCCAAGCTATTACGGCAGAAATCCCTCGTGTAAATTGCTTTGTCTCATCGTCCAAGTTACTGATCCGCTTAAATGTCAAAACAAGAATCCATGTACTAATCAAAAGAACAGCAGCAATCAATATCTTTCCATGCTGGGCCTCTAATAGCAAAAAGACTCCTGATAGTGATATAAGCGGAATTGGTAGATAATCTGATATTGTATATTCGTATTTATCGTCAAATGCACGTGGACCAATCCTGGTTACTGATATCAACACATATATAAAATAGCAAATCAGTACAGCCCAACGATAACTAACACATACCTTAGTACTAACAAAAATAACCGGTAGTATTGAGGTTATTGTAAGCAAGACAATTTTCTCATAAGCATACCCCTTTTTTAAGCTTGTCTCAATCAATGCTACGCTTATCAATACCACCAAAGAAATAATAAACAAGAAAAGGAATGTGCTCCAACGGCTAAACAATTCAATAACTGCATAGAAATCAAACAACTTGAGTTGCACAGCAATCTGAGAATTTAAGATAACCGCCAGCAGTAGAATAAAACTGAACAAGCCAAAACAGCGTTTCCCAGCTTTATTACCAAGTGTTTCATCTTCATCGTACACCTTACGCACTAGGTCACCCATGATGAACACAATGGAAAACAAGATATACGCCAAATTCAAATCTGAATTTTCGAAGAATGCTGACCACAGAATGGAATAGAGTAATATTGAAAATTGATATTCTAGTAATGTGTGTACAAATGGATGTTTTACCAATTTTCCTCGAATAATAACAAAAAAAACAGAAACAATACCTGCTGATACCACAAACGCTAAGTTTTCTTGACAATACTCAGAAATCCGTGAAAAGGTATTTTCAATTATCGAATCAAGATTGTCACCAATATACTCAAAATCAAAGCCATTCCAATGTTTTATTATATAAACGCAATCAAAGAATAATGTGCTAATAATAATATAGTAGCGAATATTCAAAGTAACATATTTAGCAATCTTATCCTCTGCACCTAAGGCATTCTTGTACAGTGAAACAATGGACAATGCAACAAGAATACCGAGTGCAATCCATGAAAAATTCGATAGCAAAACAAAGCCCATGCATAGGAACCATGCTATCAAATAGACCATGTGTTTTTTTGCACAATCTGTCATGATATGCCTCCTAGACTAAAGCAAACACTAAATATAGAGTAAATAATAATGCAAATGCAATTCCCCAATGTCTCAAGTCTTTCAATGGCTTTTTACAGTGAACATAAATAATATATGCCATCATGATCGTCATTAACGTAATAAATATTGTTAGGACGACAGGGTGTCCACCCGATAGTGATAGACTATTGATCACAAATAACATTGTGGCAATTAAAATCGCATATATAACCCCTAATGAAATACACACTTTATTAGCAAATTCCTTAGCTTTGAATAGATTATCTACTCTATTACTCCTCTTTTTATCAAGAGCAATCGCACCCGGTTTTGCGTAATAGGCATATGCTTCATCAAAGTGATTATAATTATATTCCATATCACCAAGCATTGCATAAGCTGGAGGATAACCACCGGCAACTGCTTTTTTTGCATATTTATATGCCAGATTCGTGTCTTTCTTAACACCTATCCCTTCATTATACATGAGAGCCAAAATATAATTCGCTTCATCAATATTGCATTCAGCGAACATATTTAACTCTTCCTGCACTTCACTGGTGAGTTTTTCGTTATCCTTTGCTGAAACAAAACCCATTATCTCTTTGAGTTTTCCTTTGTATATCTGCGGCGGGATATATTTTGTCGTTTTCTTATTAGCAACAGCCTCTTTTACAGCAGAGTAATCTTTCAGGACATTATTAACATTAATGCTATATAACAGATCTTCCAGAATATCTCTTGCATCATCGTCGGCAATACCACAACTTTCAATTGAAAATAATGCATTATTTATTTCAATCGAAGTCGGATTCTTATCTTCTGAGTTCAAAAGTTTCCTCAACGCATCTGATGTTAATGCCAGTTCCAGTTGTTTTACTGAAACAATCGGAATTTTTGCTTCCATCAAACTGGTTCTTAATATCTCTGTATTGCTATAAATACTAGCTGTATTTCCATCGACAATATGTCGTAAAGCTATTGCTCGCTCAGAAGGCCATTTCACTTTAGGTGAATTTACCTTTTCAAAGTTTCCATACATAACACCATCTCCTCTATCATTTTTTCACTACTTCAAGACTTGATACCGCTTTAAGCCACGCTACAGGCGTTGGAAGACTTTTGGAAAACGCATGTTCCGCTGAATATTGACACAAAACCTCGCTGAACATTCTACGAATACTTTCCGGCAACTCGTTCCAACGTTCTCTCGGCATATCATTATCTGAAGTAGAACTCAATGAATTTGTTTCATCTGTTTCATCAAAAATGAAGTGAGGATACTGGTGATAATGTTGAAAATAATACTTATGTGCATTTTCATCGGTATCGAACTCCGGATCAAACACAGTTCCATAACTCATTAAGTCTCGACCTTCATACGGTAATCTGCCAATCATCAACCTAAACAACAGTGCTGCAATCTGATAATAATCCGTTTTCTTAGACATAAAGCCATTATATACATCAGTTTTATACACAAATGGTGGCGCAAATTCAGGCGATATGTCTAGGCAATCTACCGTATCATATTGAGTCTTACTTCCACTTTTTCTCAAAGTATGGGTAAATTTCAAAAACACTTCACCGGTATCAAAATTATACAGGATATTGTTGATGTTGAAATCATTATAAATATATCCGTTTGAATGCAAAGTCGACATCGCTGTTAAGAAATACCTACATACAGTAATGATAAACGGATTTCGCCAATCCAATACTCTACTCATGCTTGGTTGATAAAGCAGATCCTTGATAGGTTTCAAATGACGATACTCATCATTCCTATATACAAGACATCCCACAAATTCATCAGATCGTTCAATCTCAATAAAGTCAATTGGCCATTCAAAAAATACCTTTGATACAGGATTTTGGATTATCTCTGCAAACCAAGCCGCCTTTGTATCTGAGATAGCTTCATCGCTCTTATAAATCACAGAGGCAAGAAAATCCTTTTCACCTTTAGCCCTAACATCAGTAATCAGCAGATGATCAGATATAACTATATCATCCGAATCCTGAAAATTGACATCATATATATTAAACCCACTGAGTTTACTGTAAATAAATTTTTTCTCATCTACCATGAGATCGCCTCTTATTTATGCTTTTTCTTATTGACGTTTGTTTGCTTCCCTGCTTTTGATTTTTGAGTATTTTCTTCATAAAACATATCAAATTCTTGTTCGTCATATTCAGGTTTCTTCCCAATATTCCGAATACTCTGGAATACATTTAGCAATGGATTTGAAGCACCAGAATCACCAGTGCTCTTATGCTTCTTTTCCTCAGCTTTCTGTGCTTTCTTAACTGCAGCAATTTGATCTTTCAACAAACGCAATGTGTACTTCGTAATAGCCTGCTGATCTTTATGATTATCACAATATCGTATACACCCGTCATAGATATACTCAAGGTTTTCCAAGTTACACCAGAAACGATCCGTTTCCATTGCTGAATTCAAAACATCCGGATCACATAAAATACTGACATATTTCTTGGCCATCAAATCAATCAGATCATAATTCAATACTGTCGCAAATGCATACCAAAACGCCATATCTGTACAAAGCTCAGCAGCATCATTTTCAAAAGCATATTCCAGAATATTTTCTGCAAATACTTGCACATCTTCAGGATAGATCCGGTAATTGTCCAAACAACAATTATTCTGAATATATTCTGTTGCTATGTAAAAATTTTTACTTCTGACCGCTTTTCGAACCTTCAAAAAGTCTGATGACCATGGATATTGTGTATAAAGCCGATAAAATTCTTCATATTCCAACACCCTGTTTACATCGAAGTTGGCACGGAAAGCACTATCATAATCATCTGTAAACTCTTTGAAAGAAATAACTGCATTGGGATCAATCTCTTTCACAGATTTTTGATATGATATATAAATTGCTTTAAAATTCTTTCCTTTTCGTTGCTCGGCCATTAGTATTTGCTTACACTTATCACAGAAGATCTCCCGTACCTTTTGAATATCAATAATGTAACTGCATTCTTCGACAAAAGCTATCATATCATTATAGGCACAGACACGCGAATCCACAAGCTGTTGTGCGCTTGCAAGATAATACGCATTCAACAATGCCTCTCCTTCAGAAGATTGTCTTAGAACAGAAATCAAATAATGATAAAATGATTTATCTCTTCGATGTCCATCAAGTATCTTAAAGGATTCTTTTCCTTTTTGGATTAATGAATGAGCCTCATAAGCAACATAAGCATTACGCAATGTTTCTGAGTTGCTTTCTTTTATACGATCTTGTAGTAACTTTATTACATTCTCGCTTAATTCAATTCCCTTCGCAGTTGCTGCATGAACAAACTTAACAATCCGAGCAACTACATTTTCATTCGCAGGAACTGACAGAGAAAGCCAATCATAAAGAAGACCACCTATCTCATTATCGGTTACTTTTGCATCTGTCGATGTCATAAAAGCCAATCTGAGTGACTCCATCTTGTTTATACGGATATCACCCATATTTCCGAGAACCTTCTCAAAAGCGGTGTAATACTTATCATGAGTTTCAAGTGGTTGGGGCATATGTTTTGTATAATATGTCGCAAACGGAAACCGCTCTAATCGCTTTTCATATGCTTCACCGAGAATATTATTATCTCCGGTTAAGGGATCAACATGATTACCGACGCCAGGTATATCGTCAGTAAACACATACATGCTATTTGCGCCGGTTGGTTTAGCATAAGTCGAGGCAGTTACTCTGGGACGCAGCGAGTATGGCAATGAATGATAAATAATATATAACATATCCATTGCCATTTCACGCGAACCATCCGTTTTCACAAAAACGGTTGTCTGGGTGGACGAGAACAACGGAAACAAAGCACACTTGATAAACTTGACACATGACTCACGGTTTAATCCGTATTTATCCATTATGTCTTTTTCGCTAAGAGGCTGGATATACGATAATTCATCAGGTATGTTCTGTGTATCTTCTACACTGAAATGGAAATTATCATCCGAAAGATTCAATATATTCTCAGGATTCTTTAATACTTCATAAGGATCATTTGCAATATAACCATGGCTGAAAAAGCGCGCACGTCCACTATTATCAGATAAACCATACTGAATCTGAGTTAATCCAATATTTTTCGTATCGCAAATAATTTTTGTTACTTTCAGAGGACTTCCATCGGCATTCTGCTTGTTAACAGAAACATCATTCGACTTCTCATTATTCTCAAAAAAGGATACCATGGATTGCATAATATCCGCTGAAGTATTAACTACTTGCCACCCAGCAGACAAATTACCCGTGTCAACACGAGTGAAACACGCCTGATAAAACTTCGTATTCATTCATTTCCTCCTAACAAGTTTCCTCATACCATAAAGCTTTTTTCTCTTCTGCCGTCAAATATCCCCATTCAGGCCTGCCCAATATTACTCTCTCAAACCAAGATGGGTTTAATGGAATCCTTATTTCATCAAGATTCTCTTTACTACCTCGATGATGTGGAAGATGGATCGGTGTATTGGATTTAATATAACCAAAGCGTTTGAAAAGCCACAGAAGAGGTTCTGCTATTCTAATCGGATTCGGATCATCAACAGGATATGATACAACCTTCCCGTTTTTTTCTTCTTTTTTTACTGCACATCCTACAGCAGAAAAAATAAAGTAGTTATAATACTTATACTCTCGCTGTAAGTCACCGGCAATCGGGTTTCGCTCCATCATCTTTGTTATTTTCTTTTGAATAACATTATACTGCGTGGCATTAAAACCAGGTTTCTTAATGCCGGTCACCGGATCTTCAAACGGAACTACATCATTGGTAGCAATATCAACGATTTCTGCCCCATTCTCTTCCCCTTCACCTAAAGATTGTGCAAAGAAGTCACTCTTTGAAATACATACTGCCAACGGTATTTCACATAGCCCTTGATTCTTCTCTACTATCGTGTTATAAATGGTATCAAGTACGGCTTTCGGAGGTGCTGCATCTTCTGTGTTATCGTCATCCGCCTTTCGATCGCCATAATCTTCAATGAACCCCATCTGTTTAGGAGAAATAAGAAGAATAATGCCATGCGAATGCATTACAAAATCACCATATCTCTCCATTTCAGTAGCATTCTTACAGTTTTCACCCGCGATATCGTAAATTACAATCGTCTCATGTTCACCATTCGATTTTACAATATCATATGTCATTGGCTGAGCCAATCTACCTGCCATAGTAGAGTCAGGAAGTGGAACATTTCGTTTAACAAGATTGTTATTTACAAAATTCTCAACCCTGTCATCCTTAGTATGTGTAGACATATTTACAAGGTAATGAGAGTAGTACGCCATGTTTTTAAGCAACTGAGATATGTATACTGTCTTTCCGGAGCCAGTAACACCAATTACAGAAATAAACTTTGTCGTATTTTTTCCATATCCATTCGGCAACGGATTATGACAATTCGGGCATACACGGCGGTGAGATGTTGCGCCATAGATATCTTCTACACCTTGTACCATACCATAACCATCATAAAGGAAATAGTCGCTCTGACCATTCCCATGATCCTGAAGACGCAAACAACGCCCCGCCTCTGAGGACGATGGATCTATGATTGGCAGCTGATACACTTCACATCCAAAACGCATTCTTTCGTTATTGGTTGTAAGTTCGGTTGTAGCACCATATCCACTCCAAAAACGTGTATAATCTTTGTCATCTTTTGGCTGAAAGTACATACTCTGCTGCATTTCTTCTTTTTTCTGAAGATCACTTTCATGCTCAATATCAGACAAATCATACCCATCATTCTTGACAGTTTCCAATCTGAAATGTACTTGATCATGTTCGAATTCCTTAAAGCAATAAGGACATATGATCTTTCTATCTGTTACTGCTTTCATTGAACTCCCCTCTCTATACTCTAACAAGGTTTATACTTCTATTAGTACTGCGCAATACCGGTTCTGTCCTGCTTTTATCAGCTTTTACATATATATTTTTTCCAAGCATCTCTTTCGAAATGAAATAGTTAAAGCCATTCAGCGTATAGTATATACATCCGTTTTGATACTCTTGTACATCATCAATACGCAAAATATATATTCCGGTAAATTCAGCTTTCCTCTTACCTATTCCTAAAAATCCTTTTTTTTCTTCCGTTTTTTGAGGCTTAATTTGGTATTTTACAGCCAATGGTATGTATACGATAGATTCCTCTACCTTTTCTGGGATGCATATACTCAATGTGTCTTCTGATTCGGTAAAGATACATCCATACACAGAATGGCATGAAGACTTTGTGTCCATCTGCACATAATTACCTACCGCGATATATGTGGACTGCTTGATAATACGAACCTTATATTTCATAATATTTAATGTCTCGCCATTATTTTGAAAAATATTAATCTCGGCTATATGGTCAAGAACTCCGTTTTTCAGTATGTTCATTTCATCGCCAATTGCGCCAGATATAATCAGATAGTGAGTACAGTTTCTATTTGAAAACGTAAGCCTTCTCTGTGCATCAATATGAGGATTTTTAGCATAAAAATATCCATCATGATTTTCATAATTTATAATCATAATCTACTCCCCACTCATAAAATAGCAACAGATGATAACGAGTATACCTGTAATGCTACAATACCATTAGAGTTTCCGTTATCAATAAAATAGTCGCTATCAGTCTTAAACAGATTTTGACTCATTTCTACATATAGTTCTGTATTCATGCCATTATTTTTCTTTTGATTCATTAATACCACTCTAAAAAGCGGATCTGGCATCACTCTTGCATTAAAGAAAATATTACGGTTTGTATTTGCCATGATGTTTTCATGAATATATCTATATATACCATTTTCATCATTGGTTCTCACCTTCAGCTCGTCTTCAAAAGCCAGCTTAAATTCTCCCCGACTTTCAATCATCTTTATGGCATAATGATACATCCGTGCCAAAACACCCTGCTTATCCAGAGCTTCATCCATGACCTCAGTAACAAATACTTTACCATACTCTTTTAGGTACTCTTCAACTTTTGATTCATAATATCCACCAACATTATCATCACTGACAATAACGTTTTGAACGAAATCTTCGTTTACTTTATCAACAATACCAGCTTGCTGTCTTGCAAGATCCCTTTGGTTTTTAATCTCATCTATTATTATCTCTGCAAGAGTACGCTCAAGGTTTACCATATTATAATTCTCAATATGCTTAGCCACAATCTGCCCAGGTTGTATCCGTCTTGTGGAATTATCCAACCATGTAGCAATCTTTTCAATTATCTCAGTGGTAAACTGCATAATCTCTGGCTGAGAAAAATTTTCATGTATTAGTTTTTTTACAGCATTTCTCATATGTTCATTTGACACACCATCATTAATGACGGTCATATAATAATGTTGGTAAAACATTTCAAACCCATTCATTGTTAGTTCGTCAAACTCTGAGAATTGCATGTTAGCAATTTTTTCTACACCCTTTCCAGTACGATTCATAGGAAGATGTTCCAACGCATCAATACTCGGAAAATTGTTTTTTATTCGATTATAAATTGACTCCGTAATTGTGTATCCGTTATCAGTTAAGCCAAGCCGTTCTTTAATAGTTTTTTCACTTGGAATTGATTTGGTTAAATTATAATTATTCAACCATTTTATATATTGTCCGATAATAATTGCACAGATCTCTGTATTCGGTCTTTCCATCTTTGTATACGAAACTGTACGTATTGTTCCGTCATCAAAAGAACCAAATACGTCTAAGTTGTGGTCAAGTGCGGAATCAGTACACCCAACTGCAATTATTTTCCCGATCAAGTCATATATTTGATCATATGCCTTTTGACGTCCATCAAACAACGATGTGCTGAGAAGAAATGTACCTTTACAATTTTTGTTATCACTTTGCTGCGATAAATATTTTCGAATGGATTCCTTAAACTCCAATCTTCCCCTGGAATTCTCGATTACAATAATTCGAACAACTGTAGTATTGTACTGGCGAAATTCGTGTGAAAAATATTCCACATCGCTCTCGTAATCACGAATCATCTCTTCATGCGAAGAATAATCACGCGAATCATAGATAATCACCGTTGTAAGCTTCGAAAAATTATCAAAGATAACTTCATCGCAATGATACATCGCATCTACATACTGGAATATATCATTGCTCTCACCGATAACAGGACTCAATGTTTGTTTTCTTCTAACTGCTCTGCAAATCCGTTCCGCTCTAGCTGTTAGCCATACCTGTCGGAATGCATTCATGATATTATTATCATATTGTGTAGAGTTTTTTCCACTATATATAACAAGAATTGGCGCAGTTATACGATTATCAGTTGATTTACTTAGCGAGTCATCGAAACTATCCGAAAGTGCCTGTACAAGATCATATGTTGTTTTCATTTTCATCTCCTGATTATCCAAGGCTGCTGCCCACAGTTGACAGCAGCCTAGACAATCGTATTATTCAAGTATTAAAGTCCATACATAACTTTGAATGACTTCTGAGTAGTCAAAAATGCTTTATACAGACTCATAATGTCTGAATACTCCGGCAGAGCTTTTGCTCCCATTGCAACTGCCTGAACATACTCGGGAATAAAAATCTCGAGCAGACTATTATATGCCGCCTGCATAATTTCTGTCCAATCTTTGGGAAGATCATTCTCATCAACACCATTCAGCCGCTGATCAACTTTAGCATGAATAATGTTACGGGTTTCCGTAGGCAGATCACAATAGGTATTGAATGCCTGATACAATGGTGCGATACCACCAAACGGCTTGGATGCGGGTTTACTCAGTTCAATGTCCGGATTGTTCTCAATACCAAACTCATCTTTATCTTCAAAGGTTACTGCATGTCGTTTGCTGTATGTAATTACGCCGCTCAGCAGTGCATTGATGAAGATTGGCTGTTCGGTCTCGCGTCCTCCAATCGCACCTGCAATAGTTTCAATTTTTTCATTTACACTATTCGCAACGGTGCTCAACTGCTGCATTACTGCATTGTACGCATTTACTTTACCAAGTTCTTCCTTAACTACATTCATCAGAACAGGCGAAGCAAGCACATGGTCACGACGAACATTGAATGCTGTAGCTTCGGTACTCTTATCACCATCGTTACGGATCATTACCGGAGGTACTTCCGGCTTGATCAACTTCTGATTGTTATTAACAGCATCATAACTGTATGTCAGCTTATAGTCGATCAATCCTTCCTTGTAGCTCTTCAGATTATTCTGTTCTGTAGAAAGCTGAGGGAGAATTGCTTTGAGTTTTTCAAGCAGTGCTTTTTCATTTTCTTTGGTAACTGCAGTATCTACAAGTGCCTGTGCAGAATCTACAAGTTGTTTTGCTGTATCAATCTGCGGCATATAGTTCGGTGTTCTCCAGATGTAATAGATTCCTGTTGCGTTTCCAGTAGAATCAATTTCCGAGTGGATAATACCTGCTTCATGCTCTGCTGCACCATAAGCTGCCGCTGTGGCCTGCTTATCAGATGTTGTCCAGTCGATATGCTGGTAAATAGAGTAAGGTCTCAGATTGGGAAGAAGTGTCTGCCAGTTTCGAGAATCGCCGTTTGCAGATGCTCCCTCATAAAGATGCTTACCTGTTGCGGATGCTGCTTCCTCATACTTGCCATAGTTCACATCAACTTGACCGTATGCAAACATAGGAACACAAGGGGATGATTTCAGGAAGAAAATTCTATTCTTGCTACCTGAAACATGAGTAATACCTTCTTTATTTGCCCGATATTCTTCAATAGCTCTGTTTACAATAGGTGCTGTCATCGGTGCAGAACAATATGTAAGTGTATCTGTATGGTTCTGTACACGAGGTGCCTTTGCTCCGTCAAGCAAGAACAACTCAGCAGCCATCGCATCCAGTTTCTGAATGATGTCTTCACGGACTCTCTTTACAAGAGGAGATACATCTTCATCTTCGGCAAGATCAGGATACAGATTGCGGATGTGGTCGTCCAGAGAAAGCTCAATATACTGTCTGAATGCTTCAGACATATATTTTGAAATCCATCTCGAAATCTTATCTTCATTTCCGGTATGCCAGATTTCATACGCATCCTGATAGAATGCATTATTGAACTCTTCGATTGCGGTATCAATACCCAGCTTGTCTACCTCAGCGTCAAGAGTATTGCGTACTTCACTGATCTGAAACAGAGGAAGCATAAACGGGTCGGAACTTACATCCTGCAGTTCTGCAATTGCCAGTTTATTAGCTTCGAATACTTTCTTCAGATCAAGAATAACATCAGCATACTTGGCAAAGAATTCTTTATACAGATCAAGGAACTGCGTCTTTGCTGTATCAAGAGCTTCACAAAGATACTTGTACCGTTCATATTCGCAGCGTCTGCCCATGTCATTTCTGATCGCCATAAGCAGTCCCTGAAACAATTCATTCTTCTTTTTACCGCCAAGATCAAGTTTAGGTCTGTTGTTATATGCGGTACGCGCATTCTTAACTGCCTTAACACTCAAATCAATGTTTCCGTATGCTTCGTCTCTGTTTGCCTTGGCAGTCTGTGCAATTCCGGAAATCACGTTAATGAGATTCTTCTTATCAGAACCGAACAGTATCTTTGCTGCATACAGCGGTCCGCGATTGGGAGCCCGTACAACTTCGTCCAGTGCTTTGAATACACGGCAGACAATAGAAATGGAAGCATCATCAAGGTTCATGCCGTATTCCCACTTGTTTACAAGTGCATCATGGCCTTTTTTGAATGTCTCGCCGCAGATCTTGTTCTGCATCTTGTTAAACGGTGCGAGAATATTTTCAGGAAGAACATATCCGAATGCAAACTTATCTCCGGAATCATCGGTCGGTAAGTGATCATATACATTATCAATTACCGGTACAGTAATGTTAAATCCACCGACATCCTTTTTAAGATCCTCACAGGACAGACCGATCTTTGCGCAGAACTGAGCAATATCTTCATCGGTTGGCTCGTTACTCCATGCTGCTGCCATTTTCTCAAACAGCTTACTTGCAAGATAAGTGGAGATTTCTCTCATCGGCACGATGGAATGAGATGCACCGATGATTACATACTTGTAGTTTCCACCGTGCGGTTTCGGAAGCTGAGATTCTGCTCTTGCATAATTGGCAATGTGTGTATCCATATTAATGGAATTGTCAGATATAAACTGAACAACATAGTCGCTGACGACACCCATTGCATATTCATAACCATTTGTAACTACATTAGAGGCAACAGACTGTGAAGAAACAAGATAACAGATATCAACCGGAGCGCTAGCAGTTTCAATTTCAAAACCATTGTACTGCTGCTTCCACTTATCTCCGTTCTCAGTCAGATTCATGCAATAGTCAAGCTCTTTCATTACAGCAAAACTATTGTACATCACATAGTCCCTTACAGTCCCCTGTGTAATCTTAGAAAGGTTCACATCAGGCATGAAGAAATAACCACAAATCTTTATATGCTTACCCGACAGTGCAGGACAAATACTTGCAGCTCTTCTTACAAGGTAACATACATCTAGAAATGTACCAGCACCAGTACCACCACCAAGACCAGTCATGATATGAATGTTTACATCCATACTGCCAGGCTTATTAGGATCGAGATCACGTACCGCTGCAGTAAATACTTCTTCAAGTTTTCTGCTCAGTGCATCAGACTTGGCAATGAGAAAATATCGGCCAATCTGTCTTACACCGCCAGCCCCTTGAGCAGACTGAAGTTTAATATTCTTGCAATTCAGCCATTTAGCATACGGCTTACCAGCAAGGATAGATGCATGTGCTTCGTTAGTGAAAATGTTAGGATCACCTGTAATAGAGAAAAACTCGCTATTGGAATCAATGCCAATAAAGTCTTCCGCATTCCACAGATCATTTTCATCCGTATCAATGCTGAGATACTTAATATGACTGTATCTTGAAATGACTTCACCTTCGTTATCCGGTGCAATTCGCTGGTAAATCTCTTTCTTGAGTCTCTTGATAGCATCTTTACCAGTACCACCGAGACCGATTGCTATCGTTGCCGATCCGTTTTGAGCATCAAGCTGGGCATCACTAATGATACCACCACCGACACTGTACAACAGTTTCTTATACGTTGCCATGTTTCCCTCCAAATATATTTGTATTATTTCCGCTTTTGATATTACCACATTTCCTTGTCATCATTATGCACGAATGCAATTCTAACGCCATATGATGTATCGAAATCCATATTAAATATTATCTCTTCTGTACTGCGGATTTTATGTTTTTTCATTTTTTTACCCGGCAGCATCTCATTGTAAACAGGTATCTTGGTTATTAGGTAAATACATTTTTCTTTTCTACCACCTGCCTGAATTCTCGTGCCTCGCGGTAAATATTCAGAAACATCAACGTCCCAATACTCAATCGACGTACTGCCACGAGGTAAGTCGAACCCTTCCTTTGTATCTGATGCACCATCAGATACACCATTTCTAATGGTTAATGTCACATCCCCATTGAATACATTCTGGCTTAATCTCCAGATCGTATAAATTACAACTGTTAAAACGATAAGTGCTCCCAAGCACAGAGCAATAAACATAATTAGTCCGATATTGGTTGAGGTAATCAGGACATCAAATGTACAATAAGCTCCTCGAGAATCCGTTGCACGAATCGTAAACGATCCTTTCTTAATACTGAAATTCTCCACAGACAGAGTGTTATCTGTATAGGTATAATCTTCTGTATTAAAAGCAGTTGAATCAATACTATATGTAAGAGGATCCCCATCTGGATCCATTGCTGTTCCTGTTAAATCCAATGTAGCTATACCACCAAAGAATGGCCAAATATTTGCATGTGCCGTAGGTTCTTCAGATGGCGGAACAGGAGCTCGATTATTAACACTGAACTCATAATCTTCATCAGATCTTGCAGTCAACTCATCTTTACTTACTGTAATGTAAGCATAATATGTACCGTCATTTTCGATTTTGTAATCGCTAATAAATCCATCAGATCCCAAACCCATGTCAATGAGTTTTTCTTCACCTTGGAAAGATACATGGAGTGTTCCCTTAAATCCACCATACCGACTTGTGTCTGTCACAGGACCATTCTTATCACAGATCACTGCCTTAAATGTAACAACATCGCCGATTTTATATTCTGACAAAGTCTGCATCGATGTATTTATATAAAAAGATGAATTATATAGAGGCTTGAACTTAATCTTTACACCAGCGTCACCATATGCCGTTGCAGTCCACTTCCCCCCAATAGGATCGGTTACTTTGATAAGGCGAAAATCCTTTCCTATCATTGTAATGGATTTCAGTGCAGCACCATCATAAACCTTACCGTTGGAATCTTCAAGAGAACAGTCCGACATCTCACCTTCAATAATAATGTTCAACTCTTCCACACCAATTTCTGGAACCTCAAAGGACTGAGTTGCTTTACCATCCGCACCAATAACAGCTTCTGCTGCATCATCCGTCAATGCGTTAAAGATGATTTTATAAAACATCATCTGTACTTCTTCGAGATCTTCCGCCTTACGAACTATTTCAAATTCGCCACCAGTGGCAGACGAAATCTGTTCAAGCTCTTTCTCATGAGCACCGCCGCCTAAGCAAATTGAGTATATATTATAACCAGCTTTTCGAGCGGCTTCAATAGCATCTGCCTTCTGCTCCAATGAAACTTCTTTTTCTTTTTCACTGGGCATTTGTGTATCACCATCAGTCAACAGAATGATTATAGAAGGCAACTCGGTGTTACGTCCTGAATCCAATAATTCAACTGCCGTCTTTAGTGCCAGACCAACGTTGGTCATACCAACATTACCTTCCGGTGAAAACTGCGAAATGTGGTCAACAAATTCGGTTTTATCCGTAAAACCAGTAATATCTGTCATTGGGAATGTATCAATGATTCCTTCATTAAAAGAAACACTACCTATTCGGTTTCCCTCCTGAGCCATCAGCGCAACAAATCTACGAATGGCTTCATATCTGAATTTCTGATCATCACTGTATGTCATAGACCCACTCTCATCGTTTACAAATACAATATTGTATCGATTTGTGGTTTCTCCTTCTGATGCAGCTCCTATAGGCAGTCCTAATGACATCACTACCAATATTACGCTAAATAATATGGCAATAATTTGACGTGTACGTTTCATACTATCGTTATTTGCTCCTCCTGTTTAGTCTGCCAGAAATGGCTGGCACCATATATAAAACTCAGGGAAGAATGCTTTTAACTTCTCCTGAACATTGACTTTACAACAACTGAGTCCAGCAGAAATGAATTGTTGTAAGAAACTATGCTGTCCCGGTGTAAGCGTTTCCGAAAAAGCAAACGTCCGAATCTGTGGATACAAATCCATATATTGCCTTGCACCACTTATATTATTATTTTCTTCGTTGCCTATTACACCAGCATCTATACACTCAATTATTGAATCATTTTCAATATCCCATCGGATAGCTTTGCATTCTACAGATTGCTCTGCATTATTCATATAACAAATAAAACAATCACAAATTATACCGTCTTTTTTACCGAGGCATAAAGGTGATATATTCATCCCTTCCGGAAGATATTGCATACAAGCTTCAGATAAATGAATCTTTTTTAAAATCTGCTTGTAAGTTAATTCCATCAAGTTCCCTCCTATCTAATAACCCCAGTAATATTCAATGGACGTCCTGTTAACGCATTCTTAAATTCTTCCACAGAATACCGTTTAGCTCCAGATTGTCCTCTAACTTTTGCGTTTGAATCACATACTATTATTTCTATAGCATTACCATTCTCATCAAGTGTTACACTTGTTATTGCCACTGCATGATATCCAACCTCTGTAGTATCAATATTATATAGTTCGTATGCGTCTACCGAAGCGATTACACCTCGTCCGCTCATTACAGCACTAACAATATTATCTATTGTAGGTTCTGCAGTGTAAGACTCAATACCAAGTGCTTGTAATACTGCTTTTCGATCCGAATATGATGTTCCTCCGCCTCTATCACACCAGCCATTTTGATAAGCAGCTCTTATGAGTGTATCCTGATCAGTCTTTACACCACTCATATAAGCAATATTCTGAACCGCACATAAGCCACAATTACTGTACTTTTGAGCAGTTTCCAAATTCTTGCCAAGAGCATCAGGCGAATCAAACGTTATGGTAGAATCTCCGTTACTACTCCATTTTTGTGAGGTCTGTTTGTTGGATATAACTACCTTGTCCTGATAAGGCTTTGTTGCTTTCTCAACGAAAAGTTCATACGCCACCAATCGTTGACTGATTCGTGAAATATCCCCCATAACAGATTCCATCAATTTTGCGGCTGTCTGCTGATATTCGAATATTTCGTCGCTACTTCCATCCTTAATATCAGGAGCATACCGGCTGTAGTCGGTACCGAAGTTTTTCCACGCATCCACGATAACCTTCACTTGACGAACAGTATCTTCTCGTAGTTGCCGTGCTACCTCAGCAAAGCCGCAAAAATATGATGACATAATATCCTACCTCTAAATTATTCCCATTTTACATTCCATGTCGTGCGAGGAAGTCTGCATACTTTCTTATATCTTTTTCAACAGCATCAACATTTTCCATGGATTTTGATATTGCGGATTGAATAGATGAAACCATTTCATCAATGTCGCCATTATCTTTTGCATCCCATGCATCTTTAATTGTCTGAGCTTGAGAAGAGAGTTTTTTGAGATTTTCCTCTATTGCTTGTACTGTCATAGGAATTACATCAGCCAGTTTTCCTGCTGCTTCCGAGTTACCAATTACTCCGTTAGGCATTTTACCATCCTCCAAATCCAATATTTAACGATCAAGTTCTTCCCATTCGCTTTTTTCTGCTTGTACTTTTCTTTCCAATTCGTGTACACGTTCAAGACCTTCTGTTGTTGCCTTAAATATTGCATCGGCTATTTCTCGCATTCCAGCAATATTTTTCTTTGCCACATCATCTTGCAATACACTTTCTGCGGCTTCTGCTTCTTTATTCAATTTTGATGCATTTCCTCGCATTGTTTCGATTTCTTCACGAACTTTTTTCAATCCAGCTAAAATAGCATCATAATCTTTATGAGCCATACTACATATTCCTTTCTAATCTGTTTTTATAATAAGGTGTTATAAGCAGTTAGAGTTGCTTGAGCTTTTCTAAGATGATTTTTCACCGTTTCCTGTGAACCATCTACCAATCGATTCATTTTCTCACAGAGTTGAAGGATCAATGCGATCGTCTCTTGCGATGGATCATCTAACAGAAATCCGGAAGCTTCCCCAGCATTACGGCGAATGTTGCTCGTCGCAGCTTTTATCACCTCTGTGAATCTCAGGTAGCTTTCATCAAGAAGAATAGAAGATTCAAGATTTCGATTCATTTCTGCCATATATTCCTCCTATTCCTCCAAAATAAACGGCATGAACTTCATATCACGTACACCACCATCATATACAGCAATATCATTTCCGACAATCCGTCCTTCGGCATCCTTGATTAATGCAGCTCTACTAAGGAAATCTCCCGCATCGTCCGATGACATCGAAAAAGCTATTCTATGATTGAAATTCTCAGGTCTGGTACACTTAGTCATCCGGAGTGCTGCAACAGTATTGTACAGTACAATACTGTGTACACCTGCCGTTCCACCTTCGCCCAATAATCTCTTAATGTCATCAAAAGCATTATACAGTTCAAGGTCTTCTTCTACTTCTGCATTCTGCTTATCCCCTCCACCGAACAGATCGTCAAATAGACTTTCCAGATCAGATTGTACGGTTTGTACCTTGGCAAATGCATCCATATTCATTAGATTAATATCATCTATGCGGTAATCCGGTCTTTGTTCGCTATAATTTGCGAGAACTTTTGCAATGATTTCAAGTCCAATCCAAATGATGTATAACGGTTTTTTAGTGCCCTTGATTTTGGCTCTTCTCTTAATCTCAGACAATACCACACAGATATTTTTGCAGATTTCACCATAATCTGTTATCACTCTGATTGCAGAATCCTGTTTCTGCTGCTTCATCAAATAACTTTCCAGTGAAATGAATGTATCGCAATTTTCATCGGCGAATACATAGATGTCATACTCTTCATATCTGCGCTTGATACATTCGATCTGATGATAGACAAGACTCTTCAGCTGTGAATTATCTTTACTAATACACATCACATTTTCATTGTATGTATCTATTATTCTGAAACTAAAGTATTTATCCATGCCTAATGGCGTTCCAAGATACATTGGAATACCACGCTCGTTTGCATTGGTATGCGCATCGATCTCTTCGCCGATATCGATCAGATCGGCATGCTTGGGTTTGATGTTCACAATCTCAACCGGCGGAAGATCAATTCTCTGTTCTCTGGCTAAATTAAAACTGTGTTCGACAATCCCTTTTCGTATTTCATTGGATGTATATATTGTCTTGCACCGTGTGTAAATACTAATAACATCCGGAGCACCTTTAGAATTAACAATTTCCTTCAGGGAACACATAACAACTTCGTATACCTGAACCTGAGGTACTTCGTCCAAATTTGATACATCAAAAATAGCCTTCTGTTCATCGACACTTGTCTGCATTGCCATGCGATTTTTTATCTGTTCTTTTGTTGCATCCTCCAGACCATTTAACCCTACCCCACATGTTTGGTCTGAAAAAAGAATAGTAATACCAAACTTTCTCACGACTTTAAGCAGGTCAGTTAATTTTGTTTTATATTCAGGCTCATCTTTTATATGATTTGACATTACATGAAATTCATCAATTACAATCATAATACGCGGCCATGAGTATTGTCCATGTATCTTCCGGTAATCGGCAACACTGGCAACACCGCTCTCGAAATACGCTTTTTCTCTTCTTTCATACTCATCATAAATTTTATCAATAAGACTTAATGAAAACTCTTTAGTATGCGCTAGACCAATAAAGCGAACATGCGGCGGCGTATTATCAATGTACTGGGCAAATTCAACCATATTATAGTCAACCAACCACAACTGCACATCTAATGGATGATAGTTAGTTATAACTCCATTGATGATAGTATGTAGAAACGAAGACTTACCGCAACCGGCATGTCCACACATCATACCGAATGGATAATCTGGATTGCCTAATATTAAATCTTGTAATTCTCCTCTCATATTAACAGCAATAGGAAGCTGAATCTCAATATTCCCCTGTTTCTGCCACCATTCTATATTATCAAACAACTTTTCAAAACGTGTTTCAAGCTTAACATCCGGATTCAATGCTTTTGCAAATTCACTAATAAATTCGCTTTCAACGCTTTCAAGGCAACAAGGAACATATTGATACACAAACTGTTCCTTCCGTGTACCATATCTGGATACATTTACTTGACTATATGTGAAATTGCATCCCTCATTCTCAATTTCAATCACATCAACGCCAGGAATATTTGCTATTTGCTCCACAGTCGATGCATTATTATTGTTTTCAGAAAGATCTGCACAGATAATCAATGATATGCCGCATCGCATACTGTTTTCGATGATTTTTCTGATACGCCCAACATCATCTGTTGCGCCACAGATGTTTTCAAAGAAAACATATCTTTTAGGAATATTTCCAGTTGCCATGACACCATCATCGCAAGCTTTATTATACGCAACTACATTGGGGTAATCACTGCATACTTTGTTAATACCCGCAATATACTCCTCAAACCGATTTAGACTTTCGTTTATCTCCTGCTTAGTTGTGTATAATTCAAGCTGTTGAAAACGATGTTTGAACAATCTCTCGTTTAGAAAATAGGCGTTATAATTAATGACATCGCTAAGAGAGTTTAGATTGCCTATGTTTCGCCCGCCGCCTTGGTCATAATACGTAAATGTATAGGAGTACATAGGCTGTGAGCGCATAATCCGATACATAATGTTACGTATATAAGCAGCATTTTTTTCTTGTGCATTATCGGCGGAATTTTTTAACAAAAGTACAAATGGCGATCTCAAATCATAAGTAAATGGTGATTTAAGCCAACCATCTTCTAGGCAAGCCGTTTCTTCTAACTTCTCAAGGTTATATGATCCTTCTATTGGCTCCTCAATATCACCTATATAAAGCACGTTCTTATAACTATCATTGATACCTTTTAAGCTAGAAAAAGCGTTTATATAATCATATTGAAGCTGCTCTATTTCTTCTTTCTTCTGGACAAACGTTTCCAACAATGAGATTGTATGCTGACAATACACTTTTATCAACCCAGCAGTTTCGTAATACTGATTATAATCTGCTACTGTTGCCTTCTTCACAAAAAGGCTTGCCAATCCGTGCGCTTCGGCAAAAAGAAGATTATTCACATCATTATCGTAAAGATAGTGGAGCATCTGATCAACTTCTGCTTTATTACGTACCGGCTTCTTTCTAGCAACTATCGGTGAACCAAATTTACTGTTATACAGAAGAATCAATCTATTCTGTCGTTTATCCAAATCACTGATGATCTTAGCGTTCTTATCTTTAAGTGCTGCTATTTGCACACTATTTAACGTGTACCAACTTTTATCTATTGAATCCAAAAAAGCAATAGCTTCAAGGATATCTGATGCAATTCTCTTAATATCTTGATCCATATTTTCCCTCAGTACATAAAACTGATATATCAGAATCTAATCCCCAACGACTTTAACAAATACTTAATTCCCCACACAACAAGAGCGGCTACAATCAGGAATGAAATCACAGGTACAATAAGTGACATAGCAATTTCAATAACATTAACTAAAACAAAGATCACCAAAAAGATCAATGCAGCCCCAATGATATATGCGGGAATCGAAAGGAGAACAGAGAGACCTGCACGTTCTTTGAAGTAATAGGCGCAAAAAACAAGTGCAGCTATACCTCCAACCATCATCGGAAAACCATTGAAGTTATAAAAGGCAACCGTTTCAGGACACAATGATGCTATATGGTTGAATACAAACAAATATAGTACCGCACTCAATACAAGGCCAATGATGGCACAAAATATTACACCCATAGTGGGACTAAAAGAAATTCCGGGAGGACCTGGTATTACACCTACATCAATTTCTTCCGGCATATCATATGATTCCTCAAAATCAGTTATATACCCAACAAACTTTCCGTTATGGTAAACAACTTCAATGGGATCTTCCTTCTCCAAAGGCATATCTCCATTAATTGCGGAAATAACCTTATATTCCTGTTCTTTTGTTCTGAAGTTCTTAAAATACAATTTCGCCTGTTTATCAGGCATGGATTTCACTTTATAATACTCTCCATCGCTATCTCTGTGATATGCAGGAGTAATTAAATCATATCTCGACTTGTACTTTCCATATACAACCATGATTTTCACACCTCTCGTAAGGGCTGGCATCAGTGATTTGTAATTCTTGTGCTTTTAATGTACACATTTTCGACACCCATGGGATTGACAAATCAAAGGATATATGATATAAT
>CAZYCT010000027.1:0-23460 GCA_964646135.1 uncultured Coprococcus sp. | reverse complement strand
TGGTGTTCTACCATTGAACTACACCCGCGTTACTCATATTATTATAATCATTTTCCGGCGTTTGTCAACCACTTTTTTTCTTTACTTTTCCATATTTATTCAATATAATAAATAATAACTATTTGTGTGAGGAGATATAATTATGGGAAATGAAAAACAGCGCATTTACGATGAACTCAACAAAATGGGAATCAAATATGAAGTAGTCGAACATGAACCAGTCTACACTATGGAAGATATGGATCGTCTTGGACTGCCAGAAAAAGGTACCCTCTGCAAAAATCTGTTTCTCAGAGACGCAAAGGGAAAACGCCACTTCCTCATCACCTGTGATGAGAAGAAGAAGGTAGACCTAAAGAGCCTTGCCCGCCAAGTCGGTGTCAATGGACTCAGCTTCGCCTCAGAAGAACGCTTGGAAAAATATTTAAAACTGAAACAGGGAAGCGTCACACCGTTTGGACTGATTAATGACGAAGACCACGCCGTTGAATTTTTTATTGACAAGGATCTCACCCGCGAGAAGAGTCTCGGCATTCATCCACTAGAGAACACAGCAACGGTCTTTATCTCTTACAAAGATTTGGACAAATTCTTGTGGAAATACGATATTGAGCCAGTCGATATCAAATTATAGAAAGAAGGTAACCTTGATGGGAATTAATCCTATGACTCTCATGCAGCTCCGCTCTCTTTGGACTGGATTTACACAGCGTCATCCAAAATTTCCACCATTTCTCAAAGTCGCTTCGCAGGCAGCTATGCAGGAAGGTGCAATCATTGAGATTCAGATTACAAAACCAGACGGGACAAGCATCGCCTCGAATCTCAAAGTGACAAGAGAAGATCTGGAGATGCTGCAGACCATACAACAACTTCAAAAATAACGCAAAAGGACACGAGATTTCGTGTCCTTCATTCTTTGTTACCTATTAACAATTCTATTTTTCTTTCAGCAGATTTAAGCATTTCTCCGGTTCTGGCGCAAACAAAGAAGTAATAAGTATTCGCTCTTCCAAGCCTTCTTCTTGAAGCATCTCTCGAAGTACTTTAATCAAAACACCTGGTTCTTTTGACATGCTGCAAGACGACAGTGTCTCCTCCAGATTCATACGTCCCTCGAACGAGCCAAACCAATTTGCACGACAAGTATAATCCACGCCACAAGATGGACTTCCATCAATTCCTACGATTCCCAATACTTCAAATCGATCTTCGTGCGCCAAATATTCCTTTAACTGATCAATAATTGGCTCCAAAATCCTTCTACAATGTTTACGAAAGAACACATTATCAAACTGGTCACTCACATGTCCCCATCGTTTTGCTCCATACAATGTATATTCTGGACATGGAAGCTGAACAATCTGAATATCATTGTCAATCGCCAAATGCATAAATTTTTTTCTCAATTCTTCTTCTGCATCTATTTCTTCCTGATTATACATTACAACCTTGGAAGCCACATTTAAAATACAATGTGAAACAAATACAATTTTTTTCATATAGCTTCTCCAACTCTAATTAACATATTCCATCAATCATAATATTAATAATTTCTTCATTTGTCTCTTTCATTCCTTCTTTTCCGAGACGACCAACATTCTTAATCGTTGCATCTGCACCCTTGGTTACAATTCCATCACCAGCATAAAACTGTTGTCCACGTTTATACATGTTATAGCCTAAGATACCAGCATCTACCGCAGCTGCAATTTTTGCTGCACAAGAAGCTTTTGCGCCATCACACACAATTCCTGAAACTATGGCAAGTGCATTGACAACCGTATGCGTAATGTCTTCGTAATCGCCGCCACAAAGATATGCAATTCCTGCGCCTGCTGCCGCACCTGCACAGACAGCTCCGCAATATGCGCTCAATCTGCCGATACCTGTTTTCTGATGAATGGCAACCAAATTGGAGAGCGTCAACGCTCGATACAACTGTTCCTCACTGGCATGAAGTTCTTCAGCATATTCTATAACTGGAAGGGAACATGTCATTCCCTGATTTCCACTTCCTGAATTGATCACTACCGGGAGCTCACAGCCATTCATACGTGCATCAGAGCCAGCCGCAGCTCTTGCCTTTGCTCTGGTGCGCACATTGTCTCCTTCCATATCAAGAAGCACACTTCCAATATTAGCACCGTAGTCACCGCGAAATCCTTCTTCTGCAATCGCTGTATTGTAACGAATCTGTCTGCCAATAACTTCCTTTACATCCTCGATATCGACCGTATTTACAAAGTCCCAAATATGTTCCATATCTAGGATTGTTCGGTCTGTAAGGCCGCTTTCCTCTTCGCCTTCCACCTTCTGTTCAAACAAGACTTCTCCATTTTTTTCTATCAGGACAATATTCGTGTGATAATTTACAATTCTTACTCTTGCGTAATCCTGTCCTTTTGAAACACGCACACCAATTTCAAAAGTGAAACCATTATCTACAAACTGTACTGAAATAGGTTTCGATCTCACAAACTCTTTGATTGCCTGCCTTTCTTCTTCCGTAACTTCTGCAATGACTTCCAATTCTCTTTCTGCCTTGCCAGCCACGATTCCAGCTGCTGCAGCTGCAGGTATCCCTTTCATGTGTCCTGTGTTAGGAACAATGACAGATTTTACGTTCTTAATAATGCTTCCACTTGCATCAATTGACACTTTATCCGGAAGATCTCCAAGTACTTCTCGCGCTTTTGCTGCTGCATATGCCAGTGCAATTGGCTCTGTACATCCCATGGCAGGAATCAATTCTTCTTTCAAAATCTGTACATATGAACAATATCTTGCGTCTGTTTTTAACATAACCTTACCTCCGCTTTCTTACGGCGCTTCATACGGACGCCACTTTCCTTTCCAAGTATAAAGTGCCATAAGTACAGCACCAATCAACCACGACAGTGGATACACCACAAAAATAACCTTCATATCACCGTAAATCGGCAACATAATCTTCAGCCACACAATACGGAAGAAACAAAGTGATACTAAAATAATAAGCATCGGCGGAATCGTCTTTCCGGTCCCTCGTATTGTTCCTGCAAGTGAATGCATAATAGACAACAGAAAATAAAATGGGCAAAAGAATTTCAAAATATAACACCCAAGTGCAATCACTTCTGCATCATCCACAAACACTCTCAAAATCTGTTTTCCAAAGAGAAGTATCAACATACTACTTATCAATGTATAGCCAACACTTAATGCCAGTGCTACCCATTTGCCTTTCCGCACACGATCGTACTCTCCTGCGCCTACATTTTGTCCCGTAAATGTCGTCGCAGCTGTACTAAAACTTAACACCGGCAAGATGTTAAATCCATCAATTTTCACATATGCCGCATAGGCAGCCATAAGCGTAGCTCCAAAGCTGTTCACACTGGACTGCACGGTCACGTTGGCAAGCCCGATTACCGCACTCTGTACACCAGTTGGAAGTCCTATTTTAAGAATCTTTCCAGCCATCGATTTATTCAGCCGCACATCTTTCCAGCAAACCCGGAACACATCCTTGCTCTTTACCATAAATCGCATAATAAAGATAAATGACAGGAACTGTGCAATATCCGTAGCCAGCGCCACGCCTTCCACGCCCATATGAAAAACAACTACAAACAACAGGTCAAACACCACATTGGAACACGCTGCAATGATCAAAAATTGCAAAGATTTCGCTGAATATCCCACCGCGTTCAAGATTCCTGCCGCGAAATTATAAATCACAGAAAATAAAATACCACCAAAGTAGATACGCAAATATAAAACTGACTGCACCATAATATCATCGGGCGTTCCCATAATCCTTAAGATTCCAGGCGTAAAAAATACACCAATTGCCGTCATGATTGCTCCGCCCACACAGGCAATTGCAACCGTTGTATGTACAGCCACATGCATTCCTTTCTCATCTCGTGCACCGTAATACTGTGCAATCACAACGCCTGCACCTGCTGACGCACCCACGCAAAACGCAAGCAAAAGATTAATCAGCGCAGAAGTAGATCCCACCGCTGCAAGCGCATCCTTTCCTATGTAATTTCCTACTATAATGGAATCCACAGTATTGTACAGTTGCTGAAACAAATTTCCTAAAATCAACGGAATAGAAAATTTCAGAATTTGTTTTACAATACTCCCCTCAGTCATTGTTGTTACTTGATTCATTTTTCTCACCTCTAAGGCTATCATAACACGTTTGTCTACTTTTTCAACACTGTTTTTCCCTTTCTAATTCTTCCTTCTTTTAGTACCACTGCTGTGCGCGCCGGAAGATAAATCTCTATAACATATCTATCTTCTCGTACTTTTGCCCGGTAAGTACCACCGGCAATGCGGTCTTGTCCGCCATATCGCCCATCATCACTAGAAAGTTTCACTTCATAATCTGCATTTGCTGGAACAGAAATCTCTATGTTCGTATAAGATACCGTCGGATTGAAATTGAATGCAAACAGCAATCCTTTGCGGTAAAATGCGATAATCTGATCCTCATTTCGAAGGAGTCTAAGTTCACCCATCCACTGTTTAAACAGATGATTTCTCTTGGTAAGTCCAATCATATCCTTGTCAAATGCTCCAAGCCACTGGTACTTAAGGGCCTCATTATCCCCCAAACTCCACTGCCTCCGACAATAAGAGAAACTCCAATTATTTCCTTCTCTTGGAAAATCAATCCACTCTGGGTGTCCGAACTCATTTCCCATAAAATTCAAATAAGCTTCACCGCCTCCAGCCAATGTAAATAGTCGAATCATCTTGTGAAGCGCCATTGCCCGGTCAATCACTATACTGTGATTTTCTTTGCTCATCTGTGTGTACATTGCCGCGTCTGCCAGACGAAAGATCATAGTCTTATCACCGACCAATGCCTGGTCATGGCACTCCACATAAGAAACCGTCTTCTCACCCGGCCGGCGAAGACAGAGATTTCCCCACAGATTTCCCAAATTCCATTCTTCATCTTTTAATTCTGTCACCGTCCGAATCCACATGTCCGGGATTCCCATTGCAAGCCGATAATCAAAGCCAATCCCACCGTCCTTGATAGGAAGGGCCATCCCCGGCATCCCCGACATGTCTTCCGCGATGGTAATCGCATCTGGATTTATCTCGTGGATCAGCTCGTTGGCAAGCTGAAGATAGGTGATTGCTTCTATGTGTGTATTCATAGAAAAATATTTGTGATTATTGTCAAAATTTGTTCCTAGTCCATGATCATGATAAATCATCGACGTCACACCATCAAAACGGAAACCATCAAAATGATATTCCTTCATCCAGAATTTTAAATTTGACAAAAGAAAATGTATGACCTCATCCTTTCCATAGTTGAAACATTTCGTTCCCCAGGCAGGATGGTTGCCCTTCTCTCCATCATAAAAGAATTGCCACGTAGTTCCATCAAACATGTGGATGCCCTCTGCCGTATTCTTCACAGCATGAGAATGTACCACGTCAAGTAACACGCGAATTCCCATTCTATGTGCCTTATTTATCAAATATTTCAATTCTTCCGGTCTTCCAAACCAACTGGATGCAGCAAAGAAATTCGACACCTGATACCCAAAACTTCCATAATATGGGTGCTCCATAACTGCCATAATCTGAATGGTGTTGTACCCCATCTTCTTGATTCTCGGAAGCACTTCTTTCGCGAACTGCATGTAGGTAGAAACTTTTTCTTCTTCTGAGGACATACCAATGTGTGTCTCGTAAATATAGAGTTCCTCTGCTCCTTGAAAACTCTCATCTGTCCAGTGAAATACGTTTCTGTCATCCACAACCTCTGCACACCACACATAATTCTGTGGATCTTGAACCACACGGCGCGCATAAAGTGGAAGATGCTCCATGCGCATTCCATTGGCATCTACAACCGTCTTAATCCTGCAACCATCCCAAAGGGCACCGTCCCCCTCTAAAAATAGCTCCCAATTACCATTTTCTCTTCTTGTAAGCGGATGGCTTGTCTGATTCCAATCATTAAAATCCCCTTCCAGATAAAGCTGGTACGCACCTGGCGCCCACTCGCGGTACACCCAGCCTCCTTCCACGTGATGAATCCCATAATATTCATGCGCATTCGCAAAATCATTCAACGTTCTTTCTTTAGAAAGCAAACGCTCTCTGACACGCTCATAACATTGCATGCGTAACTCTATATCCCCCGCAAACTCTTGTAACTGTGGATTCAACTCTAAAATATGATACATCTTGTCACCTTTACGGATACCTCCGCCCCTTCGAAATTATTATAACAAGTGCAACTTATTATTTCATCAAATTATTTATAGCGCCAATTAAATTTTATGTTTTTTTATGATACTAATTGTATTTTTTCAAAAAATTCGATACTATGAGTATATACTATAGGAAGGATTCTCACACCATGTCAACTAAACCATTTTCTAAATATCAAGAAATTGCTTTAATCAGTGCCGCTGTCATACTTTTTGCTCAAGTCAGTTTCAATTTGTTTAATTCAGATTTCAAGATTTCCATCGGTATATTAGCGCTCACTTTTTCAATTGTGCTATTTGGAAAATTTCCAGTGCTTCCGGTCACATTTTTATCTGCCGTCGGCGTATTATTGTCTCGTATCATGCTGCCTTGGCTCAAAACAAAAACACTGTCTATCACAATCTATCTTCCAGAGATTTTCTTCTATTTGACCTATGGTGTTCTTCTGTATATCTACTGTGAGAAAAAAAATTATAAATTACAGCCAAATTCTTTTGTTCCTCTGTTTTTATTTGACTGCATCTCGAATCTTGCAGAACTTATGGTCCGTTCTTTCCTCGAGAACTTTGCATGGGATACTCTGTTAAGCATTTTCCTGATTGCATTTATGAGAACACTTAGCATATGGTTTATTCTCTGTTGCTTTGAATTCTACAAATTCAGCCTCTTAAAACGGGAACACGCAGAGCGTTATCAACGTCTGCTTTTGTTGATTTCACGACTAAACGATGAGGTTGTCCTAATGCGCAAAAATACGCAGATGATTGAAGAGACAATGAATACTTCTTACAAGCTTTTTCAGGAAATGGAACATCAGGGAATCGATTCCTCTATTTCCCACAAAGCCTTGAGCGTCGCCAAAGATGTACACGAATTAAAGAAAGAATATATGCTGATTCTCCGAGGTCTCTCCGATGCCATGGAGCTAAATATGCAAGACGAAGGAATGTATTTAAGCGATATTTTGCAATTACTCAAGAACAGCCAGTTAAATTCCCTTCCACCCGATAAGGATTTAACCCTGAACATCCAGATTCACACAGATTTGTACACACAGAAGCATTATTTTTTTATGTCCGTCCTGCGAAATCTTTTTAACAATGCTGTGGAAGCTTCCAAAAAGCCATTCATCCACATTCAATTTACACAAAGTGAAGATGACAAACAGTACATTTTTCTCGTAGAAGATGACGGTCCTGGCATTTTACCAGAGAATATTGGTGAAATCTTTTGTCCAGGCTTTTCTACCAAGATTAATTATAGTACCGGAGAAGTTAACCGTGGACTTGGACTAAATCTAGTAAAAGATTTGGTTGAACACCAATTCAATGGAACCATCGATGTCGATTCCGTTCCAGGAAAGACACAATTTACCATACGTATTCCAAAGGAAAGTTGGAAAGGAGCTATCTATGAAAATATACCTAATTGATGATGACAACAACATTTTAAATATTCTGAAACTAATTATCCACGACCGTGATTTGGGGGAAATCTGTGGGACTTCCACCTGTGGCGTAGACGCCTTGGACGACTTCCTGCACATTCACCCAGATATTGTAATTGTCGATCTTTTGATGGCTGAGATGGACGGAATTTCCCTTGTCCGCAGGGCAAAACAGCTTCTTCCTGACACCGCTTTTATCATGCTCTCACAGGTCAATTCTAAAGATATGATTGGTGAAGCCTACGAAAGTGGTATCGAATTCTACATCCAGAAACCAATCAACAGTATTGAGGTGGAATCCGTTTT
This sequence comes from uncultured Coprococcus sp., assembly GCA_964646135.1. Lineage (GTDB taxonomy): Bacteria > Bacillota > Clostridia > Lachnospirales > Lachnospiraceae > Allocoprococcus. The sequence goes on along the minus strand of CAZYCT010000027.1, from coordinate 15,467 downwards.
AAAAAATGTCAGTGCCTCTCTGAATGCACAGCGCATGCTCCAGAAAGTGCAGAACATCTTTGCTGGTCAGAACATTCCCCTTACTAATACTTCCATCTCACAGCCTGTTGAAAAGAGCTACATTATAAAATTGAAGAGTATATTGCAAAAATTGGGGATTGCAGGGGAAAAGGGCAGCGCTGATATCGTCACCCTCATTGAATATATTATTGAACACAATATTCGCCTTGACGACACCACTTTAAATGAACTTTGCAGCAAGTTCACGGAAAATCCGAAATCTATGGAACAGCGCATTCGACGCACTGCCAATCTCGGTATGACCAATCTTGCCAATCTAGGTTTGGAAGACTACTACAATGAAATTTTCACCGCCTACGCTGGCACTTTGTATAATTTTGAACAAATACGCCGTGAAATGGAACACATTCGCGGAAAAAGTTTCAAAGGTGGGAATGTGAAAATAAAATCCTTTCTCCATGCACTGATTATGGACTGTCAGGAGGTTTAAATTTTCAGAATATTCTGATAAAGATTAGCGCTTTACTTGCGTTTTTTACAATCGTGCGCCATATTTTTTGTTACATTCGTTGAAATCTAAAATTTCCATGATACTTTTTGAAATTTTTTGAAACTTGGCATTTAAAATAACCACATCATATAAAAAAACAAACATCATTTGTTTTAGGAGGGTTATTTTATGGTAACAATTATCAAAGGTATAGCATTATTAGTTTTAGTGCTTGCATTATTCTCACTTTTCAGCTTGAAGATGCCTAAAGGGTCAAAGGCAATGTCTGGTATGGCTGATGCTGCTGTTGCTTCATTCTTAGTAGAAGCAATTCACAGTTACATTTGTGGTGATGCTTTAGGATTTGCATTTTTGAAAGAAGTTGGTATGACTTCAGGTAGTCTTGGCGGTGTTGCTGCCGCTGTTCTCGTTCCTCTTAGCATGGGTGCCAGCCCAGTATTCGCTGTTGTAGCTGGTCTTGCATGTGGTGGATACGGTATTCTTCCAGGATTTATCGCTGGTTATATTGTTGGATTTATCGCACCTATCTTAGAAAAGAAACTTCCAGAAGGTTTAAATATCGTAGCTGGTGCTTTGATTATTGCTCCTGTTGCTAGAGCAATTGCAATCTTCGTTAACCCAGTTGTTGAAGCTACATTAGTTCAGATTGGTGGTACAATTACAGAAGCTGCTGAATTGTCACCACTTCTTATGGGATTCCTTCTCGGTGGTGTAATCAAGATGATTTGTACAGCACCACTTAGTTCAATGGCTTTGACAGCTATGCTTGATCTTAGAGGTCTTGCAATGGGTATCGGATGTATTGCTTGTTTCGGTGGTTCATTCACAAATGGTACTATCTTCAAACGTCTCCACTTCGGAAACAACGGTAACGTAATCGCAGTTATGCTCGAACCTCTTACACAGGCTCACATCGTAACAGCAAACCCAATTCCAATCTTCTGCTCTAACTTCTTCGGAGGTGGACTTGCTGGTCTTGGCGCTGCTGCGCTTGGTATCATCTGTGATGCTCCTGGTACTGCTTCACCAATTCCTGGTATGTTAGCACCATTTGCATTCAATGATCCTTTGAAAGTTGTTCTTGCACTTGTAATCGCTGCTATCGGCGGAACAATCGCAGGTCTTGTTGGATCAGTTGTATTCAAACGTTATGACAAAAATTTGCAGGTAGATGAATCTCAGGAAGCTGTTGCTTCTAACTAACCTGCTTTCGACTAATATTCCAAATAAAAAATCCATGCTTCACAGCATGGATTTTTTATTATCTGTTATTTGATGTAAATCTGATCGCCCTCTTCGCACTTTTCTTTCTGGAAATACAGTTCCGCATAATCTTCTTTCATGATCTTCAGAAATCTTTCTTCCGGCATTCCAAGTGTAATAAAACGTTTCTCCGTTTTTTTTACCTCATCATGATAATTCGGAATATCTATTGTCACTTCCACATTCTTCTTATCCCACCTCATAGTGTCCCCATACTCCATGAACAATTGGCGGATTCCACCATAGTAGGATTCCCAGAATCCTCTTTCGGAAACTTCTAGTTCAATTCCTTCCCCTTTCGCCATCGTTTTCTTAACAATCGCAGTTAGGTAACTATGGTCATAATAAGTCATACACACGGCTGCCGGCTGCGGACACTTCTGATTCACTGTCTTAATCTCTCCAGCCTGTTCACATCCAATCTTAAGTGCCGGTGCTCTTCGATTGCTTCCTCCCTTTGCTTCCCATATACTCCACGTGTCGTCAGCCACTTTATAACCAATCATATCTGGGCGCCACTTTCCATTGAATGAATCAAGGAAGCCCTCTCCCTGACTCTTCTCAATCGTATTCAAATGTGTCAGATAATCAATTCCATATAATTTCTTACTCAAAAGCTTCGTAAAAAACATGCCCAGATAATAAGAAATCATACTTTTTTCAGAAGAATCCAGATACATCATCTGCGGAGACTTTTTCAGACGATCTCCCTCCACATCAAGTGCGGTCTCAACCAAAAATATTTTATATATAATTTCCATCTTTCGCTTGTCCATATAGGCACAAGACAAACGCTGTATCGGCATCCCACAAGTGAGGATTGCATGCAACAATTCTTTATTCGTAAATTCTAATTCTACGGTCTCACTTCCAAGTCCCGTCTCATTGTCATCTTCAATTACCAGTGATATGGAATACGTTTTTTCTTCCGTCAAAAGCATTTCCTTTTATCCTCCCTGCATTTTCTCTGTCTATATTTTACCATATTCCATCAACGAAAAAAAAGTACAGAAATCATAATTCTGTACTTTTTCTCTATAAATCACATTCTTTATTTAATTTCTGGCTTTGGCCATTTCTCTGCACCGAGCTTTAAGAAAGACTTCTTATCAATAAATTTTGCTCTTCTCTTCAAGAACCAAATGGAAGCCAAGAAGTAAAACGCCACTGCTCCAAGCATACTAATCGCATATCCTAAATATGTTCCAACCAAAATCAAGCAAAGGAGAATTCCTGCGATGATTGCCGGCACCGGATGAATCGGACACACATACCCTCTTTCAATCGTTCCAAGCGGATACATTTTTCTGAATTTAAACATCATAATAATTGTAAGGGCGTACACCAAAAGTGCAGAAATAATCGAAAATGCAACCACTTGATCCAACATTCCTGTAAAAGCAAAAATCATTGACACTGGGAATAAAAACAGTGTTGCTCTGTAAGGTGTATTGTATTTTGGATGTGTCTTTGCAAAAAAGTCCGGAATCAAATGGTCCTTAGAAAGTGCATACCATGCACGGCTCGCATCGTTGATACAACCATTTGCAGAAGCCAGACACGCCATGATTGTTCCTATAAAAAGCGCTACAATGACAAATAATTTGCCTGTTGCAAGTGCAGCGTCATAAAGCGGATATGCCGATACTCCTAATTCCTCTGCCGGAACAAGTCCTGAGCATACAAACCATGTAATAGAAGCGCCAATCAACAAAGTAGTAAGACCAACCATCGCTCCAACTGGTATCGAACGGCTTGCAGAACGACACTCCTCTGCCGCCAAAGCACTTCCTTCAATTCCTAAGAAGAACCAAACGCCAAACTGCATTGCCGCTATGATTCCCAAATAACCATATGGCAAGCCATCCGTCATTGTTTTCAAATCAATCAGTGTCGCATTTGCATCCCAGAAATTCGTAGAAAAAAGCAAAACTAACAACGTGATAAATGCAATCGCTGTAATGATAAAATTCAATGTCAGAGAAGTATGTGCTCCTTTATAGTTCAAATAAGTCAACACAAGCAAACTCAATATGATATACGGAAGTCCATTAATATCCGGGTGTAAGGACTCTAAAATCTGACCTACAACCAGTACATCTGCTGCTTCCAACATCGCATATTCAAACACCAGCATAAGGCCTATATTAAATGCCGCCAAAGGTCCGAGTAAGTACTTCGCCATCGTATACTGTCCGCCCGCTTCTGGCATTACAGAGCCCATTTCTGTATTCATCATAACAATCATAATATAGAAGATTGCCACCGTCCACAGGGCGATGAGAGCCCCCAGAGAGCCTCCTTTTGCCACTGTATAGTTCCATCCCATAAATTCGCCGACCAACACAATTCCTACGCCCAGCGCCCATATGTGAATTGGTCCAAGCACCTTGGATAATGTCGATTCTTTCTTTTCGTTTTCCATATTATTTTCCTCCATCAGAATCCTTCTCTTTATCGTTCTCGGTGCGACTTTGTCTCTCAACTTTTATAATATCACTGACAAGAAGATAAACAATCAGAGCGCAAAGCCCCCAAGCCACATAATTCATAATCGCAAATACACTCATTACTCTACCTTCCCTTCTTTTCCTTCGTAAGCACTATCTACGGTATCCTTTAATCCTTTCTTGCCTTTTATTACAAGAAACAGAAGATACGCCACAATTGCCACTACAACTGGAATAAATGTCTGTGGAAGAATCTGATATCCTTGACTCATATCTGTTGTTCCCACCATATTTTGAATCATCATCGTGCTAAATAATACAACTATACAAAGGACCATGACAAAACATATATCCACAACCAACATTACCTTATCTTTCAGCCCTTTGTTTTCCTTTTGTTCTTTCATAATCTCATTCCTCGTTTCCTATGACTTTTCCGCAAGCATTTGATTTTCCAATTCTTCCCTGTAAATCTGATTACGGTTCTTGCGAATATGCAAAAAAACTGCAAAAATCGCCAGCGTAAGTGCAGAGCCACCGACAATAGCTGCTGCCATAAGCAGTCCCTTGGCAATCGGATCATCCGTCAATCCAACCACGCTCATCAACACTGGAAGCAACACACACCATACTCCCACAACGAATACTGCAAGCACTGCACAGTCCTTATGAAAGACAGCCTTCATACTCTTTTCGTCAATCACAATTTCCTTTCCCATCTTCATTTCCCTCTTTCGTAAAATAATGTTATCGTGATAACTTATCGCGATAACATTATTTTACTCCGATTCTGAAGATAAGAAAATAGCGACTGCTTATTTTTTTTGTTTTTTCCGTTTTTACTATATTTTTATAGAAATTTTCTATGAATTTTTGTCTATTTTTTACCATTTTCACAAATGTAAAAATCCTCCGCCCTAAAGCGAAGGATTTCCTTTCATTAGAAAAACTTTCTTACGTTTTCCCAAACTTCTTCTGCAATTTTCTCTACAGATTGTGTCCCATCTATAATGACGATTGTTTCTTCTTCCTGTAGCTTCTCAATCGCCTCCATATAGCACTCTCTCGTCTTTGCAAGGCGGGATTTCTTTTCGAACAATTCTGTATGCTGTCTGTTTGCCGCAATTCGCTGAACCGCTGTATCCGGATCCACATCTACAAAAATGTGAATTGTAGGGCGCAATAAATCCCTGCTAGGGGCATTCATCGCAACTACCTGTTCCATTGGCATATCCACACTGTGATACGCGTAAGAAGACAAATAGAACCGATCACTGATCACTGTTGTCCCCGCGTCTATCTTACCTACCAATCCATTTATATCATTCAACAAATGATCCAGTCGATCTGCTGCAAATAATGCCGCAATCACCTTATTATCCGCCTTCATTCGACCGATCATAATCTGATGAATCATAGATCCTATCGGAGAATCTGTCGGCTCCATTGTCGTATAACAAGAAACGCCCTCACTTTTTAAACGTTCCGAAAGGAGACGAATCTGTGTACTTTTTCCACTTCCATCAATCCCTTCAAATACGATAAATCTTCCTTTTTTCTGTTCTGTACTCATAGCAGAGACCTTTCTCGTTTCTTCCTTATTTCTCTTTGCAGTGCTTGCACTTTCCTGAACATCCAGTTCCCTTTCCGTCCCAGCAATAAGTACAAAGTTTACTGCGGTCAAGGCCGATTGCCTCTATCATATCATCCAAACGATGGAAACGAAGGGTTGTAAAATTCAATCTTCTACAAATCTCATCCACCATCGCCTGATACTTCGGATGATCTGGATCTGCATATTGATCCATAATTTCTTGTGGCACATCCTCCGTCCCTTCAAATTCACAGATAATCTGTCTGGTAATCAGATCCATCTCTGATTTGGAACGTGAAAAATTCAGATATTTACACCCATACAATAATGGTGGGCACGCTGGTCTTACATGCACTTCCTTCGCACCACTGTTATAAAGAAATTCTGTTGTTTCACGCATCTGTGTTCCGCGCACAATAGAATCGTCAATCAAAAGTAATTTTTTGTCCTGAATCAGTTCTTTCACTGGAATCAACTTCATATGTGCAATCAGATTGCGTTGCTCCTGATTGGTCGGCATGAATGAACGAGCCCAAGTAGGTGTATACTTAATAAATGGTCTGGCATATGGTATGCCGGATTCGTTGGCATATCCAATCGCATGTGCCATTCCCGAATCTGGAACTCCAGCGATCAAATCAGGCTCTATCTTATCCTTATCACGCCTTGCCAGCATTCGTCCACACTCGTAACGCATGGTCTCCACATTCACGCCTTCATATGTGGCAGTTGGGTATCCATAGTATAGCCACAGGAACGAGCAAATCTGCATCTCCTCACCTGGTTCAGACAGAGTCACTGCATCATCTGCTGTAACATAGACAATCTCAGCTGGTCCTAATTCTCTTTCATACTCAAATCCAAGATTCACAAACGCAAAACTTTCAAAGGAAACACAATGTGCATTGTCTTTCTTTCCTATAATGACTGGAGTACGCCCATACTTATCTCTTGCAGCATAAATTCCTTCTTTCGTCAGAAGAAGAAGGGTCATAGAACCTTCTACCATCTCTTGCACATAGCGAATGCCATCCTCAATCGTTGGCTGCCTGCAGATGAGTGCTGCAAGCAATTCTGTGATGTTCACTTGTCCGTTCGTCATCTCTTGAAAATGAACATTATCACCTGTGTACAAAGCCTCCAGAAGATCTTCATAATTGTTCACCTTCCCCACAAAAGTAAGGGCAAAACTTCCAAGATGTGACTGAATCAGAAGTGGCTGTGGTTCGTAATCAGAAATACAGCCGATTCCTAAATTTCCTCTCATACCTTCCACATCTTTTTCAAATTTTGTACGAAACGGTGAATTCTCTATGTTGTGAATTGCTCGATCGAATGTGTCCCCATTGTACACAGCCATTCCACCTCGTCTAGTTCCGAGGTGCGAATGAAAATCAATCCCATAAAACAATTCCAGTACACAATCTTTTTTTGATGCTACTCCAAAAAAGCCTCCCATGCTTATTTCCTCCTAAAATGTCGTTCCTGTCTGTTTCAACATGGTTACTTTAAATCAATATCTGCAAGCTGCGCTGCCTTACCTATATAGGATGCAGGTGTCATATTCACCAGCGTATTTCTGTCTTCCTCTGACAACATTTCCAAACCTTCTGCAAATTTCAAAATATCCTCTTTCGAAATGTTCTTTCCTCTTGTCAGAGCTTTTAATGTATCGTAAGCATCCGGCACACCATATTTTCTCAGCATCGTCTGAATTGGTTCTGCCAGAACTTCCCATTTTTCATTCAGATCACTTGCAAGTTTTTCTTTGTTGATGACACAATTTGCAAGTCCGTTTTTCGTCTCACTGATTGCCTGAATAGAATAGCCGAAAGCAAGTCCTAAATTTCTCTGACTTGAAGAATCTGACAAGTCTCTCTGCATTCTTGACTTCGGAAGCTTGTTTGAAAGTGCCATACAGATATTGTTTGACAAATCAATGTTAGCCTCACTATTTTCAAAACGGATCGGATTCACCTTGTGCGGCATCGTGCTACTTCCAACTTCACCTTTTACAGGAATCTGTTTAAAGTATTCTTTTGAAATATAGAGCCACATATCCACATCAAAATCTACCAATACGTTGTTAAAATGACGGATTCCATCCAAAATATGGCAAGTATAGTCATGGCTTTCAATCTGTGTTGTGAGCGGATTAAATTCCACTCCTAGATATTCTTCCACAAACTTCTTAGCCATAGCCGGCCAGTCTACATTTGGAAATGCAGTCAATATTGCACTATAGTTTCCTGTAGCACCATTAAACTTTGCCTTGATCTTGACATCCTTCACATTCTGTATACTAGAAAACATTCTGTACGCGTACACTTTAAATTCTTTTCCTACAGTTGTCGGTGTTGCTGGCTGTCCATGCGTATGTGCAAGCATCGCCTCATCCTTATATTCTTCTGCAAGAGAATCAATGATGTTGGCAAATTCTTCTGCGCGTGGCAACCATACATTTGCCAGACCTTCCTTCAACATGCATGCATAAGAAGTATTATTGATATCTTCAGATGTACAGCCAATATGTACAAAACTGATCAGATAATCATATCCCATGTCCTTGAGCTGATTTCCAATAAAGTATTCCACCGCCTTCACATCATGGCGTGTAACAGATTCAATTTCTTTGATTGCCTGAAAAGAATCATAATTGAATCCTGTAGAAATTTTCTCAATCTTTGGAAGATCTGTTTTATCAAATCTAGAAAGATTCTCATTTTCTACATTCTCGATTAAGAATTTCAGCCACTGTATCTCCACATGTACACGGTATTTCACCAATGCATATTCGCTGAAATATTCAGCCAATGCATCCTTCACTGCTGAATAACGTCCATCAAGAGGACAAAGTGCCATACTTTCGAATTCCATTCTATTCATCTTTCATTTCCCCGTTTAATTTATTTATCCTGCATACGAGCAAGTACTGCTTTGTAAGTCTCGATCAAATCTCCGATATCCTGTCTGAAAACATCCTTGTCATATTTCTGATTTGTATCAACATCCCAGAGACGACATGAGTCAGGTGAAATTTCATCTGCAAGCAAGATTTCTCCGTCAGCTGTTTTTCCAAATTCAATTTTGAAATCTACCAGTTTAAGGTTCAATTTTAAGAAAAATGCTTTCAATAATTCATTGATCTTGAGTGTTGTCTCTTTGATGTATGCAAGTTCTTCTCTTGTAGCCAATTTCAAAGCAACTGCGTGATCTTCGTTGATCAATGGATCGCCATACTCATCATTCTTGTAGCTTGTTTCAAAGATTGGTTCATCAAGTACGAGTCCTTCCTGTGCTCCTAATCTCTTGCAGAATGATCCAGCTGTAATATTGCGCACAATTACTTCCAATGGGAAGATTTCTACTTTCTTTACACGAATATCACGGTCATTGATTTTCTCAATCATGTGTGTCTTGATACCAGCTTCTTCAAGCATGTCAAAAATAATGCATGAAATTGTGTTATTTAACACGCCTTTTCCTTCGAACTGATCATGTTTTGCACCATTTCCTGCAGTTGCATCATCTTTGTAGTGAATGATATATTCATTCTCATTCTGTCCTTCGTATACCTGTTTTGCTTTTCCTTCATACAATAATTTTGCCATTTTCTTTTCTCCTTTACTGGTATCTTGTTCGCATCTGTTGCTCTATATTCCCCTGTCTAGAAGGGGAATGACTTAAAGAAGAGCCTACTGCCCGGCTTTTCGTCCAAGCAGTCGACTCTTGTGTCCAAAATAGAATTAGTGGTGTGATGATGATTGATCTTTCAGCACAACATCGTGAGCTCCACCTTCTACAATACTTACAGAAGAAACTAATGTAAGTTTTGCTTTTTCCTGGAATTCAGGGATAGAAAGTGCTCCACAGTTACACATTGTAGACTTAATCTTCAAAAGTGTAATGCTCACATTATCTTTCAATGGACCGGCATATGGTACATAAGAATCAACACCTTCTTCAAACTTAAGGTTTGTCTCTCCGCCAAGGTCATATCTCTGCCAGTTTCTTGCACGAGCACTTCCTTCGCCCCAGTATTCCTTCATAAACTGTCCATTGATCTTCACTTTTGATGTTGGTGATTCATCGAAACGTGAGAAATATCTTCCCAGCATTACAAAGTCACTTCCCATCGCAAGTGCAAGTGCCATATGATAATCATGTACGATACCACCATCGCTGCAAATCGGTACATACACACCTGTTTCTTTATAATATTCATCTCTTGCCTTCGCAACTTCAATTGTGGCAGTAGCCTGTCCGCGTCCGATACCCTTTGTCTCACGAGTAATACAGATAGAACCTCCACCAATACCAATCTTAATAAAGTCTGCACCACAGTCAGCGAGGAAACGGAATCCATCCGCATCTACAACATTACCTGCTCCTACTTTCACTGAGTCACCGTAGTGTTCTCTGATCCATTCAAGGGTCAGTTTCTGCCATTCGCTATATCCTTCACTAGAATCGATACAAAGCACATCTACACCGGCTTCTACCAACGCTGGAACACGTTCGGCATAGTCTCTTGTATTGATACCTGCACCGACAATGTATCTCTTGTCTGCATCTAATAATTCGTTCTGATTCGTTTTCTTTGATTCATAGTCTTTTCTGAAAACAAATGAATCAAGGTGCTGATTTTCGTCAACAATTGGAAGTGAGTTCAGCTTGCGCTCCCAAATAATATCATTTGCTTCTTTCAGCGAAACTCCCGTCTGAGCAGTCACTAACTTCTCATATGGTGTCATAAATTCAGATACCTTCGTGTCCAATGACATACGTGACACACGGTAATCTCTTCCTGTTACAATACCAAGCAATTTTCCATTTGCTGTTCCATCTTCTGTTACGGCCATTGTTGAATGTCCTGTCTTTTCCTTCAACGCAAGGACATCTCTCAGACACTGGTCTGGTACAAGATTCGAATCACTTGACACAAAACCTGCTTTGTATGATTTTACTTTTCTTACCATTGCTGCCTGATCTTCAATAGACTGTGAACCATAAATGAACGAAACACCGCCTTCTCTTGCAAGTGCCACCGCCATCGTATCATTCGATACAGACTGCATAATTGCTGATACCATTGGGATATTCAATGAGATAGCTGGTTCTTCCCCTTTTTTAAACTTGACAAGTGGTGTCTTAAGACTAACGTTCTGTGGCTGGCACTGAGAACTTGAATATCCTGGAACCAATAAATATTCACTAAATGTATGCGATGGTTCGCTGAAATAATATGCCATGATAATGCTCCTTTTCCCTTTACATAATTACGATTTACTTATTATTGATTAATCTTAATGAATTTTACTAGCAAAGTCAATCCTTTTGCAAATCTTTTTCATTTTGTACACTTTCAAAGAATTCTTTCGACTTTTTTTGTAAATATTTTCTTTTATAGTTTTTCCATTTATTAGTTTTACTTATATATTAACATTCCCAACTATATATAAATAGGTGGAAACACATTCTCCGTATTTCCACCCGCTTTTTCCTTATGCGACACTTGCCGCTTCAATAATTATTTTGATGCAACGTTCCTGGCCAATCTTCCCGCTGTTAAGCACTAAGTCATAATTCTGAGTCTTTTCCCAGGTTCTTTTGGTCATCGCTTCATAACTCGCTTTTCGCATCTTGTCTTTCTCCGCAATTCGCTGTTCTGGAGTCTCTTCAGTCTCTCCATAATGAGTGAGAATTCGATCAATTCGATATGGCATATCTGCACGCACAAACACATGCAATGCATTTTCATAATCTCTTAAAATATAATCTGCGCCTCTTCCTAAGATGACGCAATTTCCTCTCTCTGCAGCTTCTAAGATCAACTCCCTCTGTCTGTTCCAAAGGTATGTATCCATCTGTGCTTCACTCATTTCCCCTGGTCTAAATTCAGAAGTTTGTACCAAGCGCTCTATCATTTCCCCGTCAAAATATTCATATCCGAGTTCCTTCGCAAGTGCCTTAGCGATTGTGCGTCCTCCACTTCCAAACTCTCGGCTGACCGTAATAATATTTCTCATACAAACACCTCTCTTTGCCTTATATTACAACTTATTAATATTTTTTTCTATATCATAACATTTATCTGGCAAATATACAAATTGAAGTTATCTATAAGGAATATGAGGTGCGCAAATCAAGATTCTATGTTATATTATGACTATCATGAATTTTAGGAGCATTTACTTATGAAAGAATACAAGAATGAAATTACGGAAGGAATTATCTGGAAACAACTTTTACTTTTCTTCTTTCCTATATTAATTGGCACTTTATTTCAACAGCTTTACAACACAGTAGACGCAGTGATTGTGGGACGTTTTATAGGCAAAGAGGCACTTGCCAGTGTGGGCGGATCTGCATTTGTGCTGACAAATCTTGTCATTGGCTTCTTCACGGGTCTTTCTTCCGGTGCCAGTGTTATTATTTCTCAGTACTATGGGGCAAACGATTCGCAAAATGTACACAAAGCTTTACATACCGCCTATGCTTTTTCACTAATATCCAGCATCTTGATTTCTATCGCTGGATGGATTTTTACTCCGTGGATGTTAGAAGCCATTCATACGCCTGCAGATACGATGGCCGATTCTATCCTTTACCTTAGAATCTATTTTCTTGGAATGACTGCAATCATGATTTTTAACATCGGCTCGGCAATCATGCGTGCCATCGGCGACGCACGACGACCACTTTATTATCTGATTATCTGCTGTATATTAAATATTGTTTTGGATATTAGTTTCGTTGTAGTGATTCCTGGTGGAATCGCCGGTGCTGCCATTGCGACAGTTATCGCACAGATTGTCAGTGCTGTTTTGGTCACAAGAGCGTTGATGTCATCCTATGACACACTCCAGCTTTCACTGCGCGACATCCGCTTCCACGTTTCCACCTTGAAGCAACAATTGCGCATTGGATTTCCAAGTGGAATTCAGTCATGTATGTACAGTATATCCAACATTATCATCCAAGCTGGAATCAACAACTTTGGAACTGACACTGCTGCCGCATGGGCTGCATGGGGAAAACTTGACGCCATTTTCTGGGCAATTACCTCCGCATCCGGTCTGGCAATTGCCACATTTACCGGGCAGAATTATGGTGCCGGTTCTTACAAGCGAGTGTTCAAGAGTGTTCGTGTGTCTTTAGGATTATCTCTTGGAATCTGCGGTGCAGTGCTGGCTTTCATCTACATTTACTGCAATCCACTGTACCACTTATTTACAGATGACGCTAACGTTATCTCCATTGGGGTCTATATGATAAGGCTTTTGCTCCCAATCTATATTATTTACGTTTTTATAGAAATTCTCTCTGGTGCGCTGCGCGGAATCGGAGATGTTCTGATTCCTACAGTTGCCAATATGCTCGGTGTTTGCTTAGTACGAATTCCTTTTATCTGGTTCATTCTGCCACTTTTTCCGAACATCGAATGCATCCTCGTAAGTTATCCGATTTCGTGGATTTCGACGCTTATCATATTAGTTCCGTATTATTTCTATAAAAAGAAAAAGATATATCAAAATAATGAATCTTTGTGGAAATAATTGATTTTCGCCCTCAGAGTTGTTAAAATGCTATCAATTAAAGCTGTATAAATAAAGGAGAGACGAATTATGGCAAACAGAATTATGTTAAATCAGACATCTTATCATGGTGCCGGTGCACTCGCAGAGATTGTAAACGAAGCAAAAGCTCACGCATTTCAGAAAGCTCTTGTCTGTACAGATCCAGATTTGATCAAATTTAATGTCGTATCGAAAGTGACAGATCTTTTGGACAAGGAAGGACTTGCATACGAAGTTTATTCCGATATCAAAGCAAATCCAACCATTGAAAATGTTCAGAACGGTGTATCTGCTTTCAAGAATTCTAAAGCAGACTATATCATCGCTATTGGTGGTGGTTCAGCAATGGATACAGCAAAAGCAATCGGTATCATCATCACAAACCCTGAATTTGAAGATGTTCGCAGTCTGGAAGGTGTCGCACCTACTAAGAAACCATGCGTTCCAATCATCGCAGTTCCAACTACTGCAGGTACTGCTGCTGAAGTAACAATCAACTATGTCATCACAGATGTGGAGAAGAAACGTAAATTCGTGTGTGTAGATCCTCATGATATGCCAATCGTAGCCGTTGTAGATCCAGAGATGACAGAGACTATGCCTAAGAGCCTCACTGCTGCTACTGGTATGGATGCCCTCACTCATGCAATCGAAGGTTACACGACGAAAGCAGCTTGGGAAATGACCGATATGTTCCACTTAAAAGCAATCGAAATCATTTCAAGATCACTGCGCGGTGCATGTGATAATACAAAAGAAGGACGCGAAGGCATGGCTCTTGGTCAGTACATCGCAGGTATGGGATTCTCAAATGTTGGTCTTGGCATTGCACATTCTATGGCACATACTTTAGGTGCTGTCTATGACACACCTCACGGTGTTGCATGCGCTATGATGCTTCCAATCGTTATGGAGTACAACCAAGAATGTACTGGCGAAAAGTATCGTGAAATTGCAAGAGCAATGGGCGTGAAAGGTGTCGATGACATGTCTCAGGACGAATACAGAAAAGCAGCTATCGATGCCGTTCGTCAACTTTCTATAGATGTTGGAATTCCAACAAAAGTAAATGGTCTCAAAGAAGAAGATCTTCAGTTCCTTGCTGAATCAGCTTTCGCAGACGCATGTGCTCCTGGAAATCCAAAAGAGGCAAACGTAGAAGATTTCATTGCATTATTCCGAAAAGTAATGTAATACATACCGAGGGCTGTCACAAAGACAGCCCTCATTTCATAACTTCTATTTATTTCCAATATTTTGCAGCGCTCCCATAATTTCCTTCCATTCCATTTTGTAATACGACCAGTCGAAAATATTTGTTCTCGGTAATAAAGAAGATGGTAATTCTATCACTTGGACAATCTGATACATTCCAAATAATAAACACCCCATCGCGAAATACATAATCAGAAGGCGCTTGTCTTTCGCTTTCCAATCGTAAATCCAAGTCATCAAAGTTAGAGCGATCATAACGACCAGTGCTGCTACCGTTTTACCCCCACAGCCAACAAAACATACACTCAGCGCGAACAGCATGAATAAAAACAATTTCTTCATATGCTCCTCCTTGTCACGTTTCTATTTTTCCTTTATAACGAAAAAGTGAAATTAGCAAACACCAATTCCACTTTCTGTATAAATTATCTGTAATTATATTGTTTTTTTGCTTTTGTCAATCAACATTCGCAACTTTGATAAACACACCATCTCTATATTTCTTCTCCGGCTACAATTCGGTCCATCAAATCCCAGATTTCATCTCTTCCCTGCTTTGTCTCAGCTGAAAATGGGATGACCGTTGTTCCCGGAAGCAGATTCAGTCCTGTTTTGACCGCTTTTATCTGCTTTTGAACCTGGCTTCGCTTGATTTTATCTAGTTTTGTAGCAATGATGATTGGCTGAAATCCTTGTTCCACAATCCAATCATACATCATCTTATCGTTCGCAGATGGATCATGTCTGATGTCAATCAACAAGAACACAGCTTTTAACTGTTTGGAGGTATTTAGATATTTCTCAATCATTTTGCCCCACTGAATCTTTTCTTG
>CAZYCT010000026.1:0-23978 GCA_964646135.1 uncultured Coprococcus sp. | reverse complement strand
TGCACAAACAGAGTATGCAGAAATCATATATACCATTGATGGAGAAGAACAGGAACCGATTGTATATGATACAAAAGATATGGATGTTTTGGTTAATGAATCACCAGCAAAAGACTATAGTATGAGTGTGGTTTATTACGATGAGAACGGAAACGCATACGAATAAGTTGTGGAATAATTAAAACAGAAAATGCTTTCTAATCGCAAGAAAGGAGCAGAAGAATGGGAATGTATATCTTAATTGTTCTTGGAATTTTGTCAGTTTTATATGGAATTTTGGTTCTTCAAGTGGGGTCAGGAACGGTGTTCTGGATGCTTTGGGAGGTTATTGGTGCGTGTTTTTTAATCTGGGCATTGCTTATTCATAAGGAGTTTTTTGTTTTTCACAGAAAGATAAAGATAGTTTTTCACGTGTTAGTGGCAATGTCAGTTGCGGTCGTAACAGTGCTTTGTGGTATGATCGCAGGAGAATTTGCTTCCAGGGGAAAGCAGAATCTGGATTATATTATTGTTCTCGGAGCACAAGTTCGTGAAAATGGTCCGAGTGTGGTGCTTAAGTATCGATTGGATGCAGCAATTGATTATCTGAATGAAAATCCCGATACCATTTGTATTGTTTCCGGAGGTCAGGGGGCAAATGAACCTTTTTCAGAAGCGAAGGGAATGGCAGACTATTTAACAGAACATGGAATCGAAGAGGAACGTATTCTTTTGGAAGAGAAATCTACAAACACAGTGGAAAATATTGAATACAGCAAAGCGCTTATGGAGCAGCCTTATGATGGTGTAGGGATTGTAACGAATAACTTTCATGTGTTTCGAGCAGTTCGGATTGCAAAAGTGCGAGGATTAGAAAGTGTATATGGAATAGCTGCGGATTCTAATGTGCTGTATCTTCCGAACAATGTGCTTAGGGAATGCTGTGGTATATTTAAAGACTGGATTATGAAAAATATGTAAGCATAATGCTACAAACACTTGTTCTTGCGGGAGAAATAAGTCGCACCTCTTAGCGTAATCTGTGATTATAAAAAATCGCAGAACGAGGAGGAACGGCAATGAAAGGATATCATACAAGTGACGGTTATATGGGATATGTTGAGGGCGAGTATATGTTATTTGCCAGTGAATCTGACTACTATGATTGTGTAAATGACTAAAAGAGGGTTTTACATATACGCGAAATTCGGTTATACTGATATGGCATAGGAAATAGAATATTGCAAAAGAGAGGAAATTAGAAATGAAAATTGCAGTAACATATCAGGATGGATCGGTTTTTCAGCACTTTGGAAAAACGGAGAATTTTAAGATTTATGTGGTTGAAAATCAGGACATCGTATCGAGTGAAATCATCAGTTCGAATGGAAGTGGACATGGAGCATTAGCTGGTGTATTGGCTGAGCAGGGCGTGAACGTGGTAATTTGTGGCG
Organism: uncultured Coprococcus sp.; assembly: GCA_964646135.1. GTDB lineage: Bacteria > Bacillota > Clostridia > Lachnospirales > Lachnospiraceae > Allocoprococcus. Next base: position 22,545 of record CAZYCT010000026.1, on the reverse strand, counting down.
GTCTTGGCGATGGAGCATTGAAGGCGCTTACAGAAGCGGGTATTGAGGTTTGCTCTGGAGCAGCTGGAGATGCAGATGGTGCTGTGCAGGCATATTTGGCAGGTGACTTGGTTGATGCAGGTGTGAATTGTGATCATCATGAAGAAGAGCATAGTTGTGGCGGATGTAGTGGTGGTTGCAGTGGCTGCGGCGGTGGATGTCATAGCCGTGTGATATTGGAAGGACCGAATGCAGGGAAGATGGTTCACGTGCATTACACAGGAACACTGAATGACGGAACGAAATTTGATTCTTCTTATGACCGCGGAGAACCACTTTCATTTCTTTGTGGAACAGGAATGATGATCCGCGGTTTTGACCAGGCTGTTGTGAATATGAAAGTAGGAGAAGTTGTGGATGTGCATTTGATGCCAGAAGAAGCTTATGGTGAAGTGAATCCAGAGGCTGTGTTTGATGTGCCGATCCGTGAGCTCCCAGGTTCAGAGAATTTGGAAGTTGGACAGCAGGTTTATCTTGAGGATGTTTCAGGACAGGCATTCCCTGTGACAGTGGTGTCAAAGGATGCAGACACTATTCGTTTCGATGCGAACCATGAAATGGCAGGAAAAGAATTGAATTTCAAGATTGAATTGATTGAAGTTTTCTAGGAAAGAAGGACATCGTATGCAGTTTTTGATCTTAATGCTTGTAGCGCTGTGTATCAGTGCCATTGGATTTAAGAAGTTTGTTTGGTTTATCTCACTGGGATACGGATTTTCAATTACAGGTTTGGGTGTGGCAATGCTCGTGATGTTCCGTGAGCAGGTAACGGCAGTGACTTTGATTCTGGCAGTTTTGGCGATTGTGTATGGATTGAGACTGGGCGGATATCTGCTGATTCGTGAGAAGAAGAGTGCTTCTTATCAGAAGACGATGAAAGAAGAAATTAAAGATGGCTCAGACATGAAATTTGTTCTGAAAATCATTATCTGGGTTAGCTGTGCATTCCTTTATTGTTGTGAGATTGCACCTATCTTTTTCCGCTTGAAACATGGTGCGCCGACGGACTGGGCGGCAGTTGCGGGAGCTTTAGTGATGGCGATAGGCATTCTGCTTGAGTCGGCTGCAGATTATACGAAGAATCGCTATAAACAGGCACATCCACATCACTTTTGTGATACGGGATTGTTCCGTGTAGTGCGCTGCCCGAACTATCTTGGAGAGGTGTTGATCTGGACGGGAGTATTTCTTTCGGGCATTACAGTGTACGCTGGAGTGTTTGAATGGGGAGCAGCACTTGCTGGATGGATTTGCATTGTGTACATTATGTTTGGCGGAGCGAGAAGACTGGAATTGCGACAGAACAAGAATTACGGAGAAGATCCGGAATATCAGGCATATGTCAAGCGAACACCGATTCTTTTACCGCTTGTCCCATTGTACAGTGTAGCAAAATATAAATGGTTAGTAGGATAACAAGTAAGAAGGCTGATTGTGGTCACATCACAGTGATGTGAACCGCAGTCAGCCTTCTTTATTTTAGTCTATTTCTTCTAAAGATTTGTATTTCTGATATTTGATAGCAGCGTCTTCTTTTGCAGCCTTAAATAAGGTCTCAGCGTGCTCAGGGAAGGTTCTCTTAAGGGCGGCGTATCTGGTCTCGCCGTCTAAGAATTCTTCGTAATCCATAGAAGGAGCTTTGGAATCAACTTTCATTGGTTTTGGATCCTCTGGATTGTAGCGATACAAGGTCCAGTAACCAGCGTCCACAGCGCGCTTCATTTCGTGCTGTACATTTGCCATACCAGCTTTGATTCCATGGGATACGCAAGGTGTGTAGGCAATTACAACGGACGGTCCTTTGTGCATCTCTGCTTCGTGGAGCGCTTTGATCAGCTGATTTGCATCGGCTCCCATAGCCACTTGAGCGACATAGACGTTTCCATAGGTCTGGAAGATGGCACCGAGATCTTTCTTACGGCTACGTTTTCCAGCAGAGGCGAACTGTGCAACAGCGCCAAGTGGTGTAGCTTTCGAACTTTGTCCTCCAGTATTGGAATAGACTTCTGTGTCTACGACAAAGACGTTGATATCTTCGCCGCTTGCAATGACATGATCCAGTCCACCGAATCCGATGTCGTATGCCCAGCCGTCACCACCGAACATCCAGAAACATTTCTTAGCCAATTGATCTTTCCGTTCTAAGATTTTGCCTGCAATTTCTAAATCAGAATGTTCCAGTTCCTGGATCAATTCGTCTGTGCATGAGCGAGAGTGATCGAAATCGTCGTAAGCATCCAGCCATTTTCTGGCAGTTTCGCTGTTCGAAAGATTGAGATAAGATTCTACAAGCGTCTTTTGTGCCAGTCGCTGTTGTTTTACAGATAAGAACATTCCAAGCGAAAGTTCGGCGTTATTTTCAAACAAGCTGTTGGTCCATGCAGGTCCGAATCCACGTTTGTTTGTGGTGTATGGAATACCTGGCATAGGAGCGCCCCAGGCCTGAGAACATCCAGTTGCATTTGCCCAGTACACGCGGTCTCCGAACAGCTGTGTTAAGAGTTTGGCGTAAGGGGTCTCCCCACATCCGGCACAGGCAGCAGAGAACTCGATGAGTGGCTGGCGGAACTGGCTTCCTTTTACGCTGTAAACAGGGAAGATATCCCCCTTGTCGGAAAGACTGAGGGCGTAGTTCCAGTTTGTTTTCTGCTCTTCGGTCAAGGTGGCAGGTTCCATTGTGATTGCCTTTTCTTTTGCCGGGCAGCAAGCTACGCAGCTGCCACATCCTGTGCAGTCGAAGGTGGAAACTTGCATGCTAAAATGCAGTCCTTTGGCGGCTGGGCCATTTGCCAAAGTAGTCTGGAACCCGTCGGGAGCATGTAGCTTTTCTTCGTCATTTAATAAATATGGACGGATGACGGCGTGTGGACAAACGAGGGCACATTTGTTGCACTGGATACATTTTTGTGCGTTCCATACAGGAACTTTGAGGGCGATGCCGCGTTTTTCATATGCGGTAAGTCCAAGGTCAATGTGTCCGTCTTCGTAATTTTTGAATGCGCTGACTGGAAGGTCATCGCCTTTTTGTTTATTGATTGGCTCCAGCAAGTTTTTCACGACAGCTGGTTTGTCTGTCTCTTTGGTAGATGCTGTTTCGCAAATGTCCTCGGCCCAGGAAGCAGGGATGTCCACTTTCACAAGTTCGGCAGCGCCAGCGTCGATGGCAGCGATATTTCGTGCAATCACATCGTCACCCTTTGTGAAGTAAGTCTTGCGTGTGGCATCTTTGATCATTTCCAGTGCATCCTTAGTAGGAATTACTTGCATCAGTGTAAAGAAAGATGCTTGCAGTACCGTGTTCGTGTGACTGCCAAGACCCAGATTCTGGGCGATTTTGTTGGCATCGATGACATAGAACTGGAGATTTTTCTTGGCAATTTTCTGGCGAACAGATGCAGGAATGTGCTGCTCAAGCTCGTCTAATTTCCAGCTGCAGTTCAGTAGGAAGGTACCACCCGGAATGATTTCGTCCACAATATCGTATTGTGAGATGTAACTCTGGTTGTGACAGGCCACGAAATCTGCCTGTTTTACGTAGTAAGAGCTGGTGATTGGCTCATCACTGAAACGCAGGTGGGATTTGGTCACTCCGAAGGATTTTTTTGCATCGTATTCGAAGTAGGCCTGTGCAAATTTGTCTGTGTTGTCGTTAATGATTCGAACCGTGTTGTGGTTGGCTCCGACTGTTCCATCGCCGCCAAGGCCCCAGAATTTGCACTGAATCATATTCTTTTTCTTGCCTGCAAATGGTTTGACAGGGAGAGAAAGGTGGGTCACATCATCGTTGATACCGATGGTGAAGCTTCGAACTGGATGCTCGGAAGCAAGGTTTTCAAATACAGCAACAATCTGTGCCGGATCTGTGTCTTTGGAGCTAAGTCCATAGCGTCCGCCGATGACTTTGATCTGTCTGTCACTGTTCATAAGTGCGCTGCACACATCTTCGAATAATGGCTCGCCGGCACTTCCCATGGCTTTGCAGCGGTCAAGGACAGCAATGCGTGTGACAGATTCTGGCAGATACTGTAAAAAGTGTTTTGCAGAAAATGGGCGATACAGGTGGACTTGGAGATAGCCGACCTTTTTACCTTCTTTGCACATGGATTCGACTACGTCACGGGCCACACCGCTTACAGAACCCATTGCGATAATCACATCAGTTGCTTCTGGATCGCCGTAGTAGTTAAATACATGGTATTCGCGGCCGGTCAATTTGGTGATTTCGTTAAAATAGTGTTCGACGATATCTGGAAGGGCGTCGTAGAAGCAGTTGTTCGCTTCACGCACCTGGAAATACACGTCACCATTTTGCACGGTATTGCGAAGGGTTGGATGCTCAGGATTTAGGGCATTGTCGCGGAAGCGTTTCAGGGCTTCTTGATTGACAAGGCCAGCCAGTGCCTCCTGGTCTGGAAGTTCAATCTTATTGATTTCGTGGGAGGTGCGGAATCCGTCAAAAAAGTGCATGAACGGGATGCTTCCCTCGATGGCTGCAAGGTGTGCGACTGGGGCAAGGTCTGCCACCTCCTGAACACTTCCAGAAGAGAGCATGGCAAATCCAGTCTGACGGCATGCCATCACATCGGAATGGTCTCCGAAAATACTCATTGCATGGGTGCCGACGGTACGAGAGGCAACGTGAAGTACGGCTGGAAGTCGTTCGCCGGCGATGCGGTACAGCACAGGGACCATCAGCATAAGTCCCTGTGAAGATGTATAAGTTGTGGCCAAAGAACCTGTCTGGAGCGCGCCGTGTACAGCGGTGATTGCTCCGGCTTCTGACTGCATTTCAGTCAAGGTTACGGTCTGACCGAAGATATTTTTGCGGCCTTTTGCGGACCAACTGTCTGTCAGCCCTGCCATAGGTGAGGACGGTGTGATTGGATAAATGGCTGCAATTTCTGTAAATGGGTAAGCCATATGTGCTGCAGCTTGGTTTCCGTCCATGGTTACATATGTTTTTGCCATGATTTTTACCTCGTATGTGTTTGCTTTCTATTCGTTTGTAAGACCAAGTCTTTGGGTTGCTTCTTCACGCATCTTGTATTTTAAGACTTTTCCAGCGGCATTCATCGGGAAGGAATCCACGAATTCGATATATCTTGGAACCTTGTGACGAGCCATGCTGGCAGCGATATAATCATGCATTTCCTGGGCGGTCACGCTATGTCCGTCTTTCAAGATGATACATGCCATAGCTTCTTCGCCATATTTCTTATCTGGCACGCCGATTACCTGTACGTCCTGCACAGCTGGGTGTGTGTAGATAAATTCTTCGATTTCTTTTGGATATAAGTTCTCACCACCGCGGATGATCATGTCTTTCAGTCGTCCGGTGATGCGGTAATTGCCATCTGCGTCACGGCAGGCGAGGTCGCCGGAGTGAAGCCAGCCTTCGCTGTCCACGGTAGCTTTGGTGGCTTCTGGCATCTTGTAGTAGCCTTTCATTGTGTTGTAGCCGCGAGAACAGAATTCTCCATTTTCACCATCTGGCACTTCTTCGCCAGTCTCAGGGTCAATGATCTTACATTCCACATGTGGGAAATCGTAGCCCACAGTCTCGGTACGCAGTTCTAAGGAATCTGTCCAGGCTGACATGGTACTTCCAGGGGAAGATTCTGTCTGGCCGTAAACACTGATGATACCAGTCATATTCATCTCATCTGGCTGTGCTGCTCGCCGCATCAATTCTGGAGGGCAGCCTGCCCCGGCCATGATACCGGTGCGCATGTGCGAAAAATCTGTCTTGCGATAGTCTTCATGGTTGAACATGGCGATAAACATCGTAGGCACACCATTGAAGCAAGTGATTCGTTCCTGGTTGATGCACGCCAGAGAAGATTTCGCAGAGAAATATGGCATCGGACAAATGGTTGCACCGTGAGTCAGTGAGGAGGTCATGGAAAGTACCATGCCGAAACAATGGAACATAGGAACTTGTATCATCATGCGGTCAGCAGTTGAAAGTCCCATGCGGTCACCGATACATTTTCCATTGTTGACAACGTTGTAGTGTGTGAGCATGACTCCTTTCGGGAAACCAGTTGTGCCGGAGGTGTACTGCATATTGCACACATCTTCTGGGCGAACTTTGGCAGCCATGCGGTTCAATTCTTCCTGAGATACGAGATTTCCGCGTTCCATGGCCTCGTCAAATGTCAGGCAGCCAGGCTGTTTGAATCCGACAGTGATGACATTGCGCAAAAATGGGAGACGCTTGCAGTGAAGTGGCTGTCCAGGTTTGCTGGAAGCGATTTCAGGGCAAATCTCGTTGATGATTTCTCTATAGTTAGAATCCAGACAAGATTCTACCATTACTAAAGTGTGTGTGTCGGACTGGCGGAATAAGTAGTCCGCCTCGTGACGTTTGTAAGCGGTATTCACGGTTACAAGGACAGCACCAATCTTGGCGGCAGCCCAGAAGGTGATGTACCAGGCAGGGACATTGGTCGCCCAGATAGATACCTTGCTTCCGGCTTTGACACCCATGGAAATCAGCGCGCGGGCAAATTGGTCTACATCTTCCCGGAATTCTTCGTAGGTGCGAGTGTAATCCAAGGTTGTGTATTTGAAGGCGTATTGGTCTGGAAATTCTTCTACCATGCGGTCTAATACCTGGGAGAAAGTAAGGTTGATCAATTCGTCTTTCTTCCATACATAGTGACCTGTGCCGTCGTGGTTTGGATATAATACTTTCTTTTTGCCGCGAGTTGTCTCAAAACGACTCATATAATTTACGAAATGTGGGAAGATAACTTCATAATAAGGAAGATCTTCCATCCATTCTGTTTTCCATTCTAATGAAATGAAACCATCATAGTCTACGGAAGACAATGCGCGGATCATGTCAGCAACTGGGAGTGTTCCTTCGCCGATCAGGTTGTAGGTGTCTTTGTCATCTGAGTCCCGCAGGTGTACGTGTTTTACATATGCGCCCAGATTCTTGATCGTGGTATCTGCGCTTTCATCAAAATCTCTATATGGATGATGCATATCCCACAAAGCGGCAAGCTGATCGCAGGCAAATTCATCCAATAAGGTACGAAGTCTGGCCGTGTCAGCGAAGATTCCATTTGTCTTACAAAGGATGGTAACGTCTGCCGCCTCGGCATCGGAAACCAGTTCTGAAAGACGGCTGCGGATGAGGTCTTCCTCTTCGTGCTGCGCAGTGATGGCAACGTAAGGAACTTGCATATGCTTTGCAGTCTGAATCAGTTCCTTCACCTGAACCATATCGGTCTCTGGGGAAGAGATGTCGTAAGAACTGTCAAAACAAGGGATTGTGAGGTTCTTTTCCTTCAACTGGCGGGCGGTTGCGGTCATATTGTATTTGTGAAATGGACAGCCGCGGTCAGTGAGAGCAGGATATTTTGGTAAGTTATAAATTTCTATGCCTTGGAAATGCATGTGCACACCAATGTCGAGCCATTCCTCCCATGGTAAGTGTGCCCAGCCTCTAGTAGAAAACGAAAGTTTCATTATGCTTCAGCCTCCTCGTATACGATTTTGTTAAGTGCGTTGATGTATGCTTGTATGCTAGAACCAACGATGTCGGTGGAAATTCCGCGTCCAGAATATAATTTTCCATTGTTGCGAAGTTTTACGATTGCTTCGCCCATTGCCTGGCGGCCTTCTGTGACAGAGCGTACCTGGAAGTCATCCAGTTCATAGTGGCATCCAAGGATTGTCTCCAGTGCAAGGAAGGAAGCATCGATTGGTCCGTCTCCGAGAGCGACGCCTTCTAAAACTTCCTGGTTCTTGGTGAGTTTTATATGAGTCACCGAAGAAGAGACGTTGCTGCAGGAAATGCTGTATGTATCGAGCACATAAGTGGCAGGTGCCTGCATGGCAACGGTGGCAACGATGGTATCTAATTCTTTATAAGAAATATTTTCTTTTGATTTTGCGTTGTTCTGCACGACTTCCCAAACTTTCTGAGCATCTTCTTCGCTGAGGTCGTAGCCGATTTTAGCTACAGCAGTGAAGATGGCATTGATGTCGTCGTGACAGCTAAGAGCGATATCTTCCATGATTTCCTGCACGCCGTTGTCGAATGGAGAATGTTTGTCGCGATTTGTCTCGCACATCCATGTAATCTGGCGGACGATACGGTTGATCTCAGTTGTGTGCACTGGACATGTGACATTCAGTGCAGTTCCTTTGTTGGCGAGCAGCTTTGCTACGTGTGGGAGAGAGACTTTGTCAATCTGGTAGGCAGCAGCCTTGATTTCTCGAACCCCATGGGTGATTGCGGCAACTGCGCAGGCATCGGCCATGGCCAGGTCATTGGAACAAGAAATACCAAGTGTAATATCAGAAAGTTCTGGAACATTTGCATTTAACTTGTCGAGGAAAGCACCCAGTTCTTCTGGAAGCATGGCACCTGTTGCGTCACATACAGTAACAGTCTTTGCGCCAGAGTGGATAGCTGTACGGATTGCTTCATACAAGAACGTTTCGTCGCTTCGTGTCGCATCGTCGGCGATGAATTCGACGTCAGACGTTTTCTCTGCACAGGCAGTGATGGTATCCTTGATTGCCTGAAGCATGACTGGCGGTTTCTTGTGGAATAAGTATTCCATCTGTACAGGGCTGACAGAGGCGACAACCTGCAGACGTGGATGGCGTGCTTCTTTCAAAGCATTCCATGTGGTATTTACACTGTCTTCACACAAATCGACAGGGACAGCAACGATGCTGTCTTTGACAGTGCTGGCAACAGACTTGATACGAAGCGAATCGATTTTATTCTGTTCGATTCCACCAAGCTCGATTACAGAGACGCCTAATTTATCTAATAGCTTTGGAATCTCGATTTTTTCTTTAAAAGATAGGGTGAAATCCTTCCCTGTTTGTTTTAATGTAATGTCGCTGATTTTTACGTTGTCCATGTTGAACCTCCATTTCTGTATGTTTGAAATAAAAAAAGTCCTTGAAGCAATTTCGCTTCAAGGACGAATAAATGAATTCGCGGTACCACCTTGTTTGCAGACACCTCTCGGCAGTCTGCCACTCTCGGACTCAGAAAAATAAGTCCAAAGCCGATAACGGGGCAACCGTACTCCACTACGCAAATGCACATGCATTCTTTGCAGAGTCAACTCGGGAGTGAGATTGTATGCTTTCGTTCGTATCAGTTCACACCAACCACTGACTCTCTGCAAGCTCTCGAAAGTAACATAATTCCGTCAAAGTCATTTTATCAAATAAAAGTGATGCTATTATAGCATTGTACTGCGCTAAAGTCAAATGGAAATTGCTTGAATTTGAATAGTATTGATAGTATAATTTTTTTATATTGGCAAATATTTCACGAATCATGAATGGAGGGGTCAGAAATGATTTCATGGAACAATTTAGATACGCTTGATTCTTATAAGGGACTTTTAGCGGAGAAACGCGTGAATCTTGCTGCTGTGATGGCTGGTGAAGAAGGCGCAGAGCGCGTGCGAAGATACAGTGTGCCGATGATAGATGGCATGGCATACAATTATGCGTCGAAAGCTGTGGATGATACGATTCTTTCGGCACTTGAGAGATTGGCGGAGGAAGCGCAGCTCCTAGAGAAATATGAGGCACTATATAATGGCGAAGTAATTAATACAGGAGAGAATCGCCTGGTATTACATCATCTTACTCGTGGACAGCTTGGGGACGATGTGATTGTTGACGGTGTGGATAAGCGCGCATTCTATAGGAATGAGCAGAGAAGAATTGCAGAATTTGCGAATAACGTACACGCAGGGAGAATTACGAATGCGGCAGGGGAGAAGTTTACGACGGTTGTGCAGATTGGAATCGGCGGGAGTGATCTAGGGCCTCGCGCTATGTATCTGGCGCTTGAGAATTGGGCGAAGGCGAATGATACATGGAAGATGAAGGCGGCTTTTATCAGCAACGTGGATCCAGACGATGCAGCAGGAGTTTTGGCGAATGTTGATGTGGCGCATGCGATTTTTATATTGGTTTCCAAATCAGGGACGACCCTTGAGACGCTGACGAATGAGTCTTTTGTGAAGGATGCCCTTGAAAGGAAGGGGCTGAATCCGGCGAATCACATGATTGCAGTGACGAGTGAGACATCTCCATTGGCAAAAAGTGAGGATTATCTGGAAGCGTTCTTTATGGACGATTACATAGGAGGCCGCTATTCGTCTACATCGGGTGTTGGCGGTGCAGTTCTGTCTCTGGCCTTTGGACCGGAAGTGTTCGAAGCATTCTTAGAGGGAGCGGCAGAAGAAGATGTTCTTGCGAAGAACCGTGATTTGAAGAAGAATCCTGCGATGCTGGATGCGCTAATTGGAGTGTACGAGCGAAATGTTCTTGGATATGGAGCGACGGCAGTGCTTCCGTATTCCCAGGCACTTAGTCGTTTTCCTGCGCATTTGCAGCAGGCAGATATGGAATCTAACGGGAAATCGGTGAATCGTTTTGGACAGCCAGTGGCTTATGCTACAGGACCAGTCATTTACGGTGAGCCAGGGACGAACGGTCAGCATTCGTTCTATCAGCTGCTTCACCAAGGGACGGACATTGTGCCTCTTCAGTTTGTGGGATTTCGAAAGAGTCAGTGGGAGCAGGATGTGAAGATACAAGGAAGCACAAGTCAGCAGAAGCTCTGTGCCAATGTGGCAGCTCAGATTGTGGCGTTTGCCTGTGGGAAAGAGGATGAGAATCAGAACAAGAGATTTTGCGGAGGACGCCCGTCTAGTATTATTGTCGGAGAACAATTGACACCGAGAACACTTGGTGCACTGCTTTCGCATTTTGAGAATAAGATTATGTTTCAGGGATTTGTGTGGAATTTAAATAGCTTTGATCAGGAAGGTGTTCAGCTTGGAAAGGTCTTAGCGAAGAAGGTGCTGGCTCATGAGACAGAGGGCGCATTGAAAGAATACAGCAATCTGCTGAATATTTAGAGCAGCATTTTGCAAAAAAATAAGAATCATAATGGAGAAGAAGAGATGGAAGAATTATACCAGTTGATTGAAGAGAAAATCAAAGCGTCTGGATATCCGGGAACGATTGACGGAAGAGAATTTTACGAGGATATCAGCAATGAAGCGGATGCGCAGGAGGATGGAACTTACGTATTTATTGTAAAGAAAAGTGACGAATTATCTTACAAGGGCTGCATGACGATTCTGGAAGAGGAATTTGATCTTCATTACGTGGACATTCATGAGAATGAGGAATCATGGCATGTGGATTTTGATGCTTAATATAAAGGATGGTGTGTAATATGTATATGGACGCTTACGAGCGATGGAAAGATGTGAAAATGGAAGATCCGGCATTGGAAGAAGAGCTTCTTGCGATTGCCGGAGATGAAGGAGAAATCAAGGAGCGTTTTGCTGTTTCACTAAAATTTGGCACAGCTGGACTGCGTGGAATCCTGGGAGTGGGAACTAATCGCATGAATATTTATGTCATTCGCCAGGCGACACAGGGATTGGCAAACTGGGTGAAGATGCAGGGCGGCAATCAGCTGGTTGCAATCAGTTACGACAGTCGTATCAACAGTGACGTATTTGCGAAGGAGGCGGCGAAAGTTCTGGCTGCAAATGGTGTGAAAGTTCGTATCTATGATGCGCTGATGCCAGTTCCGGCACTTAGTTTTGCTACGCGCTATTATGGAGCGAATGCAGGGATTATGATTACAGCTTCGCACAATCCGGCGAAATACAATGGGTACAAGGCTTATGGGCCAGATGGCTGCCAGATGACAGATGAAGCCGCAGATGCAGTTTATGCGGAGATTCAGAAGACAGACGTTTTGACAGGGGCTTCTATCATGAGCTTTGAAGAAGGATTGGAAAAGGGAGTCATCGAATATGTGGGAGATGATTGTAAGGAAGCCCTTTACACAGCAATCAAATCCAGAAGTGTCCGCCCAGAATTGCTTAAGAGTGCAGGTCTTAAAGTGGTCTATTCGCCACTCAATGGATCGGGCCTTGTTCCGGTTATGCGTGTTCTTGGGGATCTTGGAATCGATGACATTACAATCGTTCCGGAACAACAGTATCCAGATGGAAACTTCCCGACGTGTCCATATCCGAATCCTGAGATTTTAGAAGCGATGCAATTGGGTCTTGGATTGGCGAAGGAAGAGGAAGCTGATCTGATGCTGGCGACAGATCCAGATGCAGACCGTGTTGGAATTGCTATGAGATGCCCGGACGGAACATATGAGTTGGTATCTGGAAATGAGATGGGCGTATTGCTTTTGGATTATATCTGTGCAAGTCGCCTGGAGAAGGGCACGATGCCAGAACATGCGGTGGCAATCAAATCCATCGTGTCTACGCCACTTGCAGATGAAGTTGCAGCGCACTATGGCGTAGAGATGCGAAATGTCCTTACTGGATTTAAGTGGATTGGAGATCAGATTGCCACATTGGAAGCGGCAGGAGAAGTGGAACGATTTATTTTTGGCTTTGAGGAAAGTTATGGATATCTGGCTGGTTCTTATGTGCGCGATAAGGATGCAGTTGCCGGCACAATGCTGATCTGTGAGATGGCCGCTTACTATCGAAGCATCGGTTCGTCAGTAAAGCAGCGACTGGAAGAAATATACAAAGAATACGGCAGATATCTGAACAAGGTTGACAGTTATGAGTTTCCAGGGCTTTCAGGCATGGATAAGATGGCAGAAATTATGGAACATCTCCGCCAGAATCCACCAGTGGAGTTCGCAGGTGATAAGGTTGTGAAGGCAGTAGACTATAAGAAAACGAGCGAGACAGGACTTCCTTCTGCCAATATTCTTATTTATACATTGGAAAGCGGTGCGACGATCATTGTGCGTCCATCAGGAACGGAACCGAAGATAAAGACTTACTTTACAACTCGTGGCAAGGATTTGGCAGAAGCGCAGGCAAAGAAGGATGTGTTGGCAGATGCGCTGAGACCGGTTTTGTCATAAAGGTATAGGTGTAGCTGAGAAAGGGCGTATATGGAACAAGAATTGATATGGGTGGATCTGCATGACAAAGAGATTGGTTATGGAGAGAAGCTAGAGACACATAGGAAGAATATCTTACACCGGGCATTTTCTATTTTCCTTTATTCGGATGGAAAAATGCTGATTCAGCAGCGAGAAAATGGCAAATATCATTCGGGCGGTTTGTGGGCAAATAGTTGTTGTTCGCATCCAAGGAAAGGCGAGGCGCTTATGGAGGCGGCGGCGCGTCGCCTGGAGGAAGAACTTGGAGTCTTAAATGGAACATGCCAGCTGCAGGAAATCGATGCGTTTGTGTATTTTCAGCAGTACGATGGACTGAGCGAGTATGAGTTTGACCACGTGCTGGTCGGGGAATATAGAGGAGAGATTCTGCCAAATCCCGAAGAAATTCAGGATACAAGGTGGGTTACTTTAGAAGAATTGGAGAAAGAACTATTGGAACAGCCACAAAAATTTGCGGCGTGGTTCCGAATCGCGGCACCGAAGGTTCTTGAATGGCTAAGACAAGTGTAATTGACGCATTGTTCTTAAATACAAAAAGAAAAGTGGCTGTGTCCGACTGCTGATTTGCAGTTGGACACAGCCTTTCTTTTTATTACCATTTAAAATCGTGCAGCCATTTTTCGGCTTTTTCGCATACATTTTTGATACATTCTTCGTCGAATGGGCTTTCCAGACCAGCTTTAGCAAGCAGTTTGGTAAATACATCACTGCCTCCTAGGCGGGTAAAGCTAAGGTAGCGCTCCCAGGCTTTTTCTTTATTTTCTTGAATCAATGCCCAGAACTGAAGTGAGACTGTCTGCGCGAGGCAGTAGTCGATATAGTAGAATGGACTGCTGTAAATGTGGTGCTGTCTCTGCCAGCCTTCGCCTTCGCTGTAGAATGGAATTTCTCCATCCAATTTCTGCCAAGGCATATAGATCCCAAGCAGCTCTTTCCATACTCCATGGCGCTCAGCTGGTGTCAAGTCTGGTTTCTCATATACAATATGCTGGAAATGATCCACCATTGTTCCGTAAGGAATGAAAGTCAAAGCACCAGACAAATGACTGTAGAGGAATTTCTTTGTGTCAGGTCCGAAGAAATCTTCAGCCCATGGCTCAGCGAAGAATTCCATAGACATAGAGTGGACTTCGCAGGCTTCCAAGGTAGGCCATACAGTAGAAGAAGGAACACGGTTTTTGTTGGTGTAGCAGGCAAACGCATGTCCTGCCTCGTGGGTGATGACTTCCACGTCTCCCTGGGTTCCGTTGAAGTTTGCGAAGATAAATGGCACTTCATAGTCCATCAATGCGTTGCAGTAACCGCCGCTTGCCTTTCCTTCTGTAGAGAGAAGATCCATCAGCTCCATGTCCAGCATCTGGTTGAAGAATTTGCTGGTTTCAGGAGACAGTTCGTCATAGAATTTCTTTCCGGCAGCGACAATATCGTCAGGTGTTCCAAGTGGCTTTGGATTTCCGTCACGGAATTCGAGGATATTGTCGGCAAAGCTCATTGGATATTCTTTTCCAAGACGTTTTGCCTGGGCAATGTAGATTTCATTTGCAACAGGAACCAGATATTTGATGACTGCCTGGCGGAACTTTGCCACATCTTCCTTGGTGTAGCAATTTCGTCCCATGCGATAATAACCTAATTCTGTAAATCCATCATAGCCCAGTGTGCGTCCCATTTTGTCGCGGAGATGAACCAATTCATCATAAATGTGATCCAGCTGTTCTTGATGTTCCTTGTACCATGCGCCTTCGGCTTTCCATGCCTCTAATCGAACCTCATCGTCCAGAGAGTTTTTAAATGGTGTAAGCTGGCTGAGCGTGTAGAATTTTCCTTGAAAAGGAATCTGTGCGGATGCAAGCAATTTCTCGTACTCACATGTGAGGTCACTTTCGGTTGCCAGATCTTCCATGATCTCAGGAGAGAAGGTCTTTAAGTCAATTTCTGCATTGAGGAACATAATCGTACCAAATTCCGCTTCAAACTCTGCGCGGAAAGGGGAAGCAAGTAATGCGTTGGTCCATTTCTGGTTATACTCGGCAATCTGTGGATTGGCAGCGTTCCAGAACTTCACTTCCTCATCATAGAAAGTATCCCGTGTGTCGATCGAATGTCGGATTGAGGCAAGATGGTCGATGGTGTCAAGATGACGATCTAACGAGTCTTTCTCTAAAAAAACTTTTTTCGCAGTGTCATAATCAGGCGCAGCGACAAATCGTGCAGTCAAGTCAGAAAGCTGAGCTTTGATTGCATCGAGGTCGGGGCGCTGATAAGGCATTTCTGAAAATTTCATATCTGTAGTACCTCCAAAAATATCAATTTATTGGTAGTATAGATGATTTAAAAGGTCAATGCAAGATAAGATAGAAACGGAAACTTGATGTTTTTTAATTAACCGAATTTTGGGAAGAAAAAAGAGGACGTTAAAAAGAATCATTGAAATTGATGAAAAACTATTGTAGTATACGAACATAATTTTTTTGGGAGGAAATGTATTATGAAAAAGTTTTTAAGTGTGTCATTAGCAGCTGCGATGGTAGCAATGACATTGACAGGATGTGGCGGCGGTGATGCTGCGGGAACGAGTGATTCGGACACAATTAAGATTGGAGCAACAGGACCTCTTACTGGCAGCCTTGCGTATTACGGTGGAGAAGTAAAACAGGGTGCAGAACTTGCAATTGATGAGATAAATGCATCAGGTGGTGTGAATGGAGTTCAGTTGGAATTGAATTTCCAGGATGATGAAGGTGACACAGAGAAGGTTGTGAACGCTTATAACACAGTGAAGGACTGGGGAGCACAGGTACTTATAGGTGCGGTTACATCAGATCCAAGTATCTCAGTGGCAGCAGAGACAGCAAACGACAATATGTTCCAGATCACAGCGTCTGGTTCAGCTCCAGATATCGTACTTAACTCAGCAAATACGTTCCAGGTATGTTTCTCAGATACAAACCAGGGAACAGCCTCTGCTCGTTATATCGCAGAGAACAATCTTGCTAAGAAAGTAGCAGTTATCTACGAAAGCTCAAGCTCATATTCAGCAGGAATCTATGAGAACTTTGCAAAAGAAATGAAGAATCATGACAATGTTGAAGTTGTATCAGCAAAATCATTTACTGCAGACAATGCAACAGATTTCAGTGCACAGTTACAGGCAGCAAAGGACGCAGGAGCTGATTTGGTATTCTTGCCAGTATATTACGGACCAGCTTGTACGATTTTGAAACAGGCAGCAGATATGCAGTATGCTCCAACATTCTTCGGATGTGACGGTTTGGATGGTATCTTAGGTGTGAAAGGTTTTGACACAGCACTTGCAGAAGGCGTAATGTTACTGACACCATTTGCAGCTGACGAAGCAGCAGAAGCAACACAGAATTTTGTTAAGAAATACGAGGACGCATATGGAGTAACACCTAGTCAGTTCGCAGCAGATGCTTACGATGCAGTTTATATCATTGCAGTAGCTGCCAAGGAAGCAGGAATTACACCAGATATGTCTGCATCAGATGTGTGTGACGCATTACTTCCAGTGATGGCTGAGATCGAGGTGGAAGGAGTTACTTCTATCGAAGGTGTTCCAATGACATGGGATGAAAATGGTATGGTAGATAAAGCTCCTAAGGCAGTTATCATTGAAAACGGTACATACAAAGCTATGTAATAAAATGAAAATAAAGGGGTTGTCAGGGTTTGACAGCCCTTTTTATTTAATGAGGAAGAATTTGTTGCGCTAAAGCGTAAAAAGTTATAAGATAGAAAACAGTATTTAGAACATAAAAGATCTAAAAGGAAAAAGAAAGAGGTGTAGAAATGGGATTTCTGGTTTATTTAATTAGCGGAATCAGCCTTGGAAGCGTATATGCCATCATCGCGCTTGGATATACGATGGTTTATGGAATCGCCAAAATGCTGAACTTTGCCCATGGCGATGTTATTATGGTGGGAAGTTATGTTGTATTTGTGACAACGTCGTCGCTTGGCCTTCCTGTGCCGGCAGCTATGTTGCTTTCCGTAGTTCTCTGTACGATTTTGGGAATGGCGATTGAAGCAATTGCGTATCGTCCTCTTAGAGGAGCACCGTCTCTGGCTGTTTTGATCACTGCAATCGGTGTCAGTTATTTTCTGCAGAACGCAGTGCAGTTGATCTATGGATCGAACACAAAGTCCTTTACATCGGTTGTGCCACTTGATGCGATATCTTTGGCAGGCGGTGCGCTGGTAATTTCAGGAGAGACGGTTGTGACGATCGTAGCATGTGTGATTATCATGGTTGCGTTAAATACATTTGTAAATAAGACAAAGACGGGACATGCGATGCTGGCAGTATCAGAAGATACGCAGGCTGCACAGCTTATGGGAATCAATGTCAATCGTACAATTTCTATTACATTTGCAATTGGTTCTGGTCTGGCAGCAGTGGCAGGTATGCTTCTTTGTTCAGCATACCCAAGCCTTACTCCTACGACTGGGGCAATGCCTGGAATCAAAGCCTTTACAGCGGCAGTATTCGGAGGAATTGGTTCTATTCCTGGAGCGATGATCGGAGGCATTCTTCTGGGTGTGATTGAGATTTTGAGTAAAGCTTATATCTCAACACAGCTTGCAGACGCAATCGTATTCAGCGTTCTGATTATTGTACTTCTTGTGAAACCTACAGGAATTCTTGGCAAGAAGATCAGTGAGAAAGTGTAGGTGAGAAACATGAATTTTATGAAAAATATGAACAAAACATCGAGAAGTAATATGATTACATACGCTATGGTTATCGTGGCATTTGTTATATTGCAGGCGTGGTCTACGCTTGGAAATATGTCCAGCCTTGTAAAGGGTCTTCTTGTGCCTGTGTGCGTGTACTCCATCCTTGCGGTGTCGTTGAATCTTACAGTAGGTGTGCTCGGAGAATTGAGTCTTGGTCATGCTGGATTTATGTGTGTGGGTGCATTTTGTGGTGCATTTTTCACGGCTTGCACGAAAACGATTATTACAAACGATTTATTGAGATTTATCATTGCACTTGTTCTTGCAGCAGTTGTTGCAGGTGTTTTCGGATTTTTAATCGGAATTCCTGTTTTGCGTCTGCAAGGGGATTATCTTGCAATCGTGACATTGGCATTTGGCGAGATTATCAAAAATATTGTAAATGCGTTCTATATAGGGCTTGATGAAAATGGATTTCACTTTTCCATGAAAGATACTATGTCTTTGAATATGAGTGAAAGTGGTCAGGTGATCATCAAAGGCGCGCAGGGAATCATTGGAACGCAGAGACAGTCAACGTTTTTGATTGGAACGATTTTGCTTTTGCTCACACTGGTTATTGTGTTGAATTTGATGAATTCGCGTGCAGGAAGAGCAATCATGGCTATTAGAGATAATCGAATTGCGGCAGAGTCTGTGGGAATTGATATTACGAAATATAAAATCATGGCATTTTCTATCTCAGCGGCACTTGCAGGGCTTGCAGGCTGTCTGTATGCACATAATATTTCTTCCTTGACAGCAACGCCGAAGAACTTTGGATATAATATGTCTATTATGATTTTGATCTATGTAGTAATGGGTGGAATGGCAAATATGCGTGGCTCTATCATCGCTGCGTCTATTCTGACAGTGCTGCCAGAGATGATGCGAGAATTTAGCGAGTACCGTATGTTGGTATATGCGGTTGTGCTGATCGTTATGATGATCTTCAGCTGGAGTCCAAAGATGAAGCTGTGGCGTGAATCTCACTCCTTAAAGGGTGCATTCCCAAAGAAGAATGTGAAGGAGGCAGAATAAAATGGCGATATTAGAGGTTAAGAATTTAGGGATTTCTTTTGGCGGACTTCGTGCGGTAAATGAATTTAATATTAAGATAGAAAAGGGTCAGTTGTATGGACTGATCGGACCAAATGGTGCTGGAAAGACAACAATTTTCAATATGCTCACAGGCGTATATAAACCAACGGATGGAATTATTACACTGGATGGTCAAAATATCACTGGAAAGAAGACCATCGATATTAATAAGGCGGGAATTGCGCGTACATTCCAGAATATTCGTCTGTTTAAGGATTTGACGGTGTTAGATAATGTAAAGGTTGGACTGCACAACAATCACAAATATTCAACAATCGCAGGGCTTTTGCGCTTGCCGTCTTATTTTAAGACTGAGAAGGAAATGAACGAAAGAGCGATGCAATTACTGGAAGTGTTTGGCATGGCGGAGGAAGCAGATCAGCTTGCTTCGAATCTTCCGTATGGAAAGCAGCGTAAATTAGAAATCGCAAGAGCGCTGGCTACAGAACCAAAGCTTCTGCTCTTGGATGAACCGGCGGCTGGAATGAATCCGAATGAGACGCTGGAACTGATGGACACAATCCGTTTTGTGCGGGACGAATTTGATATGACAATCTTACTCATTGAACATGATATGAAGCTTGTTTCAGGAATTTGCGAGGAACTTACTGTTTTGAACTTCGGTCAAGTGCTTGCACAAGGAGAAACCAGTGAAGTATTGAATAACCCTGAGGTTGTCAAGGCTTATCTTGGAGAGTAGGAGGAGAAAATCATGGCAATGCTTGAAATAAAAGATCTGGAAGTGTACTACGGAATGATCCAGGCAATCAAAGGCATCTCGTTTGAGGTAAATCAAGGGGAAGTTATTGCATTAATCGGTGCAAATGGTGCTGGAAAGACAACCACACTCCAGACGATCACAGGAATGATTCCAGCGAAAAAAGGAAGTATCACATTCAATGGAACCGATATTACAAAGGTTCCAGGGCATAAGATAGTCCCGATGGGAATGGCACATGTGCCAGAGGGACGAAGAGTGTTCGCACAGCTTTCTGTTCTCGATAATTTGAAACTTGGGGCTTACACAAGAAAAGATCCGAAAGAAATCCAAGAGACATTGGAAATGGTATATAAGCACTTCCCACGTCTGGAAGAGCGTAAGAATCAGCTGGCAGGTACACTTAGTGGTGGTGAACAGCAGATGCTTGCGATGGGACGAGCTCTGATGTCGAAGCCGAGCATCGTTTTGATGGATGAGCCATCTATGGGATTGTCACCAATTTTTGTTACAGAAATCTTTGAAATTATTAAAGAAATTTCGGAAAGTGGAACTACAGTTCTTCTGGTAGAGCAGAATGCGAAGAAGGCTCTTGCAATCGCAGATCGGGCATATGTTCTGGAGACAGGAAAGATTGTGCTTTCTGGCGATGCGAAGACCTTGATGAACGATGAGTCGATTAAAAAAGCATATCTTGGAGAGTAGGTGTTCAGAATGAAGAAAAATATTATCACGATTGCCCGCAGTTACGGAAGTGGCGGAAGAACATTGGGAATCAAGCTTGCGAAAGAGCTGGGAATTCCTTACTATGACAGAAGCGTTATCCGTATTGCTTCTGATTGGAGTGGTGTAAATGAAGCACTGTTTAATGAGGCGGATGAAAAGATTTTTGGCAAATGGTTTTTCAGAGGCTCTAAGCCTTACACAGGAGAGTTGCTCTCACCAGGGCACCCAGATTATACTTCAAGAGAAAATCTATTTAACATAGAAGCTGCTACGATTAAAAAACTTGCGGACCAAGGACCGTGTATCTTTATCGGACGATGTGCAGATTATGTACTGAAAGACAGGGAAGATGTGACAAGACTATTCTTCTATGCACCGATGGAAAATTGCATTGAAAGGGCCAAAGAAGTGCACGGGGAAGAAGAACCGGAATTGATCAAGAAGATTCATAGGATCGACAAATATCGTGCGGAATATTATAAATATTTCACGGGACATGAATGGAATGACAGCAGAAACTATGATTTCTGTCTGAATACAGCTGCAATGAGTTATGAAAAATTAATTGAAGTTGTAAAAGAATACGTGAAGATTCAAAATGACGGAGAACTTCCGGGATAAAATGAAACTGGATATGGTGTAGAGTTTTAAAGAAAAGACTTGACTTTGCTTGCTCGGTATGATATTCTAATCGGGCGAATGGAAGTATAGGTCTTTTTTTTATGCCTATTTTTAGACAGCCTCGCAAGCTGTCATGTAACTGAAAATAAGAACATAAAAGCGAGGTGGAAGTTGTGCGTACAAGAATTACATTAGAATGTACAGATTGCAAACATCGTAACTACAACATGACTAAGGATAAGAAAACACATCCTGAACGCATGGAAACAAAAAAATACTGTAGATTCTGCAAATCACACACATTACACAAAGAAACAAAATAGTCTTTGAAGGGAAGTGAATGTATGGGAGATTCTAAAGAAACAAGCAAGACTCCTTTTTTTAAAGGACTGAAAGCAGAGTTCAAGAAGATCTTCTGGCCAAACAAGAACACACTTGCCAAGCAGACTGTAGCAGTGGTTTCTATTTCTGTTATTTTGGGTGTTATCATTTCTGTAATCGATATCATTGTAAAATACGGAATTGATTTATTGGTTAGATAATTACTGATAAATGCTGTAGCAGGAAAGGTGATTTTATGGCAGAAGCAAGATGGTATGTGGTTCATACTTATTCTGGGTATGAGAACAAAGTAAAAGCCAACATTGATAAGACAATTGAGAACCGTCATCTGGAAGATGAGATACTGGAAGTACGTGTGCCGATGCAGGAAGTTGTAGAACTCAAGAACGGCGTGCAGAAAGCAGCTCAGAAGAAGATGTTCCCTGGTTATGTACTTATTCATATGATTATGAATGGCGACACTTGGTATGTTGTAAGAAACACAAGAGGTGTTACAGGGTTTGTCGGACCTGGCTCAAAACCAGTTCCTTTGACAGATGCTGAGATGGCATCACTCGGAATTCAGAAAGACGATGTAATCATTGATTTCAAAGTAGGCGATACGGTAACTGTTGTTGCTGGAGCATGGGAAGGAACCGTGGGAATGGTTCAGTCAGTCAATGCTTCCAAACAGAGCCTTACAATCAATGTTGAGCTATTCGGTCGCGAAACACCGGTTGAAATTAGTTTCGCAGAAGTTAAACAAATGTAAGTTTATGCGAAGAGCATAAGAATACGTGGGAGGGAAATCCCCGCAAATACCACAAGGAGGTACTTTAAAATGGCAAAAAAAGTTTCAGGTTATATTAAATTACAGATTCCAGCCGGAAAGGCAACACCAGCTCCACCTGTTGGACCAGCTCTTGGTCAGCACGGAGTTAACATTATGGAATTTACAAAACAGTTCAATGCAAGAACAGCAGATCAGGGAGATTTAATCATTCCTGTAGTTATCACTGTTTATGCAGATAGAAGTTTCAGCTTCATCACAAAAACTCCGCCAGCTGCAGTTCTTCTTAAAAAAGCTGCAAACATCAAATCCGGTTCTGGCGCACCGAACAAAACAAAAGTTGCTAAGGTTACCAAAGCTCAGGTTCAGGAAATCGCAGAACTTAAGCTGAAAGACTTAAATGCAGCATCCCTTGAAGCAGCTATGAGCATGATCGCTGGTACTGCAAGAAGTATGGGAATCGAAGTAGTTGATTAATTATTTATTAAAATAGAAAGTGGGAGGGCTTTTCCCCGCAAATACCAC
>CAZYCT010000025.1:0-24267 GCA_964646135.1 uncultured Coprococcus sp. | reverse complement strand
GTATACAATGATTTGTTTGCTTTCATCCTTGCCAATGTATACGCTATCGGGACAATTTGCCACTACATAACCTTCTGGTGCGGATTTCTCTGTAATTTTATAAGAGCCGACAGGGATATTTTTAATTGTAGCCACACCGTTTGTGGTTGTTACATCTGTAGAGTAGCTGCCATCTACCTGCTCAATACGAAAGGTTGCAGCATTCTTAATTACTTCGCCTGTCTGCTTGTCAACTTTAGTAATGGTTAATCCGGGATATTTACTATCCAAGAATTTCAAACTGGGAGCCTGACCGTTGCGAACCGTTACATACTGCGGTGTCTGGTCAAGGATATACCCATCTGTTGTAGAAACTTCTCTTACCAGATATGTACCATCAGGCACATTATCCCAAGTGATTTTACCGCTGGCATCAGTCTTGCCTGTTGCTCTCCATACACCTTTACCATCAATCTGGATAATTTCATATTCACATCCGGAAACTGGCTTACCTGTTGCTGCATCCTCCTTCTCCACAGTGACAGTCTGAGACGGATAATCTCTGAACGTTGCAGTTACATCATTATCCGTAGGCACTGTAATAACCAGAGTTGTAGGCTCAGTCAACTGATATTTATTGTTGGTGGAACGCTCAATTACGGTATATGTTCCTGCTTTGGATATTTTAGGAATCCATTTGCCGCTCTTATCTGTTGTACCTGTATCAACCAGCTGTCCATTGGAGTTATAGCAATCAAAGGTTACACCGGCCAGTGGTGTTGCGTTATCTCGTGCGTCCAGTTTAATAACTGTTAATTTTCCAGAACCGGATGGATCAGGTTCAACTTCTGTCTGCCCAATCGCCATTTTGGTTTTTATTACAACATTTTGGTAAGGCATTGCAATTTCCATATCCTGTACCTTACCATCTAACCCATTCAATGGTTTGCCGATAAGGATAACATTGGAAAACAGAGTAGCAGTAACTTCAACATTTGCTTCTACACTGCCATTTGCCGGAACAGCAGATTTTGGAATACGAATAACAAATAACTCATCGCCATTGAAAGAAGTTTTTTCGGTACCACTTTCATCTGTGATTTTCGTACCCTTTGGATAATCTCCTGTAAGCTTAACAGTGTATTTATGTACTGACTTACCGGAATTAGATGTTTCTGCTATTTTAAAACGCTGATAATAATAATCACCATCTAATACAGGCTCTTTATCTACCTTTGC
Source organism: uncultured Coprococcus sp. (assembly GCA_964646135.1). GTDB lineage: Bacteria > Bacillota > Clostridia > Lachnospirales > Lachnospiraceae > Allocoprococcus. The sequence goes on along the minus strand of CAZYCT010000025.1, from coordinate 23,049 downwards.
AGAACCATAAACTGCTTGTTTTACGGGTTCCGGATTGTTCAGTGCCAAGTTTACTAATTTATCAAATAAGGCTTTGACCTTTGGTTTAGCAGGGTTATCCCACAAATCTTTGTTGGTATAATTAGAAACACCTATCACACACCAAATGGCAGCTTTTGTAGCAGCGTATGCTTCTTCCTCGTTGTCAACACCCAACTCCTGATATGTTTTATACGGAATGGAATTATTAAGAATTGCAGCGATTTTTTCATTAGTTTCTGCTCCTGTCACATTTACATCATATTGCCCTGCAGCAATCTCTCCGGGGCCAGCAAGCTTCGGATCAACGCAAAATGCCGGATGTTTTGTCCCATCCTCGTCATACCACCATGCAGACGAATGTAATGCATTTGAACCATTGTACTTAATATCATTTATATCTTTTCCCTTTACTACTGTAATTTTTCTGGTTACACTGCCTTCACTCGCTGCTTGCGCAGTAAGCGGTGACTGAACAAAGGGCAGTGCAACTACCAGAGCAAGTAAAAGTGCAAGAAATCTTTTCTTTTTTTGCATATTTCTTCACCCTTTCTTTTTACAAATAGAAAAGAGATACGAAATTCGTATCTCTTTTACATAGTGTCTTAAATTTTTTCTTATCCTGCAAAAATCTGAACCCAATCATAATATGTATAAATTCCTTCGACTTTGTGCAAGAAACCTACGCCAGTATACTTAGCATTAGGATTTAAAATGTTTCTTCTATGACCTTCAGAATTTAACCACTCCTCTACAGCTTTTTCAGGAGTTTTCTGTCCACCAGCGATATTTTCGCCAGCATATACTCCTTCATACCCTACTTCTTCCAAAGCAGTTCTACAAGATTCACCATTTGGTCTAGTATGTCCAAAAACCTCATTGATTTCTTCTGCTCTTACTGCAGCTGCAGACATCATTTTATCATTTTTTTCCAAAGGGTTTAATCCAGCTTTTTTACGTTCTTCGTTAATTAAACGAATTACTTCGTCAGCATAGCCACTTTCATCCGTAGCAGCTACTTCTTCCTGCTTTTGCTGTTCTTTTTGCTGCTCCTTTTGGTTTTCTGTCTGTTCGCCTACAGCTTTTCTGTATTCTTCAATATACTTCAGTAGTTTATCATAGTTAGGATATTGCTCTACAGGCTTAGTTGTAAGTTTGACCTCTTTTGTTGCTCCTTCCCACCGGACGTCTGCATTTAAGCCATTTGCAAGATCTCTAATACCGAGTAAAGTTCTTCCATTCTTAACTACAGGATCAGCAATCAGTGCCTTTTCTTCTTCAAGATAACCGGAATTACCAGAAAGAATCGTCTTTTTCTCAATGGTGATTGTAGAGAAATATAAGTATTTTCGGTCTAAATCATTATCTTCTTTTACTGTTTTATTCAGTAAAACATGATTATACTCTTGGAAGCGTCCATTTACCACCGGACTGTCATTTGTAGAATATTTTTCAAAGCTTACATCCCATCCCATTTTTTCAGCAACTGCTCTCACCGGGACCATAACTCGCCCATTGATATTCACAGGCTGTTGGTCACCAAAATTAACTTTTTGACCATCTACCGTTACAGTGATGTTGTCAGCTGCAAAAGCTGTCGGGACTGCACCAAATACCATTGCCGTTGTCAGCAGTGCAGTCATAATTCTTTTTTTCTTCATAGTATCTCCTCCTTGCCTTTTATCTCAGAGAAACGGTTGACTTAATTTAACCGTATTTTACCATAGCCAAAATACGATTTCATCAAATCGGACACTTCAATTTTAAAAAATTACAAAATAATTGCTTTTTTCTCCAAGATAAGTAGTAATAGAAAGCAAAAAACAGGCGGTTCTTTTACCGCCCGTTTCTGCTTTTTCCCTTTGAATTGCCCAATATCACCCCTTTCACTGAATGCTGCAGAATTTCTTACTCTGCAGCATCAAATGCGGAGAAATCTCCACTTTTTTATACTGGTACTACATATCGTTTATTATTTTTATCGTCTATCAACCAATCACCTCTTTTTTGTACGCCAGTTACAACTGAACCATCATTAAATTTAAGTTCAACTTCACAATCGTAGGGAGAATCCAATAGTTCTTGTCTATCCTCTATGGTTTTTTCGCCCATTTGCAAAATGGCAACCACTTCCTCATACGATTTTGTTCCACAGAAAAATTCGTCTAAAATATGTGCTGCAAATTCTACATTCCTTTCATCGGCAATCAAAATGCACTCTCTTTCCGACAGCCCATAGCTGATGGCATACGCAACACAATACACTTGTATTCTGTACGGTTCTCTTTTCCGTTTTGCTCTTTTTTTCTTCTTCTTTGTGATACAATATTCGGGGAACCATTCCGGCACTGCATCTACGATATGATGAATCTTATCCCAAACCTTCTTGTAGACCTCTGAATAATAAAAGCCTAAATGTTTTCCATTCTCATCGGTAAATCCCCAATCATACCGAGGTGAGCAAGTAAGACCGCACAGCCCTGCATAAAATATTTCTTCATTGGTCAAGTCAACGCTATAGCTGTCCGGCAAAAAATCTAACAAATTGATGGCCAAAAAATCATCCTTCCACATTTCACTGAATAATATAGATTTCCTTACTCTGCAAAATCAGCTACGGAAGTTGCTTCGCTGTTGCCTGCCGCAGGCTTAGATGCTATATTTTTTCTTCGTGCTACTATGACACCTTTTTTATTTTATTTTTTCTATATAAATTTTTCTTTTCTTAACCCCCTCCTTTCAGATTAAAAAAAGACGTGTAAGGAAATTACCCGTCTCATTGTTTGCAAATTCATTTTTCAATTTTTTGACCTATCGAACACATTATGCTCATTCAAAGATACATTAGGCGTTGCTCTTTCGAGTGTTACCAGACGTTGCTTTGCATCCCAGCTAACCTTATAGTTTAAGGCAGAGCCAATCTGTCGCAGACCCACCATTAAAGTGCCCTGGTACAAAAACGGCGGAGTGTCTGTAGGGATTGTTAGGTTATCGTACTTATACATCGTATATGAGCCTACCTCAATCACAATCGCACCATCATTTACTTCGGCCACCAGATTCTCTGCATCCCAGCTGACTGTATAGCCAAGCTGTTCAGCAACAAACCGCAACGGTACAAAAACCCTGCCTTCAATCAGAAGTGGTTGTGTATCACGAGGTGTATATTTTGTGCCGTTAATTTTGATACTGATTGGCTTAACATTCTTTTTGTTCCGATACTGGTTGGCTGTCACCATAGAAGATAACGGCTCCTCCGACCAAAGTCTTGTTGTCGGTGTACCGGTGTTGTCATAAATCACATCAGAACCCAAACCGGAATTATCTATCACATCTCCACCATAAAAGCCGTCTGAAATCGCTCCGCCGGAATAGTCTGTGTAGTCACTTGTTAAACCGCCGGAATACGATCCACCCGACGTAATAGAACCAGAGTAACTATTTGATGTGCCTGTACTGTAACTCCCACCGTTTTTGCCAGCATAATAATCATTGATATCATCAAAATAAGAAATCGTGTAATCATCTGCAGCAAATGCACTTACAGGAGAAAGAACCATTAAGCCAATCATCAAGCCTACTAAATTCTTCTTCATTGTTTCTTATTTCTCCCCCCTTTACCCTTTGTAAAAATTTCTATAAATTTATCGGCATACTTGCCAAAAATAGAAAAGTACCCTTTCATATCATGCGACCAAAGAGTAAAGTCCTTGGCAATCTGTTTGAGCCAGAGAATGAAATATGAAAAGGTGACTATCGCTGCCGGCAATACGGATAAATTCCTGTAGATTGCAGGGAATTTATGTCCAATCTCTGTATCACACAGAAACATATTGCCGACAAAAATCAACATGAGAAAAAACAAAATCTGTCTTCTCCATTTATTCCAAAAATCTCTTATACATTCTCCTCCCCTCAAGCTTTAAAAATTTTCTAAAAAAAGAAACTCTGGAAATATTATTTCCAAAGTTTTAATTATTGCCAGTAAACACACCGACATAATCTGTATATCCGGAGCCTGAATCGTGATATTCACCGCTGTCCTGCCAGTTACTTGAGTTGCTTTTCCCGGCTGAAGCAGTTCGTACCGTATTGGCAGATGCCTTTTTAGATGTTCCGCTGTCTGCCCCAACCTGTACCGCAGTAACAGCAATTCGGCTGTTTGGAACAAGATGTTCGCAAGTAACCAGCGTTAGACGATTATCGCCCTGATCATTGAAAACACCCCAGTCTGTATCGGAAATGGCTCGCATATCCGTTACCTGATATGTACGGGTAACACCGTTTACGGTGTACTTAATCGTATCCCCGATATCTACATTCACCAGATATTTGAAATGGGTATTGTTATGCCCTGCAATACCAACATTCCCATCAAATATGGGTGTATTTTCAAAGTGTCCTGTTCCTTTGGACAAATCACTGAGCGCCACGCTTCCCATAACAGGAGCATTACTCAGGTTAATGGATGGAATACTGATTGTACCAATCGAACCAGAAGGCTGCGTCTTGGTACTGGAACCGGAATAGCTTGCAGGCGTTGCACCTACATTACTCTGAGCTGTTGCTACAATCTCCGCAAGGTCTGGATCAGCTGCGGTTGAAGCAACATCAACGGGCAGCAGCTCATCATCCAATCCTTGTCGAAACTCATCCAACTCTGTATCGGTTGTATTTTTCTTGGAATCTTTATTCTTATCCTTGTTCTGGTCTGTGTTCTCGGCTATTTCAGTATTCGGTTTCTCATTTCCACGATTTCTTGCCTGAAATCCGTAAAATACCATTGTACATACCAAAAAAGCTGCAAGAGAACAGATTCCAATGCGAAATCCGATATGGTTATGCCACCAATATTTCAACTTGCTGCCAAAATCCTCCGGCATATCCTCCGGAATTTCATCCGGATCATAAATTTCAAGATTATCCTGCATCCGCATTTCTTCACGCTCGATTGCTCTCGCTACCGCATCTTGACGAATTCCAAAAAATTTACCTTTCATACGGCTAAAAAATGATTTTTCATGCTCATCTTCCGGTTCAAAATCATCAAAGTCAGAAAAATTCTCCAGAGCATCCATATTATCTTGAAAATCCGTATCTTCCTGGAAATTCTGCATAGGACTTTTTGCAGTCACAGGCTCTGGTTGCGTAACAACCGATACCGGCGATGCTGGCATAATCGGTTCTGTCTGAGCCTGAGGCACCGCCTGTTGTTGGTTTAGAGTGTTTATCACCTGTTCGGTATTTTCGATATTTCGCCTTTTTTTGAAATGGAAATTAAATGCAAACAGGTCTAATTTAATATTTTTTCTATTCAACACTGAGATGATAATGTAAACAGAAAACGTAAACAAAATGATAAGTGGAATTATCAATCCCAGTATGAATAACAAATATATGTTCATCATGTTCCCTCCTTACTTATTATTTATTACTGTCTTAATCATCCTTGTGTTACATCACTCTCTTTTTTTATTTTTCTCTTTTCTCAAGCCATCTGCGAACATATTTTACCATTCGTTCTCTTTGAAGCTTACGAATTGTCAGCATCACACATAATATCTGATACATAAAATAGAGAAATAATAATTGCATTAAAATATCTGCTTCCATTTGAACCTCCTTATATTGCTTATCCTATTTAGATTTTTATTTTTTTGAACCCTATGTTCCAACCAAATTTTGACTAAGGCATAGATAAAATCTAAAATAGTTCCTAAACAAAGTATACCCATTGCACTCATTACAGCAAATCTTATCAGTTCTCCATCCATCTTTTTTCCTCCCTTATCTAGTTTGAATTTCTTGAGCTGTTTCCATTTCTTTTTTTATCTTCTTTCTTTTTTCAATCATCTTATAGAGCTTAGAATCTATAAAAAGCCACAAAAAAAATACTATAACAAGACAAAAAAGAGCATAATACTGTTCTGTATTACCTTGGATCTCTGCTATTAAACCTTCCACTATATCACCCTCTTATTTTTATAATTTTCTTTATTCAACATTTAAAAAGCATTTTAAAACAGACAAACAATCCGAATCTTTATGCGATTCACTATTCCCATTAGGATTAGGTTCAGTAAACTTCCATTGCAGCGCAAAGATCAGTAACCTAATTAGAAGCCCGATTATGAAAAAACTCAAAACCCCTTTCCAATCATACACAAGTGCGGAAACAATCAACATATAACGAAATAGCCTTCTGAACTCAGGCACTATTGCTTTTATCAGGTTTTTCATTTTCATTATCCTCCTTATTCATTATCGTCACTATTATCTCCCACAGGAATATTTTCTTCGGATACCGCTGTTCCGACCAGTTCTTCCGGTGATTCATTTGATTTTTTCCAAACTCTGAAAGCCACATAAGCAACAGCCATTGTTATAAGATAAAGCAATGCCCAAGGTAACAGGGTAAAAATCATAGGAATCTTCATAGTGCTTTCGGCTGTATACATTCCCATGAAATCCGACGCACTTGTTTCTAATAACTTTGCATTTTCTTTTCTATACATATTGTTCATATAGTTGTTATAGTAAATACCACTCACATTAGAAACCATTGTGTTCGGTTTATAGGTGACTGTATAATTCCTTGTTGGAGAATTATTCATGAGGATTTTACCGATGTAAGTAGCTGTGCCTTTGTAGTCCTTATCCACTGTGTATTTCGTACCAGAATAGGTTACAGTGGCTTTCCACGAGGATGCGACGGTATTATAAGTGCCATAGCCGCTATCCCCTTCTGTGCCATTGATACCTGTGCCGGGATCACCCATGTCTGCCCAAGAAACACTTGACTGATAATAGGTAATGCCATTCTGCTTTACGGTCTGTGGCACCTTATCCTGATCCTTCACCGACATAGTATAACTTTTTACAATCGACACCCCGGAAGGGATTCTGTCATTCTTGTTCAACTCTACCTTAACTGAATCCTTATCGAGTTTCAGAACGCCCTTCCCGTCTGTTTCGTTATATTCAAGTTCTTCATCGAATTTCTTTGCAGCCTCTTGTGTGTCCGCAATAATTTCCTTTGATATTTTCTTTTCCTCATAACTCTGTGGACTGACAATATTGTCAATACCATACTGCACAGCATTAATATTTATCAGTGACGGTGCAATATCTCTAATATCTGCATCAAAAGGAATTACATATTTCTTTTCAATTGTCTGAATCCCAAAATTATCAATATATGTTTTGGTTTCCTCGCTGATTGCATAAGATATTTCTTTTTTAGCCTTTTCTTCAGAAGAAGAATTCTCTGTATCCTTACTTTCTTTTGTATCTTCCTTTTCTTCTTCTGTGGAACTGCTTCCTGCTGCCCCATCAACCTTTGTACTTTCCTTTGCTTTGCCCTCTGAATTATCCGGTTCCTTGTCTGCAGCCGACTTTTCAGTTTCTTTATCTGCAGCTTTATTATCCTCAAAATCAGAATCTTCACCATTTTCATCCAGATTATTGGTATATGCGGTGACATTCCTGTTCAACTCATCCGGTGTAGGTGCTTTTTCTTTGTTACAGGCGGTTATCCCGACTGCGACAACAGAACATAAAATCATTGCCCTAGTTAAATTTTTCTTCATACCCTTTTTGTCATTTGATTACAATGACATCCTCCTTCCCTAAATTCCATCCTTGCAATAAAAAAAGCAATCTGAAAAATTAAAAGAATTCAGATTGCTTTTCTGGGAGGGGTAAACCCTCATGTAAAACCATTGAAGTTTCAGAATGCGACTGCAGCTCAACTGTCAAAAAAACGCAACATAGCCTACTGCATTTCATTCTCAGTTAAGGATTTTCTATGATTCCCCCCCATGTGCCAAAAAAGGGTCGCTTAAGAAAATCTAATCTCTACAATAAATCACACATTATGCAACACTTTTAGGGTTGTTGGGTATATAGCGTTGCGAAGAAAATGGATTTTCAAAGTTTGTTGTTACTGGGCGGTAACTCTTAATTTTTTGGATAAAATCGACTCTGCAAACCAAACCTGCGATTCTTTTGCATACCGTAAACTTTCAATGGCTTTACATCAGGCTTTACCCTCATACAAAAAGCCAATAAATAATTTTCCATCACAAGAAAATACAACAGACTCACCACTACGTCTTATTTGATCCGTGGAATTTTTGCTCTTACTTTTTATTCGCATGAGCAAGAAAAAACATTCCTCCTTCTTCACTAAAAACAAACAGGTCAAAAACAAATAAAAACATAGTGCCTGTGAAGCCCACACATCTATAGGGAATCGCCAAACGGGGATCACCCCCTATGATCTGCTTTTTGAAGCTGACTCTATGAATCAATTAAGTTAATGGCGTGCTAAAATAGACACCTAGCATTTTTACTGTGCATATTTGGCGTTATATAAATGCTTTTGTATTCTATTGTCTTGGCACACTTTTGCACTCAGTTGACGAGACTGAGATTGACTGATACACCGTTTTTTCAGCCATTTGCAATGCATTAACACTAAAGGCTCTTTTCTTTTTGATGGCTATGCTGTTCAATTCCATGGGTAGGATATTTATACCTTTGTGTTATTTTACAATGCCATATTAACACACATCTAAATCTCATGCAAGAAATTTGTGCCAAAATCCGACTAAATATGAAAAAAGACGGTATGCAGGATAATATTTCACCCTGCATACCGTCAAATTAGTAGTGTTACTTTCCTTTTTTCTGTTTTAAATATGACAAAGTAAAATCATCAATGCCTTTCCCCATACTAATATCCCACTCCGGAATAGAGTATAAAAGTCCGGCTTCTTCTGCCATATTTTTAACTTTGTCTATTGCCTCCATTACACGATTATTATAAATACGATCCATATCAAAGACTATACTGATTTCATTCACCCCATTTTTTTTAAAATATGCAAATATCTCAGGCATATCTTTAATACTAGAAATACCGGGAACCGCAACGAAACTCTTTTTTCGATCTGTCAGACAGTATGTAACATCCGCCTTTAGACCGCCTTCTGTGAGATACATTACCTCATTCAATTTTCCAACAAAATGTACAAAATTTGTTGCAGGTGTTCCGCCATTCTTATTCCCACTGGTAAACCAGATATATCTTGGATTTACAACAACCTTCGGCTTTGTTTCTAACAATACCGATGTATGTAAAGAATAGGTAAATTCTTTTTCTTCATCCACTTGGAAATAATGTTCCCATCGGATAATATTAGGTTCTTCTAATTCATAGCCTTCTGTTGTTTTTTCATTTTCAACAACCGCACCGGAAGGAATCTCACCTATGATTCGTAAAACTAGCGGATATGGATTGTTGTTCTTTACCCCAATCGTATAATCAACTGTATCAGAAAAATCAATTTCCTGCCGGATTTCGACTAATTCGTCGCCATTGCGGCGAATCTGCATTCCTTGAATCTGTCCGTCCAAGCTACGAAACGGAATAAAAAAACCATTTGCTAACATCATAGTATTTTTCCCATATCGCCTGTAAAATCCCGGAACCCCAGAGAGGTTTAGTCCTTCCTGTTCCAGTGCATTTATTATTTCAGGAATTTTTTCTTTTGTAGGGCAGCTCTTATACCCCAATTTTGCAATTTGTTCTTCCGTTAATCCTCGTTTCAGCAGGCTTCTTTTATCATCATCATCCAACGCAAGCAATGACAGCAGTTTACTGTACACCTTATGACGTTGGGCCAGAGATGCACGAGTTTCCTCATGCACTTCCGGCAACGTCTGCTCATAAGATTTTGCTTCTGAATGGTTTCCGTCGATAAAAGTTACCACATCCGGATATTTTGCATCAAACTGTCCGGATAGCTCTTTGTATAACGACATAAAGCCTAGTTTTTTGCCGCACTTGCCACTATAGCAAATGAAGCCATTTACTGATGGCTTTGGATTGATATAGGCTTTCTTTCCCCCACAAAAGGGACATCTACTAAGCCTAAGATTACCACCCGATGCAGGGCGGTATTCCATATCAGGACAAAAAGCGTCTAGTAATTCTTTAATGCTTCTGTATTCCATTCAGAAGTCCTCCTTATTACGCCTTAGAAATTATCCCACACAAAATCTGCATACCAAGTAGCAGGCTTTCTCAGCGTCGGAATAGGGAATCTACCCTCGTCCAATGCAGCAATTACCTCATCCTTGTGTGCGTTTAAATAATCACCCAAAAGGACTACCGTATCCTTATCACACTGATTCATATTCAAGCAATTATCAAAAATAGGAATATTCTCGATAAATTTCTGAAGTTCCTCTGGGGTGCTATTGGACATTTCTCTATATTTCTCACGTACATTTTTCAGGTGTCCCTGCCAGTCAGAACAAATTTCGTCCTCACTAGCATAACCCCATTCTTTCAGTGCATTTTCTTTATGAATCTCTTTTTGAATATCCATATCAAAAATGTTCTCATCATCTACAGTAAAATCACTCTGCTCATATTCCATGTTACCAAAAGGCGGCATTTCTTCGTCATCCACATCAACAAATCCACCAGGGAATTCTACATTATTTTCCGATTCATAGAATGCCTCAGACTGCTCCACTGCTTCAGGCTGCAACTCATCTTTAGGAGCCTCAGACACTTTTTCTTCCTCTACTACGAAATTCTGTTCCGGTACAGATTCATTTTCAAATGTTTCGGATGTTTTTTCATCTGCTTTAGGAGACTGATCAGACACATCAGCTTTGATTTCTTCATTCAGCTGTTCAGGTTCTTCAGGACGAAGTGTTTCCTGAGAAGTATCATCTTTGTTCTTCTTACTGCGTCTGTTTTTTCTTTCTTTTTTAGAAGAAGTTTTTTCTCCCACCAGATTTTCCGGTTCAGGCTCTTTCAGAGTAGCTTCTTTCGCATTGTCTCCTTTGGCCAATTCTTTTTCAATCGTCTGATACATATATACAAATTTGATTTTTGCATTGATCAGTGGATCGCCATCGGCAATAATGCCATAATTCTGTGCAATATTTACCAGCTGCAGCTTATCCATCGCAGCAATCGGTTTTCCGGATGCCGCACCATAGCCTTCCGGTACAACGGACACAAGTGCATCATCATACAGCATTTTAACCGACTGGTCGGTAATATCAAACTTACTCATTGTGATGTATTTATTGTAAACGGACATCTGATTTTTTGCAATATCATCATCATTACTAAAATCACCGTTATGCCAAGTAAAGCCCGCATTTGCAAGAGCCTTACTTACTGCACGCCGTTCTGCAGCCTCAAAAAAGCTATCTTCTTCTACATTTGCTGAGCCATGTCCGATGGAAAGCAGAGTTTGTTCGTTATCGTATACTTCTGCAACAAACAGACAATACTTATGTACAGCCAAGTCCTCCATTGTATTAAGCATTTTTGTCTTAATCTGCCCTTTCGGGTAGGTGCTGCGAAACCACAGTTGGCGGATAACATGAGGTACATAAATATCGGTATCTCCCTGAATAACAAGATTTTCTCTGTCAATGCCATTGAAATAGTTGACATTTTCAAACTGCTTGAGGTCTAATTTCATTTTCTTATTTTCTTCCATTATTTTTTTCTCCTTTCATAAAAAAACTTTGAAAATATTTTTTTCAAAGTTCAAATTTGCCTTTATGCTTTTTTTCTCGTTGCTTTCTTCTTTTCTTCCTTGATTTGCCTTTTTGCAAAGTAAAATCTGGCTCCTCCTTTTGCACTCAATGTTGTGTACAGGCCCAATTTATCCGGCATAGAGTGACTGCAAATTAAAATAGCAGTTTGCTCATCAATATCCTCTGGCAGTTTATGTTCATTACGTGTGTTATACATTGCCACAAATTGCGTTACATCAAATTTGGCTGCAATCGTATCAGTCAAAGAAACATACTGTGTGACAGTCATACCGTTTGCACTCCCATTTAAAACAATCTTGCTAGGCTTTATGTGCATCCGGTTCTCACACTGCAGGAACATCTGCATTGCAATTTCTTCTTTTTCTTCTTTTGCCTTTTCTGCCTCGGCACTATGAAACTGCTGCTTAATGCTAAGATCATTTATCGCATTAAACATCTCAATTTCATCATCAAACTTAACTTCATAAACCATTTCTTTTTTCGCACCGTAAAACCGCTTAAAGGCATCCGCCTTTATCTCTGTACAAAGCCGATCGAAATAGCTATTTACTGCAGGAGCTTTTTTATTCTCAACAAAAGTCCAAAACTCCATTTCTGCAGCTAATATCTTGTTCTCAACGTCCTTATCTCTTGGGACATAGACAACATACAGATTCTTGGTAAGCAAATCCAGTCCAACAACAATAGCCAAATCAAAATCTAATACAGCCATGTAGTGACGAACTTGGTACTCATAGGACAATGGGCATCTACCCTGTATCCCTTTACAAAAATCTGTACTTTCCCATCCCTCGGCACTGCTTAAAGTCTTACACTCTAAAACTGCATTAGAACCGTCTGGTAAAATCAGTCTGCGATCAATATTAGCTAATGCAAACGGATAGTTTTCGTGCTGGTACATAGCATTATCACTGCGTACCTCGATTGACGGATAACGATTTTGAAATGCTTCTGCAACAACTTCTTCCAAGCAATTCCCAATTTGGAGTGTAATTTTAGTCCTTTCCGTTTCTCTTTTTATCATTTTTGCCCCGATTTTATCGTAATAGACATCTGATACAGAACGGTACTTGTTTACACCGAGAATTGCTCCTACATCAGAACCACCGATACCTTTTTTTCTCTCTTCTCTCCATCCTTCTTTTGATATACTCAAAATATCAGGAATAAAAATGTTCGCCATCCTCATACCTCCTTTTTCGCATTAAAAAAAGAGACTTTTCTGTCTCCCTTTTTCTCTATGGCTTTATCTTCTTTTCTCAAGCTTGAATTTAGAACGGCAGTTCATCATCTTCAAGCTCCTCATCCGGATGAAATCCTGCATAGCTCGGTTCACTCTTTCCTGTAGACATTTTTTCTTTCTGCTCTGGAGCAGCACCTTCCGTACTGCCTTTTTTCTTGCGACCAGCTTTGATTTCGACAGCTTCAAGATAAATATCTCTGTGCTTCTCTCCTGTTTTGCTTGTCCACTCGTTAGGTCTCCATTCGCCAGTTACATACAGCTCGTCACCTACATCGAGGTATTTCTCGATGTACTCAGCCTGACGACCTACAATTTTTACCGGAAAATATATCGCCTTTGTAGCTTTTTCCGCTCTGTCATAGTAGTTTACCGCAAGGTTAATATTGGCAATAGCAAATTGTGCGTTATTTTCACTCTTGCTATTCACCCTTCTTACAGCCTTTTTGCTAATTCTACCAGACAATAAACCTGCATTGAAATCTTCCATTTCACACACTCCTTTTCACATTTTTGATTTACAGACAACAAAAAAAGGCAGTCTGTAAAAAATACAGACTGCCTCCATTAAAAAAACAAAAAATTCATTTTTAGTATAAATCAATACTCATACCTTTGTCAACAAAAAATAGGTTATTAACTTCTACAAGCAGAAACTTATCTTCCTCAATTTCTGTCAATCGAGTATATTCATCTTCTCTTGCAAGACAATAAAACGCTTATTCCTTTTTTTCTTTCCACGATATTATCCAACTTTCAGTCCCTCCTTTGAAATATTTGAATAGAACATAGAGGCCTCTCTATAACTTTCAAATACATCATAAGACTGAAATGTCGCAGAAATTACACAATCATATTCTAAATCTAAACGATTTGCGGTTTTCCTCATTTTTCTTCTCTCGAAAGGAATTTGATTAGATGGAACATCAAGCAGTACCATTAAATCAATATCACTCTCATCATCATTATCTTCCCTCGCATAAAATCCAAAAAGAATAACGCATTTTAGTTTAGAATCAAAAATTATATGTGCATCATTTACATAAGCATTTACAATTTCCATAATTCTTTCTTTTATCATTCTTATCACACCTCTTTTCTAATCAACTCATAATCTCGCTATTCAAAAAAATAGCTGCATTTTTTATAATAAAAAATTTGCTCTTTTTGAAATAGTTTAACTAATTTTTCGCAATCATTCTCCCGATAAGCTTTTAGTGCTTCTGCATATTCATGTCGGTTAGCATCCTCAATGACAAACGGCATTATGCTGTTTTTAATGTTTTTAAGGCATTCTCTGAATAGAATCAGTCTGCCTGTCCTGCCATTGCCATCTTGGAATGGATGAATACTTTCGTATCTGCCATGTAAATCTGCAAGTACAGACAGATTAACTGTTTGAGAGTGATACCACGCCAGAAGTTTTTCCATCTCATCGGCTACTTCATTCGGTTTTGCTGTAGCATACATTCCTACCATATTTGGACGCTTTTTGTAATCCCCGATAGCATATCCATTTGCACGATCCTCAAATACACCGGATTTCAATTCATAATGAAACGCCTTGATTAGCTCCTGTGTCAGGGGTTCTTCCAGTGTGTCCAACATTTTATTAAACATCAGGAAATGGCCATTCATTTCCTCAACATCCTTAACCCGATAAAAATCTTCTGTTTTCGGCAAAATACCACTATCAAACAATGAAGCTGTCTGCTCCTCTGTTAATGTACTGCCTTCAATCTTGTTAGAGTTATATGCCAATATTCTTTGTGTATAAGCATATACACCGGAGCGATCAAATTTTTTACGCTCTATCTGAAACCGTTCCAATAAAAAATCCAAGAATTTTTTCTGTTTTTCCATTTTACTCAGCTCTTTCTTATTGAATAAAAGCCAGTCTGCAAAACAAACTGGCTCCGATAAATCCTATAGTGTCTATCTAAAGTATATTGACACTCCCCCTGCCTAAAGACATGGGATTCTTGGTGGCTGTCGACTGCATCGGCTGACCGGTTCATTTCTGATGGGTCGCACCCCAAGTTAAGGCTATGCCATTAGCCCTCGTAGAGCAGAACATATAGTTCTCTACGCAGTTTGTCTGTTACCAACAAACTCAGTTGAGTTACAAATATTCATAGCACCTAAAAGGTCTCTATGTGTGTGAAACCCGCATTCGCAAGTGTAGTTTCTATCATTGGCGTGATGCACACTGCCGCAGATAGGACACTTTTGGCTTGTGTATGCCGGGTTTACATACTCAACGGATATACCTGCTAACCTCGCCTTATATTCTATAAACTGTGCCAGTCTATAGAACGACCAGGTATGCAAGCTATGATTGTTTTTACGACTTTTTCTTGTCGCAGAGCGTATGTTTTGCAGCTGCTCCAGCTTAATTACCTTGACATGATGTGCTGCGGCTGCTTGCACAATATCGTGGCTTAATTTATGGTCGATGTCACGCATGATGCGTTGTTCCTTATTATTGATTCGCTTAACTGCCTTCATCTTTTTAGAAGCCTGAAGCTTTTTACGAAGATACGCATAATGCCTACGCATATATTTATTCTTGCGGCCATTGCCATAAAACTTAACGCTACCGTCAGAACAATAGCTGACAGCAGGACACTTGATACCTAAATCAACCCCCATAGCATTACCCTCTGATTGAAGCACAGGTTCTGTAGCTTCGTATACGATTTGTGCCACAAGTACATGATTCTTAATAACAATACGCATAGTGCCAAGCTTTGTATCAGAGAATAAAGACTTCTGACGGTCTGTTAATTTCACGGGAACCGAGATGCGCTTTGATTTGCCATTTACCATTACCGGAAAGGCAATGCAGTTATTCTTAACCCTATAATTTTGGTTATTGATATAACAGCAAGCCTTTTTCAGTACCGGCAAATGTGGTGCAATTGCTCTGATGGCAGAACCATGTTTTACAAGACTTCTGTTCTTAAGGACAGCCTTATGGCAGTACTTATAGTGCTTCTTGACAATGGATTTTGCATCACGAATACATTGGTTCAGCAATGCACTTGGTAAATTAGCCCTTACATCAGCAGTAGTGATTTTTGCGATAGAGCATCCACTTACAGCATCAGAAACGAGGCGATTCACAGTGTCGATATACTCTGCCATAGTCTGTATGATTAAGGCTTTCTGGTATTCAGTTGGATATAACTTTACTGTTTCGGAAAGTTGCATACTACTACCACCTATACGTTTTTCTGATTTTCGATGTATTGTTTTATTGCAGAAAGCGGAGCGCCGCCAACTGTAGAAACAAAATAACTGTTAGTCCAAAGACTCGGAAGCCTTGATTTTAACCAAGGAAATTCTTCTCTTAAAATACGAGACGAATAACCCTTAATTTGTTTAACGACTTTATGAATGCCGAATTGAGGGTCTACTTCCATAAGTAGATGCACATGGTCTGGCATTATTTCCATTTCTATGATTTCGACATTAAGCTGGTCGCATGTTTGCTGTATCAACTCCTTTAAGCGAACATCAACACCGTTTACTAAAACGGGACGTCGATACTTAGGACAAAAGACCACATGGTACTTGCAGGAATAAACCACATTTTTGTTTGATTTATATTTCATATATACATTATGTAACACAATACTTTCTAATGCAACAATAAATTAGATAAACTTGGTTTATCTAACAAAAAGGAAAATCGCCGTAAATCCCCATTGCTAAAGCAAGGGGATTTACAGCGACATTTAGTAAACACCTCTATCTTCGTCAAGGTCAAACTTTATGCTCTATCCGCTTTATTTCTCTAATTTTCTTAACTCTGTAATTAACTGGTCGATATGTGATGTATGTATAACATCAATTCCTGCATATAAGATAGGATTAGTCATATCTATCTCCAAAACTTTCGATTCTACAGGTATACGATTCATATATGCCCTATTCATACTACAAATTCTCCCATCAAAGAATTTAATGCCTGCAATAGCTGCAAATACTTCTTCTGTCTGTTGAATACCAAACTCATGAATGATTTGGCGCATTGTTTCTTTCGGTTTTTGTTCACTCGTTTCATCATAAATCTGTACAATTCTTTTCCATGCTTTGGCAATTTCATTTGCGTTCATAAATTCCTACTTCCTTTCCTTTTAACTTATTTTCTCATTCATAAACGGCAGTTTAACTTGTTTTACATCATCACTCTTGGTTTGCTTTTTCTGCTTTGGCCGGCATAAAACATCAGCATATTGCAGTCGTTTGGCAAGTGTAGTTTTTCGATTCACAATTTTCACAGTCTCGATTGCTTTTTTTAGCATTTCCTCAGAGCCAACCAGCTCAATATTAACCTTCGCTCTGGTTATTCCTGTATATAATAAATTCCGGTACAACATAATATCCTGATTATCTAGGATGGGCATAATTACATAAGGAAACTCGCACCCTTGGCTTTTGTGAACCGTAATAGCATAAGCAAGAACGACAGAATCCATTTCATGCGTAGAAAATGTAATTGTACGCTCTCCATCAAACTCAATGGTGTATTCACCGTCTGAAATATTGGTAATATATCCAATATCACCATTATTCAAATCCAAATCATGCTTATTTCTCGTGTTCATTACCTTATCGCCTAACCGGAAACGCTCTTTTTTAATTGTCGGGAGTAGCTTCTCCTGTATCTCCTCGTTTAACTTTATAGTGCCGCCATCCCGTTTTTTCATCGGGGACAAAATCTGCACATAATTCAATCCATGTTCCTTGATCAACTCGACATAGCGATTTACGATATATTTTCCAGCTTCTGTAGAGTTTGGCAAATGGATAAAACGAAACTGGTCATTAAAAACCAAATCATGCTCTCCTCGCAAAATTTTCTGTGCATTGCCTACGATAGGACTGTCCAGTGCCTGACGCTGAATTACATCCAGAGCCACCACTTTAATCTGTCCACTTGTAATCATATCCCGCAGCACATTACCTGCACCTACAGATGGCAGCTGCTCTACGTCACCAACGATAATAATACGTTCGCAGTCCGTCACCGCAGCAAAGAGCAGATAGGCAACTCTACAATCCGTCATTGAAAATTCATCGACAACTAAGGCATCACAGATTATATCCCTGCTGTAACTGCATCCATTGTCATTGTTATCATCGCACGCAATACAGCTATGGATTGTTGTCGCAGGATAGCCTGTTGCCTCAGACATTCGCTGACTTGCCTTACCAGTAGATGCTAGTAAGCAGTTATTATCCATACCAGCTGCATGGAGCATTGCAAGAATAGCATTTAAACTGGTTGTTTTACCAGTTCCGGCTCCACCTGTGATTATCGTAATCACACTGTTAGATACAGTTCTTATCGCTTCTTTCTGCTTCTCTGCAAGCTCAATACCATTTTCCTTCTGATAGCCCTCAATAAACTTTTCCATTTCTTTTTCAGACATAATTGGTTCAATCTTTTTGGTTATAATCTGAAAAAGACTTTTCGCTAGTCCCGTTTCCCAAGCGTGAGCATAATCTAAATAAATTCTGTAGTTACCCTGCTGCTTATCCTTTTCCAAAACAAATCCTTCTGGTCTGGTATTTAATACAGCAGCCACTTCTTTTACAGCTACAGACAAAAACATAGAAACTTCTTCGACTAAGCCCCGTTGTCCAAAGCAATACATAAACATATCACCCTGCGACATTGCTCGCCGGAGCACATATTTCATGCCGGCTTTAATTCGTTCGGGACTGTTCAACGGGAATCTCAGCTTTTTCGCAATTTCATCACATACAGCAATATCTACATGGACACCCTGCACATTCATTAAGAAATATGGATTAGAACGAATTGCTTCACCAAGGCTATCATATTTCTCTATTGTGATTGCATCATTCAATTTAACTACATCTCGCCGTTTAATACCATATCGCACTAAAAAAGATGTGATTTTTAATAAACTGCGTTGGCTTTTCCATAATTCGATAAAGTCATCAAAACGTTTCTGCCCATTTCGCAGCTTCTTAAATACATCTTCATATACAACCTCCGGCTTTGTATCCAATATTGCAACTGCATTTTCCTTATATAGTCGATAAATTTTTTTACCCTGCAAACGTCCTAACCCGATTGGCGGCATAGCAAGATACTCCACAAAAGAGCTTTCGTTGTCTAATTCAGCAATCTCATAATCGGACATTTTCAAAGTTTGCTCTCCGGTTTTCTTATAGGTCTGCATTTCACCGATAAAATGGTATTTAATCTTTTTCGCTGAAGGAATACCTTCTCCGCATACTTTGAACGGTTCACCAGTTTCAGCGTTAGAAAAAACAGCAACAGAATAATCTCCGTTGCTGTACACATTTCTTTGGTAAAATCCAAATAAATCAACGATCTTCAATTTTCCTCACCTCATTCAATAATTTTTTCTCTCGTATTCCTCTCTCTTTTTCTGTGCTATCTTTGCTTTTTCTCTCAAAAGTGATGTGCCAAATGCCATAGCAAATACATCAATGTATCTGCAGGTGCTGTCAATCATACTCTGGTATTCATCAGAACTCATTTTGATAAAGCTCTGCACTTTCGTTTTTTGACCGACAAATTTCTCTCCTGTCGAATCAGCTTTACCCGTTTCTTCCGATATACCAATAAACCAAGGATAGTCAGCCACAATAGGCTTCCCATCTCTGCTTTTTTTGACATTTCCATCTCTGTCCTTCTGGTATTGCTCAAAAGTAATTGTGACAGAACGAATCTTTAATTCGCCATTGTTACAATTTCTTTTTATAAATACCTTACGGTAGCTGCGGCCAGTATAAACTGACGGTACACACTCTCTGCGTAAAGCGAAGAAATTATCAGGGCTGAAATTAAACCGCACCTGTTTCCGTTCCGTTCCTTTCCCCTCACAGATAACCATAGTCAACAGAGCATAATCCCTTTTGACCGTCCCATTATCGAGGTACTTCTCTCCTGCAAATATGTTTTCTGCATATTCTACACGAGCCGGAACTAAGCGACCAAGAACCTCAATTACCTTTTGTTCTCGCTTTGCCACCCAGACTTGCGGTGACATATAGCCATCTCTGATATTTGTTGCCATAAAATTTTTCCTCCTTTTCTATAAACTTTAAAAATAAAATTTTTAAAGTTTATTTTTTCCTCCACTTTGAAAAAAATATTTTCAAAGTAACCCAAGAAATTTTTATTCTGCTTCTTTAAATGTCTGAAAACGCTGGCACATCCAGTCGTATTCTTCTTCATAAGCATCTGTAAGAATTTCTAATAGTTCTGGGTTTCTCACTCGTTTGCGGCAATATTTGAATACTTTGTAGAGTGCATTTACATACAAACTCTCATAAGTTTCAAAACTTGCCATTTGTCGAAACTCCAAAACATCAGTTCCTACAATCTTTCCACCTTTTTTTAATGCTACATAGGCTTTCTGAAAAACGTAAAGACGAAACGGCATAACTGACTGCCATTTGCTTACCTTACGGTATAATTTCTTTTCGGCACGTTCTTCACGATCTTGCCAAGCAAACAAGTCAATTTGCCCTTTCATACAGCTGTTCTCCTTTTTCATTATTCTTCACTCCTTTCTTCCAATAAAAAAATGAACTTAACGCCCATTTTCTTATTTTATGGTTTATTCTCTTTTTCACATTACGTTTACCAGATAACAAAAAAAGGCAGTCCGTAATAAAAAATTACGGACTGCCACTATTAAAAATACAACAAATTCATTTTCAGTATACTTCAAGCATATTGAATTTGTCAATATAATTATTTATTTTCGCTCCCAATACTCATTTTCCCAAGTACGGAGCAAAGATACAATTAGATTGGATTTTTCATCCTCATTTAGCGTAAGGAAACGATCCGGGATAAGCGCCTTCTCGACCTTTAAAGTAACAACTTTCTTTTTTTTGTTCTTACTGATAACCTTATCAAATTCATCAGCCTTAAAAGCTGGTTTTTTCGGTTGTGATTCAGTAGCAGGGGCTGTTGGTTTTTCAATTACCACATCCTCTGATTTTGCCGCCACAGACGTATCAAATTCTGTAATAGGCTGGAAACCGCTATAGGGGCTTTCTTCTGCCGGCTGCTTTGTCACAACCGGCTCAGGCTGTTCCTCTGTCTCTTTTGTCCTTGCTTGGAACTCTGCTGCTAAGTCATCAATCATGCGGATTGACAGCTTATTCCCATTTCGGAGGTATGTATATAATTCCTCTCGAAAAGAGTCATCCTGCTGTGTCAATATTTTATAAGCTGCAGAAAATGTAGTTTCTCCGGCATTTATCATTTCTAATATATCCACTGGCATTTCCTTACCTGCTTTTACATATTGAATTGCTGTAGTTTTATTCCCGATATGGAATACATCCGCCAGCTGCTGATAGCGGTCAAACTTTTCAGCTTTATCCTTCTTATCAGTTCTTGTTCCCTGTTGTTTTTCCAGAGAAGCTTCGTACTCAACCATTGCATGAACCTTTTCCAAAAAGCTAAGTTCGTCTCTGCCGTTAAGGATATTCGTGTTAATATGGATTAACATCGCTTTGTTATCCGATGTATCAACAGGATATACAATAGCAGGAACCGTAGCCAAATTTAATTTTTTTGCTGCCTTTGTACGGTGATCCCCGCCGAGAATCTCATAGCTGCCATTTTCTTTGGCTCTTACTATAATTGGAGTTAAAATACCATTCTCCTCAATATCTCTTACCAGTGTTTCAAATTTTTCCGTTCCGGCATAAGATTCAAAAGGTGTTGTCCCCTGAAACGGTACAAGCAGATGCGTTGCTATGTTCCTCACCTCAATGCCATCTGTATTTCCACGAAAAGGCAGGTTAATATCATAAGCATCCAACTTGCTTTTGCCAGTTGAATTATTATGTGGCAAAGATTTTTTAAACTTACTATAATCCTTCTGTGCCATCTTAATTGTCCTCCTTTCCATTTCCTTCTAACAAGCCAATAATTTCATTTGCCAGAGCAAGATAATTCTCCTTTATTTTGCTTCTTTTCATAAAAATACTAACTTGTTCCCCTGAACAGTCATGTATTACTTCCCTTCTTGGGATTTCAGCCTGAAATACATGAATATCAGATGTTTCGGCATAATCTATAATTAAATCCTTAATCTGCTTTGCCCTGTTGGAGTTACCTGTTTTATTTAAAAGCACCCCTACAATATTTAATTCCGGGTTAAACCTGTTCCTCTTTACATTGATGATATTAAACGAGTTCTCCAATCCATCATAGCTAAAGAATTCCATCTCCGTCGGGATGATAACGCTGTTAGAAGCCATCATCGCCAAATCCAGAAACCCATCTAATGCTGCTGGTGTATCTATTATTACATAATCATAGTCCAAATGGTCTAACAGGTCACATAGCGCATAACAGTTATCCGGATAAGAGATTAACATTCTAAACTCTGCATTGTTCATCAATGGATTTGTGGGTATCAAATCCAATTTTTCATCTTTCAGAGGTATAATGCTGTTTTCTAACAATTCCGCTGTTTTATCTGGGCTATTTATTTGTGCAACCAATAAATCGGCTAAAGCAACTCTATTTACATCCCTTGGATCTACACCAAGACCAAAGGTTGTATTTCCTTGCCAGTCACCATCAATCAGTAGCACTTTTTTATCACTGTGGGCTAATGCTGCAGCCAAATTGATAGATGTAGTTGTTTTTCCTACACCGCCCTTAGCTGAATACACCGTAATTACCTTCATTGCCTCACTTCCTTTTTATTCTTCATTCTCTACTGGGACAACTTTTCCTCTACCTTCTGCCAAAGCAATTATATCTTCTTCATGCTCTAAGTAAATGTCGAAAATCTTTCGGCAATAATAGGATGATGATAATCCCACTTGCTTCGCTTTGTACTGCAATGTCGTTTTCATCTCTTTTGGCACTGAGATAGATAACGATACTGTTTCTGTTGGTACTCTTTCAAATATACTGCTTTTTTCAGCCACTCTATATCGCTCCTTTCTCTTACTAGCGTGTTCTCTTATTATACAGTATCAATTATTTTATTTCAACAAAAAAGTCAACAAGCTTTTTGTTGATTTTTTTACATTGTTTTTATTACTTATTTTTCTACATTTTTCTTGTATTTATTTTATATATTTTTCTAATAGCTATATCCTCAAAAATTTTTATTGACAAATCTCAATAATTCCATTATCCTTAAATT
>CAZYCT010000024.1:0-24586 GCA_964646135.1 uncultured Coprococcus sp. | reverse complement strand
CTCTACAGCAGCTGACAATCAGACAGCAGTAGATATCAACGTAGTTCAGGGTGAAAGACAGTTCGCAAGAGACAATAAATCACTCGGACAGTTTAGATTGGATGGAATCCCACCAGCAGGACGTGGAATTCCACAGATCGAAGTTACATTTGATATTGATGCAAATGGTATCGTAAATGTATCTGCAAAAGATCTTGGAACAGGAAAAGAACAGCACATTACAATCACAGCTGGATCAAATATGTCTGATGCTGACATCGATCGTGCTGTAAAAGAAGCTGCTGAATTCGAAGCTCAGGATAAGAAACGCAAAGAAGCAATCGATACAAAGAACGATGCGGATGCAATTATTTTCCAGACAGAAAAGGCAATGAATGAAGTTGGAGATAAACTGGATGCGGCTGACAAAACAGTAGTAGAAGCTGATATTCAGGCATTGAAAGACATTCTTGCAAAAGCAGGAGATGACCTTTCAGAAGCACAGGTTGCTGAAATCAAAGCAGCAAAAGAAAAATTAATGGAAAGTGCACAGAAATTGTTCGCTAAAGTTTATGAACAGGCTCAGGGTGCCCAGGGTGCGCAAGGATTCCAGGGTGGACAGCAGGCTGGTCCAGCTCCAGAAGGATACGGCGCAGATGATGTTGTAGACGGAGATTACAAAGAAGTATAATTTAAGAATAAGATCATGTTCTACGGAGTCTGGTGGCTCCGTAGAATGTTGTATTGATGAGGTAACAAAATGGCAGAAGCAAAGAGAGATTATTATGAAGTCCTCGGGGTTTCCAAAGATGCTGATGATGCAGCGTTGAAAAAAGCGTATAGAGCATTGGCAAAGAAATATCATCCAGATTCTAATCCAGGTGATGCAGAGGCGGAGAAGAAGTTTAAAGAAGCTTCTGAGGCCTATGCAGTGCTAAGTGATGCGGAAAAGAGACGCCAGTACGATCAGTATGGTCATGCGGCATTTGAAGGCGGCGCCGGAGGTGCAGGCGGATATGGCGGATTTGATTTCAATGGTGCAGATTTTAGTGATATGTTTGGTGATATTTTTGGAGACTTATTTGGGGGCGGAAGAAGAAGCAGTCGCTCCAATACAGGTCCAATGAAAGGTGCCAACATACGCAAAGGTATTCGCATCACATTTGAAGAGGCAGTGTTTGGATGCAAGAAGGAATTGGATGTAGTTTTGAAAGATCCATGTACGAAATGTAATGGTACAGGTGCGAAGCCGGGAACATCGCCAGAGACATGTTCACGTTGTGGTGGTAAGGGACAGGTTGTATATACAACACAGTCATTCTTTGGAACGATGCAGAATGTTCAGACTTGTCCAGATTGTCATGGAACTGGAAAAGTAATTCGTGAAAAGTGTCCAGACTGTGGTGGTACTGGATATGTTTCAAGCCATAAAAAGATTGAAGTTACAATTCCAGCGGGAATTGATGATGGACAGAGCGTTCGTATTCGTGAAAAGGGTGAACCTGGTGTAAATGGTGGACCAAGAGGAGATTTACTTGTAGAAGTTACAGTTTCTCGCCACCCGATTTTCCAGAGACAGGATGTGCACATTTTCTCAACAGCGCCGATTTCTTTTGCACAGGCAGCCCTTGGTGGTGATGCGCGTATTAAAACTGTTGACGGAGATGTCATCTACACAGTGAAGCCTGGAACGAAGACTGGAACAAAAGTACGTTTGAAAGGCAAAGGTGTTCCGTCACTTAGAGATTCTAAGCTGAGAGGAGATCATTATGTAACACTTGAGATACAGACACCAGAAAAGCTCAGCTCGGAGGCAAAAGAAGCACTTCGTAGGTTTGATGAACTCACGGGAAATACATTAAATCAAGAAAATTCAGAAGGGGAAAGCAAATCGAAATCTAAGAAAAAAGGATTTATGGATAAGTTGAAAGAAACTTTTGAAGATTTTGAAGATTAAAAAGAAAAGCTGCCACAAGAACGATAAAACGTAAGTGTGACAGCTTTTTTTGTTTTGTAAAGGCGAAATTATTCTTCGTCTAGTTCATCAACGATACCACCAATGACAGCCGTAACTGAAGCGACAACAACTGCTGTGACGATACAAAGTGAAATAATCATTACTAAAATGCCCATCATGGCACCTCCCTTTCTTTACACTGAGAATATTATAGCATATTTTTGCGAATAATACAGTAAAAAATGAAAAAAATAAGACAACTCGACGAAATAAATATTCTTGTGAGAATGAAGAAAATAAGAATTGGATTTTGTAGAAAGCTGTGTTATTCTAAAGGTAATGTATGAAATGTAACCATATGCGTTGCAGCACAAAATCGCGAGAATTATAAAAAAGGAGAGCAAAGACATGAAAGTAGTAGCAACAGAGAAAGCACCAAAAGCATTAGGACCATATTCACAGGGATATATTCATAATGGATTGTTTTATTCAGCTGGACAGATTCCAATCAATCCAGAGACAGACACCATTGAAGCCACAACGATTGAAGCACAGACAGAACAGGTGTGCAAGAATCTTGGGGCTGTGTTAGAAGCAGCAGGAACAGGATTTGACAAAGTTATTAAGACAACTTGTTTCGTGGCTGATATGGGAGATTTTGCAGCATTTAATGAAGTGTATGCAAAATATTTCACATCAAAACCAGCAAGAAGCTGTGTGGCTGTAAAGACACTTCCAAAGAACGTTCTCTGCGAAGTTGAAGTAATTGCAGTTGTAGAATAATGAAAAAGTAACGATGAATCAGCCTTGCAGTTCTTCTGTGAGGCTGATAATCAGTTAAGATTATAAATTGTAGGAGGAAGAAAGATTATGTCAGAAGAGCAGCAGAATGGCTGTGCTCCAGAAGCTTGTGCTTCTTGTGCGCATGCGGGTTCTTGCCCGAGTAAAAAAGTGGATTTCCGTGAGCCGGCGAATCCGCATTCACATGTAAAAAAAGTGATTGGAGTTGTCAGTGGTAAAGGCGGCGTTGGTAAATCACTTGTCACAGCTTCTTTGGCAAGAATGGCAATCGAAAAAGGATATACAGCGGGGATTTTGGACGCAGATATTACAGGACCGTCAATTCCGAAAATGTATGGTGTGCATGGGGGAACAACAGGAAATGAGGAAGGGATGTTGCCTCGTGATGCGAAAGATGGCACAAAGATTATGTCTGTGAATCTTCTTTTAGAAGATGAGACAGATCCTGTTATCTGGCGAGGACCAGTGATTGCAGGAGTGGTGAAACAATTCTGGACAGATGTTATGTGGGGGGATTTGGACTTCTTATTTGTAGATATGCCTCCTGGAACTGGTGATGTTCCACTTACTGTATTTCAGTCATTGCCAGTTGATGGTGTTGTGATTGTGACTTCACCGCAGGATTTGGTGCAGATGATTGTGAAAAAAGCATATAACATGGCAAAGAAAATGAATATTCCAGTGCTTGGGATTGTTGAAAATTATAGTTACTTGGAATGTCCAGACTGCGGCAAGAAGATTTCTGTGTTTGGAGAAAGTCATATTGATGAGATTGCAAACGAACTGGGTGTTGAAGTTTTAGGAAAGATGCCAATTGATCCAAAACTTGCAGAAAGCGTTGAACAGGAAAAATTTTATGAAGCTTCTAATCAATATTTAGAAGAGGCAATTGAAAAAATCAGCAGATAAATATATGGAAAAGGGTGTATGAAAAAATACACTCTTTTTTTATAGATAAGATTACATATATCAAAAAGAACAAATGTTCTTGAAAAGCAATGATAAATGTGATACCATAAAAGCAAACAAATGTTCTGGTTGGTGATTGAGATGAAAGAGCTGTTAAGCACAGCAGTGATGACTTCCTTGGTTGATAGAGAGGATATATACGAAAAACTTCATATACTTACAGATGCGGCAAAGTACGATGTGGCTTGTACTTCCAGTGGGGTGGATAGATGTGGCGATGGGAAAAGTATGGGAAATTGTGAGAAAGCTGGAATCTGTCATAGTTTTTCGGCAGACGGCAGATGCATTTCGTTGCTTAAGATTTTGTTTACCAATGAGTGTATTTTTGACTGCAAATATTGTGTCAATCGCTCATCCAACGATGTAGTGAGGGCTACATTTACCCCGGAAGAAATCTGTAAGTTGACGATTGATTTCTATAAAAGAAATTATATAGAAGGACTCTTTTTGAGTTCTGGAATCTTGAAAAGTCCGGATTATACGATGGAGCAAATATATACAGCGATTTATAAATTAAGGACAGAATATCATTTCCGGGGTTACATTCATGTGAAAGCAATTCCAGGAACGAGCCAGGAGCTCCTACAGAAATTAGGTTTTCTTGTTGATAGAATGAGTGTGAATTTGGAACTGCCTACAGGAGAGGGACTTCGGAGACTAGCACCACATAAGAGTAGAAAGAATATTTTGACTCCTATGAGATACGTTCAGAATAAAATGAAGGAGAATAAGGAAGAGGTAGTACTTTATAAACATGCGCCACACTTTGTACCGGCAGGGCAGAGTACCCAGATGATTATTGGTGCTACAGAGGAGACTGATTTACAGATCATGCAAGTGTCAGAAGCTCTATATCAAAAATTTGCGCTAAAAAGAGTATTTTATTCAGCGTTTATTAATGTGAATGAAGAAGCAAGTCTCCCAATGCAGATTGATCATGGTCCGCCACTTTTACGTGAGCATCGCTTATACCAAGCAGATTGGCTCCTGCGTTATTATAAGTTCCGTGTGGAAGAGTTACTGGATGAGAAAAATCCGAATTTCAATGTTTTTATGGATCCTAAATGTAATTGGGCCGTGCAGCATTTGGAATGTTTTCCAATGGAGATTAATACGGCAAGTTATGATGAGCTTCTTAGAGTTCCCGGAATAGGATATCTTTCAGCGGGTAAGATTGTAAAAGCGAGAAGGATGGGAAGCGTTGGGTTTGCAGATTTAAAGAAAATGGGAGTTGTGCTGAAACGAGCACTTTATTTTATTACATGCAATGGAAGAATGATGTATCCCACAAAATTAGAGCAGGACTATATTGTGCGGAATCTGGTAGATGTTAAGAATCGTTATCCGGATTTGGATGATCAGATGAATTATAGACAGTTGTCTTTATTTGATGATGCACATTTTTATGAAGATGAACTTCTGGGGAGTGTGAAGAAGAATGCTTAAAAAAGTTTATATTTGTCACGATACGAGAGAAGGAATTTTCTCTGCGGTTTATGATGCGTGGATAGAACGCAGAGAGGGTGGAGAAGCAGGAATTGCTTTTTATGGAGAAGTAGAGACAGAATTATTTTGTGAGTATGTGGAGACTTCTGAAACTGCATATAAAGCGAAGGCAGTAGAAAAGATGATTTGGAAAAATTTGGGGAAAGAAGCATATGGAAGAATATATCAAGCAGTGAAGGCAAAGGATACTGCAAAGGGGACAGCTATTTTTCAGATGTTGGTAGAAGCAAGAAAATTGAGTGACAGTACGAGAATTATGGAACATTTGACTGCTTCATCAGTAAAAAAGGTGTGGGATTTGAGCCGGGCGGTTGGAAATGAGACCCATTTTTTTAAAGAAGTGTTGCGTTTCAAAGAGCTTGAAAGTGAGATTTTATATGCCAAAATAGAGCCTCAACATCGCATTCTTGAAGGAGTCGCACCGCATTTTGAAGATCGGCTTCCGATGGAACATTGGGTAATCTATGATGCTTCGCATGAAGAGTTTGCAATTCATGAAGCAGGAAAGAGATGGACGTTAGTTCAGCAAGTGGCAGCAGATCATACTCTTTTACAAAAAGTATCGGAAGAGGAGAGAGACATTCAGAGATTATGGAAACAATTTTTTTGTGATATCTCTGTAAAGGAGCGGGAAAGTAAGCGCAGACAGATGTCGCATCTTCCTTTAAAATATCGTAAAAATATGGTGGAATTTGAATGCTAGATAGGTGATTCCGTGTTAATATGAACGGATAGGAGTGTTGAAGTTAGGAGCAGAACGATTTATGGAAAAGGAATTGCCTGTTGTAAGAATATCGGTACGCAGTTTGGTTGAATTTATTATGCGGGAAGGCGACATTGATAATAGAACTAGTGGCGGAATGAATCTGGAGGCGATGCAGCTTGGTGGAAAGATACATCGAAAGATTCAGCGGAGAATGGGAGATAAATATCATGCAGAAGTTTCGCTAAAATATCAGATTCCTATGGAATGTTTTATCCTGAGCGTGGAGGGAAGGGCAGATGGAATCATTGAGGAAGCGAAAAGTGAAATTATAGATGAGATAAAGGGAACTTTTCTAGAGCTGGAGTATCTGACGAAGCCAGTGAATGTGCATCTTGCGCAGGCAAAGTGCTACGCGTATATATGGGCCAAGCAGAGGGAGAAAGAAGAGATTGGTGTACAGATGACCTACTGCCAGATGGAGACAGAAGAGATAAAGCGGTTTCGCTATCAGTTTAGATTCGAGGAATTGAGTACATGGTTTATGAATCTTGTTTTACAATATGAGAAATGGGCGCGTTTCCAGATAGAATGGAAAGCGGTGAGAAATGCCTCTATTCAGCAGATACAATTTCCATTTCCTTATAGGGAGGGACAAAGGGAATTGGTTGTTGCTGTGTATAGGAGCATATTGAGAAAAAAGAGATTGTTCATCGAGGCACCAACAGGTGTTGGGAAAACTATTTCAACCGTGTTTCCAGCGGTGAAGGCCGTTGGAGAAGAATTGGGGGAGAAGATTTTCTATTTGACTGCAAAGACGATTACTAGAACTGTGGCTGAACAGGCGATAGAGGTTTTAAGAGAGCAGAAACTAAGAATGAAGGTGATTACGCTTACGGCAAAAGAAAAGATTTGTTTCTGTGAGACGCCAGAGTGCAATCCTGAAAGCTGTCCCTACGCGAAAGGTCATTTTGACAGAGTCAATGATGCAGTTTATGATTTACTCATGACGACGGATAAGATGACAAAAGCAAAAATTGAAGAGCAGGCAAAGCTATATAAAGTATGTCCCTTTGAGTTGGCATTGGATGTGTCGAGCTGGGTGGATATGGTGATTTGTGATTACAATTATGTATTCGACCCAAATGTTCACTTGAAAAGATTTTTTTCGGAGAGTGCATCTGGGGAGTATATATTTTTAATTGATGAAGCGCATAATTTGGTAGAGCGGGGCAGGAATATGTACAGTGCTGAACTGTATAAAGAAGATTTTCTTGAATTAAAGAAATTAATCAAAGACGAGAATAAGAAACTTTGTAAGTGTCTGGAAGCTTGTAACAAAATATTTCTGGAGTGGAAAAAACAATGTGAGACCTATCAACGAGTGGAAGATATTTCACAGATGTACTTGAAACTGCTTAGGACAACGGGAGAAATGGAAAAATATCTAGAAGAGTGTGTCAAGAAGGAGCTACAGGATGCAGTTCGTTCTCTTTATTTTTCCATCAGACATTTTATGAATATCTACGAGAAGATTGATGATAATTATGAAATATATTCTGAATTTCAGAACAATGGAAAATTCATGCTAAAATTGTTTTGCATGAATCCTGCTCAAAAGTTACGAGAGTATATGGACAAGGGAAACAGCACGATTTTCTTTTCTGCAACACTTTTACCTATCCGATATTATAAAACGCTTTTAAGTGGAGAGATGGAAGATTATGCTGTCTATGCAGAATCCGCATTTCGCCAAGAAAATCGTTTGTTATTAAGTGGGATAGATGTGAGTACAAAATATTCGATGAGAGGTCGAGAAATGTATCAAAAGTATGCACAATATATATTGCGTGTGTCAATGGAGAAAACAGGGAATTACCTTGCCTTTTTTCCATCCTATAGCTTTATGGAGGAAGTGTATGATGTGTTTCAGAAACTTTGTTTAGAAGAAGAGATTTTGATTGACAGCATCTTGCAGGCACAGTACATGAATGAGGAAGCAAGGACGATTTTCTTAGAAAACTTTGAAGAAAAAAGAGAGTGTAGTTTGGTCGGATTTTGTGTTTTGGGAGGTGTTTTTTCGGAAGGAATCGATTTGACGGAAGAAAAATTGATAGGAGTATTTGTTGCAGGGACGGGCATTCCACAGATATGTAGTGAGCGAGAAATATTAAAGCAATATTTTGAGCAACAAGGTGAAAATGGTTTTGATTATGCATATCGATATCCTGGAATGAACAAGGTATTGCAGGCGGCTGGACGAGTGATCAGAACGGAAGATGATAAGGGGATTATTTTACTGTTGGATGAGAGGTTTCAAGAAAAGCAATGCAAAGGCATTTTCCCGAAAGAATGGAGCGACTGTATGTGGTGCAATCAAGAACAGGTACTGCAGAGAGTGGAGGGATTTTGGCTCAAAGAAGAAAAGATAAGAGAAGAACATTAAGAACTTCTCTTATCTTCATCAAAATAATTTAAAAATTCTTTGGTGACATGTGACAGTGGAACATGTGCATTGTAAGATACAGCAAGGTGGCGAAGCGGAAGTTGTTCTTTTGTCTGTATGACAAAGAAATTTTCAGATTCGCTGGAAATACAGAAATCAGGGATAAAGGCTATGCCAAGGCCGATTTTTGCTAAATCAATCAAAAGATCATTGCTGCTTAGTTCAATCTCTGGAACCAGATCAATCTGGTGCTGCTGGAACAGGGCGTGGAGAAATTCACTGGTCGTGCTCTTTTTGTCTAACATGAGCAAAGGGTAATCTGATAATTCTTTCAAAGAAAGGATTTGATCTTTCAGATGTATAAACGAAGAATTTGCAATGAATACGTCATGAAATTCACAAATTACTTTTGTGGAAAAGGAAGAACCCAAATAAGGATTCGGAAGATTGGTTACCACAAAGTCTACTTGTCCGGTCTCTAGAAGTTCTGCACACTTGATGGAAGTTGCATTTGTAACTTTGATATGTGCATTTGGGAAATCCTTGTGAAATTTTTCGAGATAAGGAACAAGGAAATAGCGACAGATAGTGTCGCTGGCGCCAATTCGAATCTGTCCGCCAGTTGAAGAAGACTCTAGAACTTGAGCTTCTCCTCGCTTGATAAGGTTTATTGCAGGTTCAATGTGTCGAAGAAGAATTTCACCTTCTGGTGTCAGTTGTACTTTTTTTGTGTTTCGGATAAAAAGGGTTTGATTCATCTTTTTTTCTAATGTCTTTACAGATTGACTGACGGCAGATTGAGAAATAAATAGCTTTTTGGAAGCTTCAGAAAAGCTTAAAGTATCAGCAACATAGTAGAATACTTTGTATAATTCGTAATTGATGTCCATTATTAGTCCTCCTAATAAAACTATAAGCATTATAAAATTTCGAAGGAAAAAATACAAGTGATAACACCAGTTTTTTTGACAAAAAAATAGGATGTTGATAGAATATAGTAAATTGAAATAAAATAAAGAAAAGACAAGAGGATAAAGAGATGAAAAAATATGTTTCAACAGGGCTATGTGTTGTAATATCTGTAATGACAATTTTTATAAGTTTGATTACAAGTTTTGAAATCGCTGTTTATAGTGATTTCGGGTTTTATCAGAAGGAATATGAGAAATATCAGATTTTAAACCAGCTTGATATGAAAATGGAAGATGTGATGGATGTTACAATCTACATGATGTCATATTTGCGAGGTGGCGAAGAGAAATTAAGCATTGAAAAAGTGATAGAAGGTAAGGAGCAAGACTTTTTTAATGAGCAGGATCGTTTTCATATGGAAGAAGTACAGACGCTGTTCCTGGGGGGATTGGCGCTGCGAAGAGCTGCGGGGATTACGTTGCTTGCCTGCCTTGTGATTTTGTTTGCGACAAAAGAAAAGTGGCAGAAAGCATTGGCAGATACTTTCCAAAAAACATTAGGATGCTTTTGTGTTGCGGTGTTAGCGTTTGGAATCGCGATTGCTGTGAATTTTTCTAAATGTTTTGTGATTTTTCATGAAATATTTTTTGACAATGATCTTTGGATGTTTGATGCGAGAACCGACTTTATGATACGGATGTTGCCGGAAGGTTTCTTCTTTGATATGGTTCTTAGAATCGGCGTGATCTTTATTGTTATTCTTTTGGCTTTGTTTGTGGGAAGCATTTTTTTGAAACGCGAGAAAAGCGATAAGCAAAACTTATAAAAGACGAAAAATATATTTATTGTACTAATAAAAGAAATGTGCTAATATGTTAATGGTATTGTGGTACAGAGGAAAAGTCTGTACTTGAAATAAATAAACGATGTGCGGAGGATACTATGAACAGCGTAAGACGTGTATATGTGGAAAAGAAACCAGAATTTGCAGTGCAGGCAAAGGAACTCTTGAATGAAGTGAAAAGTTATTTGGGAGTGAAAAGTGTAACCAATATCAGAGTGCTGATTCGCTATGATATTGAGAATCTTTCAGATGCGACATTTGAGAGAGCATGTAATGGAGTGTTTTCAGAGCCACCAGTGGATGTGTTATATCATGAAGAATTTCCATATGCGGAAACAGATAAGATTTTTTCAGTGGAATATTTGCCAGGTCAGTTTGACCAGAGGGCGGATTCGGCTGTTCAGTGTGTACAGTTTATTAAAGAAGATGAGTTGCCAGTTATCAAGACAGCAACGACATATGTTTTAGAGGGTGGTGTGTCAGAAGAAGATTTGCTGGCTATCAAGGCACATTGCATTAATCCGGTGGATTCTAGAGAAATAGGGATGGAGAAACCAGAGACACTTGTCACAAAGTTTGATGAGCCAGAAGATGTGAAGATTTTTACTGGATTTCAGGAAATGCCGGAAGAGGAGCTCAAAACATTGTACGCTTCGCTGGGGCTTGCTATGACATTTAAAGATTTTCAGCATATTCAGGGATATTTCAAGGAAGAAGAACACAGAGATCCTTCTATGACAGAAATTCGTGTGTTGGATACATATTGGTCAGACCATTGTCGTCATACAACATTTTCGACAGAACTTACAGAAGTTACATTTGATGATGGAGACTATAGAGCTCCAATTGAAAAGACATATAAAGAATATTTGCAGACACACAGTGAGATTTTCAAGGGACGCGAGGATAAATTCGTGTGTCTCATGGATTTGGCATTGATGGCAATGAGAAAATTGAAAAAAGAAGGAAAACTTCAGGACCAGGAAGAGTCGGATGAAATTAATGCATGCAGTATCGTAGTTCCTGTGGAAGTAGATGGCGTGTCTGAGGAATGGCTTGTAAACTTCAAAAATGAAACACATAACCATCCTACAGAAATCGAACCATTTGGTGGGGCAGCTACTTGTCTTGGCGGAGCAATCCGAGATCCACTCTCAGGACGTACCTATGTATATCAGGCAATGCGTGTGACTGGTGCAGCTGATCCAACTGTTTCGGTGAAAGAGACAATGAAAGGGAAACTTTCACAGAAGAAACTTGTGCGCAGTGCAGCACATGGTTATAGCTCTTACGGAAATCAGATTGGACTTGCAACGGGTATGGTAAAAGAAATCTATCATCCAGATTATGTGGCAAAACGTATGGAGATTGGAGCGGTATTAGGTGCAGCGCCAAGAAGAGCAGTGATTCGTGAGACCTCAGATCCAGGAGATATCATTATTTTATTAGGTGGACGTACAGGACGTGATGGTTGTGGTGGCGCAACTGGATCATCTAAAGTTCATACCGAAGAATCGATTGAGACATGTGGGGCAGAAGTACAAAAGGGAAATCCACCTACAGAGCGTAAGATTCAGCGATTATTCAGAAGAGAAGAAGTAAGTAAGCTGATCAAGAAGTGTAATGATTTTGGCGCAGGTGGTGTTTCTGTTGCGATTGGAGAATTAGCAGCAGGATTGAAAGTAAATTTAGATAAAGTTCCAAAGAAATATGAAGGCCTTGATGGAACAGAACTTGCAATCTCTGAGTCTCAGGAAAGAATGGCAGTTGTTGTTGCCCCAGAGAATGTAGAACAGTTTCTTGCCTATGCAAATGAGGAGAACCTTGAGGCTGTGAAGGTGGCCGAAGTTACAGAAAGTCCACGCTTGGTACTTTCATGGAGAGGAAAAGAAATCGTAAATATTTCTCGTGCTTTCCTTGATACGAATGGTGCACATCAGGAAACTAAGGTGAAAGTAGAAATTCCGTCAAAAGAAGACTCCATTTTGAAAGACACAGTAGAAGTGGCTGATGTGAAAGAAAAATGGCTGAGAACATTGGCAGATTTGAATGTATGTTCACAGAAAGGTCTTGTAGAAATGTTTGACGGTTCCATCGGAGTTGGTTCTGTATTTATGCCACATGGCGGAAAATATCAGATGACAGAGACACAGGCGATGGTGGCAAAACTTCCAGTATTAAAAGGAAAATGTGACACAGTGACAATGATGAGTTATGGATTTGATCCATATCTGTCAAGTTGGAGCCCATATCATGGTGCAGTATATGCTGTGACAGAATCAGTGGCTAAGATTGTTGCGGCAGGCGGAGACTATAGCAAGATTCGCTTTACATTCCAGGAATATTTCCGTCGTATGACAGAAGATCCTTCAAGATGGAGCCAGCCATTTGCAGCATTGCTTGGTGCATATAGTGCACAGATGGGATTTGGACTTCCATCAATCGGTGGAAAAGATAGTATGTCTGGAACTTTCGAGCAGATTGACGTACCGCCAACATTGGTATCTTTTGCAGTGGATATTGCAAAACAGAATGAGATTATTACACCAGAACTGAAAAAAGCTGGAAACAAATTAGTGTGGTTAAAAATTGCGAAAGATGAATATAATCTTCCAATCTATGAAAAGGTTATGGAACAGTATGCGAGATTAACAGAAGACATTCATTCTGGAAAAGTTGTCTCTGCATATGCGCTTGACCGTCACGGAGTTATTTCTGCAGTTAGCAAGATGGCATTCGGAAATGGCATGGGTGTAAGACTTTGCAATTGTGTAGAGGCAGGAAAATATTTTGCACCGGCATTTGGTGATATTGTTGCAGAAGTACCAGCAGAAAAAGTGGATGAACTTACTGTTTGTGCAGAAGTTATTGGTGAGGTTACTGCTGATTCAGCTTTTGCATATGGTGACACATTAATCACATTGGATGAAGCTCAGAAAGCATGGACAGGCACATTGGAAGAAGTGTTCCGCACTACATCTGATGAAAATTCCGATACAGAAGTTGCTTCGCCAGTTTATGATGCGAAGGATATTTATATCTGTGAGCACAAGCTTGCACAGCCACATGTGTTTATCCCAGTATTCCCTGGAACAAACTGTGAATATGACAGCACGAAGGCATTTGAAAGAGCTGGTGCAACAGTGACAACAAAAGTATTTAAGAATATGAATGCAGAAGATATTCGTAGTTCAGTGGAAGTCTTTGAAAAAGAGATTGAAAAATCACAGATTATCATGTTCCCAGGTGGATTTTCAGCAGGTGACGAACCAGATGGTTCTGCAAAATTCTTTGCCACAGCGTTCCAGAACGCTAAATTGAAAGAAGCAGTAGAAAAATTGCTGGGTGAAAGAGATGGTTTAGTACTTGGTATTTGTAATGGATTCCAGACACTTGTAAAACTTGGACTTGTACCATATGGTGAAATTGTTGGACAGACGGTTGATTCACCAACTCTTACTTACAATACAATCGGACGTCATATTTCTAAGATGGTATATACAAAAGTAGTATCAAACAAATCGCCATGGCTTCAAGGGGCAGAACTTGGTGGTGTGTACACAAATCCGGCTTCTCACGGAGAAGGTCGTTTTGTGGCAAGCGAAGAATGGCTGGATAGATTATTTGCAAATGGTCAGGTGGCAACCCAGTATTGTGATCTTGCTGGAACTGTTTCTATGAATGAAGAATGGAATATTAATGGTTCATATAGAGCAATCGAAGGTATTACAAGTCCAGATGGAAGAGTACTTGGAAAAATGGCACATTCAGAGCGTCGCGCAGATGGTGTAGCAATTAACATTTATGGGGAACAAGACCTTAAGATTTTCGAATCAGGAGTAAAATATTTTAAGTAATTTTTGCGAAAAAAGTGCCGATTAAAGATGCTTGGTGAAATATGACAAAAGTTTTAATTGGAATTTGTCAATCTCTTATATTGACTAGTTTTTGTGAGAAGTTTATAATGAGATAAAAATGTAAGTGCTTACAAAAGTGCAAAACAACAATAAAATGTTCGTACATTTGTAAAGACTTAGCCAAGAAGGAGGAACAAAAATGAAAAAGAGATTATTAGCACTCTTACTCACTGGAGTTATGGCCCTTAGTTTAGCTGCATGTGGTGGTGGCGCAGACGCACCAAAAGATGAAGCTAAAGGTGACGACGCAGGTGAAATTGAAGCATGTACAATCAATTTTACATATTGGGCAGATAACACAGATTACTCGGCACTTATGCAAGAAATCATTGCCAAATTCAATGAAGAGAATGAATATGGTATTGAAGTTGTTGGAGAAGAAATTCCATGGGACGGCGGTGGATATTCTAACACACTCTTCAACACAGCAATGGGTGGTGGCTCAACTGATGTTGCAACATTCAAATTGTCAGCAACACCAATGTTTGTAAACAATGACTTGCTCGCAGACTTGACACCATTTGTAGATGCTTGGGAAGATAAAGCAGATATCTCAGATAACATTTATGATGTAATGAAAACTGCAGGCGGAAGCGACAAAGCGATGTATGTAATGCCATGGAACACACAGATTCTTTATGTATATTACAGACCATCTATCTTTGAAGCAGCAAATGTAGAAGTTCCAACAACATATGATGAACTCATGGAAGCAATTGAAAAATGTACAATGGACACAGATGGAGATGGAAAGACAGACGTATACGGATGGGGTATGCGTGGAGCATCTGGTGGACAGGAACCATGGGGAAGCTTCATTCATGCTAATGGCGGTACATTTGATGATTTCACAACAGATGAAGCTGTAGCAGGTATGCAGGACTTTATTGATATCTATACAAATGGATGGTGTCCTCCAACTGCAACAAGTGATGGATTCCAGGAAACAGTTGCAAACTTCAAGTCTGGTCTTACAGCAATGTTCATCCACCACATCGGATCTTCACAGGGTATGGTAGAAGAACTTGGTGATGATGTAGATGCATTTGCATTCCCAGCAAGCGACAAAGGTCGTTGGACATCAATGGGTGATACAGAGACTGTTATGTTCGAATCTTGTGAGAATAAAGCAGCTGCATTTGAATGGATGAAATATCTTGCAGCATATGATGGACAGGAAATGTGGTGTGAAAAAACAGGTCAGGTTCCAGTTAGCCAGAGAGTACAGCAGTTAGATTACTTCCAGAATGACAGATTCATGAAAGTTTCTTTCGACGGAATGGATTTCGCAGGTATTGTTCCAATTCTTGACACAACAACAGAATGGATTACAAATTGGCCAGCAGCAGTCAGCATGGGTCTTACAGGACAGTCAACAGCTGCAGAATGTATGCAGTCAATGCAGGATGTTTTATATCAGTAAATAATAAAAAGACAATTAACTGCCTTGCCTTTGAGGCAAGGCAGTTTTAAATTCGTGAAGGATAAGTACGTATTCTGAAAGGAGAAATAATGAAAAAACAGAAATTTAATATTTATCCATATTTACTGGTTGCACCAGCAATGCTGATTATTATGTGTGTTGTATTTATTCCAGTTGTAAATGCGATTGGAATGAGTTTTCAGAGTTATGATTTGAGAAGACCAAAAGATATCGCATTTATTGGTTTGGCAAATTACATTGAGATATTCCATGATTCGCTGTTCTGGTCATCTCTTTGGAAAACGATCCTCTGGGTAGTTTTTGGTGTTGGTCTTCAGTTTGTATTTGGATTTATTTTAGCATTATTATTAAACAAAAGTTTTAAAGGTAGAGGAATTGTTCGTGCGGTCAGCTTGATTCCATGGGTGACACCTGGTGTTCTGATCGGTCTTATGTGGAGATGGATGTACGATGGAAATTATGGTGTTCTCAATGATATTTTGCAAAAATTGCATTTGATCACAGATAATATTCCATTTTTATCGCAGCTTAACACTGCTTTTCCTTCGGTTGTTGTTACTATCATATGGCAAGGAATTCCATTCTTTGCACTTATGATATTAGCGGGATTACAAGGAATTCCAGGCGAGTTGTATGAAGCAGCGGATATAGATGGCGCAACAGGCTTTCAGAAATTGTTTAAGATTACGATTCCAAGCATTAAGAATACGATTATGATTACAGCACTTTTGCGTGTAATCTGGGTGGCGAACTCAGTGGACGTTATTTTCAATATGACAGAAGGTGGACCGGCATATTCGACACAGACACTCAGTGTATATATCTTCAACAAGGCGAATACACTGGACATGGGATATGCATCTGCAATGGCCATTTTACTAGCGTTGGTATTGTGTACAGTAGCGATACCGTATCTGATATTTACATTTAAAGAGGAGGACGATTAAAATGAGAAAACAGTCTTTTGGAAAACGGTTTTTAATGACATATCTTCCTCTTATTGCATTGTTGATTTTTATTTTATTCCCATTTTATTGGACATTTGTGACATCAATCAAGCCAGAGTCAGAGCTTTATGGAGCAATCACTTATTGGCCATCTGCAGTGATGTGGGATAATTATAAGAAGCTTTTTACTACGACAGTAGATTTCTTGAAGGCAATGAAAAACAGTTTCATTGTGGCGTCGATTACGACATTGGTGTCGCTGACAGCCTCTACGTTGGCAGCGTATGCATTTTCGCGTTATCGATTTAAAGGAAGAAAATTCATGATGGCATTATTTTTGAGCAACAATATGTTTCCGACTGTGTTATTGTTGATTCCATTATATTCCATCATGAGAAATTTGAAATTGTTGTATACACCGTGGGCGTTAGTACTTGCATATACAACATTTACCCTTCCATTTTCAGTGTGGCTGCTGAATGGATTCTTTAATGATCTTCCGATGTCATTGGAAGAGGCAGCGCTGGTAGACGGCTGCAATAGAAGAATGGCATTTTTTAAGATCATATTGCCAATCTTAGGGCCTTCCCTCGTTGCTACAGGTGTGTATATTTTTATGACGTCATGGAATGAATATACATTTGCAGTAATGTTTACAAATAATGCAACAAGAACAATTCCGGTTGCCTTAAAGAGCTTAATCGGTCAGCTGGGCGTTGACTGGGGACTTCTGACAGCTGGAGGAATCGTTACAATCATTCCAGTTTGTATCATGTTCTTCTTTGCACAGAAAAAATTGGTTGAAGGATTAACGGCAGGAGCTGTTAAAGGTTAATATAAGGAGGAAAAAAGATGAGTTACGAAAACAAAGCAAAAGAATTGCGCCAGGAAATCATGAAGATGTTATATACTGCTCAGTCAGGTCATCCAGGCGGATCATTATCATGTGTAGAGATGTTGATGTCTCTTTACTATGAGGTGATGAATGTTGATCCAAAGGATCCGAACAAAGCGGACAGAGACCGTTTTGTACTGAGCAAAGGTCATGCTTGTCCAGCTCTGTATGCAGTTCTTGCAGATCTTGGATATTTTCCAAAGGAAGATCTTGCAAAACTTCGTCAGATTGACAGCCATCTTCAGGGACATCCAGATTGTAATAAGACACCAGGTGTTGATATGAATACAGGGTCTCTTGGTCAGGGAATTTCTTTAGCTATGGGTTTGGCTCTTGCGGCAAAACATGCGAAAGCTGATTATAAAGTATACACAATCGTAGGCGATGGCGAATGTCAGGAAGGCCTTGTATGGGAAGCAGCTATGGCTGCCGCACATTACAAATTGGATAACTTTGTTGTAATGCTTGATTATAATGGATTACAGATTGATGGAAGTAACGAGCAGGTAATGGGATTAGGTAACATCGTTGCTAAGTTTGAAGCGTTCGGTTTTGAATGTTTTGAAGTTGATGGACACGATATTCCAGCAATCGTAGAAGCTTTGAAAGCACCAGTTTGTGGAAAACCTAAATTTATTTGCTGTAATACAGTAAAAGGTAAAGGTGTATCATTTATGGAAGCTCAGTCAGGCTGGCATGGAAAAGTGATGAGTAAAGACGATTTTGAAAAAGCAATGAAGGAATTGGAGGCATAGGACATGGGAAAATCATTGAGAGTAGCTTATGGAGAAGCGTTAGTTAAGTTAGGCCAGAAAAATGATAAAGTAGTTGCACTTGATGCGGACCTTGCACATGCAACAATGTCTGCGACATTTGCAGAAGCATTTCCAGATCGCTTTTACAATTTCGGTATTGCAGAAGCAAATATGATGTGTGCAGCAGCTGGATTTGCACATACAGGTTTTATTCCATTTGCAAGTACATTCGCTTTGTTTGGAGCAGGAAGAGCATTCGAACAGATTCGTAATTCAATAGCATATACAAATACAAATGTAAAATTTGGTTTTTCTCATTCAGGACTTTCTGTTGGAGAAGACGGAGGAAGCCATCAGTCTATCGAAGATATTGCATTGATGAGAGAAATTCCTAATATGACAATCTTTGTACCATGTGATCCAGCAGAGACAGAAAAAGCTGTTTTTGCAGCAGCAGAGATTGATGGTCCAGTATATATTCGTGTGGCTAGACCAGTATGTGAAGATGTCACAACAGAAGATACACCATTTATTCCAGGAAAAGCAAATATCATGAAAGAAGGAAATGATGTTTGTATTATCACAATGGGACTTATGGTGCCAGTAGCTTTAAAAGCAGCTGAGATGTTAGAGGCAGAAGGAATTTCAGCAGCAGTAGTTAACATGCATACAATCAAACCAATTGATGCAGAAACAATTCTTGCAATGAATGAAAAATGCAAAGGTATTGTTACAGTAGAAGAACATTCTGTAATTGGTGGTCTTGGATCAGCTGTGGCAGAAGTATTGGCAGGTCGTGCTGGTGCTAAGTTTGAAAGAGTTGGTATCCAGGATAAGTTCGGTAAATCTGGTAAACCTAATCAGTTGTTTGCAGAGTATGGATTGACAGCAGAAAATGTAGTAGAAAAATGTAAAGCAACTTTAGTATAGCATGTGTTAAAACGAGGAGAAAAGCTTATGGAAATCTTAAATTATACATTTGATGGCGAAGGAATGCAGCGTGTATTTGAAAATGAGAAATGGACAGTTGGAATTAAGAACTGGAAACCTGCAAATGATATTACAGGAATCGACTGTCTGGAACGACACAATCTTACAGATGAGTTGTTCGTTCTCGTAGCAGGCTCTTGCACATTGCTTTATGCTAATGAAGTAGATGGAAAGTTGGAGATTGGTGCTGTTAAGATGGAACCAAATAAAGTTTATAATATCCCTGCGACTTTATGGCACAACACAGTTACATGTAAAGATACAAAGATGATTTTGATTGAAGATTCAAATACTTCAATGGAAAACAGTGATATCTTGAAGTTGAGTGCAGAACAGATTGAAGCAGTGAAAGCCTTAGTATAATTTGAAGTACTGTAGAGCAGTGTGTTCTACAGTACTTTTTTATATTGCGAAAAGTGCATTATTTTATAGGAGAATAGAACTATGCTGAATTTGAAGATTGGGTGTCAGACGTATCCTTGGAAAATGGGAAAAAAATATTTTGGGGAAGTGCCTCATATGTTGGAAGTAGCATCAAAAGCTGGATTTCAAGGCTTTGAGGCTGAAATCGACATGTTGGGCGAGTATTTCGATAAACCGGAAGAACTAAAAGCATTGTTTGAGAAATATCATATGTCGTTTGCGGCGCTTGTACTTCATCAAGACTGGGAAGGTGAAGAACAGACGGCAGAAGAAAAAGCACTTTCAGAAAAAGCGATTGCCTTTGTTAAGCAGTTTCCATTTACGAAGATTATGCTGAGCCATCATGCAGGTACAACTCCGCGAGGTGAAGGGGAACAATTGGAGCGAAGAAGAAGAAATCTGATTGGTTGTATGGCGGATGTAGCGGCTGAGGCTGCAGAGGCAGGAATTGTGTGCTGCTTTCATCCAAATAGTGCAAAAAATTCACTTTTTAGAACAGCGGAAGATTACGAGAAAATGTTTGAGTTAATCACACCGACAGCGGTTGGCTGGGCTCCAGACGTAGGACATATCGAAAATGGTGGAATGGATGCACTGGAGCTTATGAAAGCACATCGCAATCTGATACGCCATGTACATTTTAAAGACCGCATCGCACAGAACGAATGGGCTGTGATGGGAGAAGGACAGATTGACTACCCAG
Organism: uncultured Coprococcus sp.; assembly: GCA_964646135.1. Classification (GTDB taxonomy): domain Bacteria; phylum Bacillota; class Clostridia; order Lachnospirales; family Lachnospiraceae; genus Allocoprococcus. The sequence continues at coordinate 4,395 of CAZYCT010000024.1, read as the reverse complement.
CGATCATGAAGTATTTGCATGACACTAATTATCAAGGGTGGATTATGGTCGAGGACGAAAGTCCAAAGGCGGAAAGTGACAGTGATGGTGTTGTAATGTTTGACGGCGCATATATGTGCGAGCAGATTCGAAAATAATGGAGGATAGATCATGAGTATGCATACTGTAGCAGTGATGGGATTAGGAGTGCGCGGAAAGATTCATTTACACGGACTTTTGCAGAATCCAGAATATTATAAAGTTGTAGGTTTATGTGATATTGATACCGCTAAAATGCAGGCGGTAGCCGAAGAGTATGGCTTGACAGATGTTCCACAGTTTGCGGATGTGGAAGAGATGTTAGATAAAACCAGACCAGAAATCTTTGTATTTGTGACATACCCAGATATGCGTCTTTCTCTGGTAGAGCTGGGTGTGAAATACGGAGTAAAAGGAATTTCACTGGAAAAACCAATGGCGGAGAGCTTACAGGAAGCCAAGAAAATGGTAGAACTTTGCAAAGAGAATCACATCAAAGCGGTTGTGTGTCATCAGCAAAAGTATATTTCGCAGATGCAGACATTAAAACGTCGTATTGACGAGGGGGAGATAGGAGAAATCCGAAAGATACATGTAGAAACACAAGCGTGGTTCAGCCAGCTTGGCACGCATTATGTAGATTATACTCTTTGGGCAAATGGAGGACATAAAGCAAAATGGGTATGTGGTCATGTACATGGACCAATTTGCTTAGATGACAATCACCCTGCACCAGATTATCTCCTTGGAACTATGGAAATGGAAAATGGAGTGCATGCTTATATTGAATGTGGCTATCTTGCAGAAGCGCACAATCCACCAGAATATGGAAGCAGCGACAATCGTTTGACTGTATATGGAACAGATGGCTACGTATATGCAGAGACTGACGGATTCTGGGGAGCTTGCACGAAAGCGACCAATGGACGTTTGATTGAAGGAAAAGATCCGGGCTGGAGAAATCATCAGCAGGTACCGATTCAGACACCATACTATACAGAGTATGCGAAGTGGTTAGAAGATGATACACAAGTACACAGTTGTAATATTGACACAGCCTATCACGGATATGAGATTTTGGAAGGAATGTGCTTGTCTGCACTGCGCAATGTACGAGTGGACCTTCCGATTACAGATCTTTCGTATGAACCAGTATTTGAGACAATGAGAAAAGAACTTCCGGAGTGTGAAAGCCGCAAGATGTATATCTATGATGGAAAGACACCTCGGAAGGAGCGTGATTAAGCCTATGATTTGCCAGGAGGATTTGTTTGTACAGGCGAATGGTTTGAATTTTCATGTACAAAAAATTGGAAGTGGTACGCCACTTTTGATGATTATGGGGCTTGGAGCCCCAGGAGAAAAATGGCGCCATAATTTTGAATTATTAAGCAAATGGTTTCAATGTATTGTTCCAGATAATCGCGGTTCTGGTCAAAGTGATAAGCCAGACGTTGAAAGTTATACGACAGAAGAGATGAGTGATGATATTATTGGAATTATGGATGCGTTGGGGATTAAAGAAGCGCATGTGATGGGGGTGTCCATGGGTGGAGCAATTGCACAACATGTTGCACTAAAAGCGCCAGAACGAGTAAAAAGCTTGATTTTGACAAGCACTTATGCCAGTGTCAGTCCAGCCTTTGAAAAGGCGCTACATCTTCTCTGTGAATTGAAAGAACATGTAGACCCTGCTGTGTTAAAACAATTGAACTTGTGGATGACATATGGTCAGTATACACAGATTCATGCGCCAAAAAAGATAGAAGAATCAATGAAGGCAGATGCGTTATATCCGTATCCAATGCCAGCATACGCATATCGGGCACAGGCGAGAGCATGCCTTTCACACAACACATCTGAGCGTTTGGGAGAACTGAAAATGCCTGTTTTGATTGCGGCAGGAGCGAAAGATTTATTCATGAATATTGAGAAAACGATGGAGTTGGTAAATGGCATTCCACAAGCTGAATTTTATCTTTCGCCGGAAGGTGGACATGTGCATCAGTGGGAATATTCAGATATTTATGACAGTACTGTTTTGGGATTTTTGATGAAACATAATTAATATGAAGACAAAAAGAACTGGCCGGTGAGGTCAGTCCTTTTTGCTTATAAGATGTTTCGAAGAGTTACGATAAACATTCTTTCATTACTTCATACGTGCCCTTTTCTTGAATTGCTTCTAAATAAGCCGCTACTGTAGATTCGAAATCAGGAATCAGGCTTAAATCTTCACCCCAGAAGTGCTGATTGCTGCATACAGCATGTACATAATCGCTGAGGGAATCATTTTTGTGCATATCATAAAATTCAAGAATATCTCGATCATCCTTAATGACATAATCATTTGTTTTGCGTGAGGCAACAAGTCCTTCCTCTTCAAGATGCTGTCCTTTATAGAAAGCAAGGTAAAATGCGAAGGAAGCAGTAATACATGCTGGAAGCTGTCCTGTTTTTTCAACGTATGCTTTTAAGGATGGCATAACGCGGGCTTTCCACTTAGAAGTAGAGTTCAATGTGATTGAGAGCAGCGCATGATCAATGAATGGATTCTTAAATCGTTCTGTCACAGAAAAAGCAAAATCTTTTAATTCTTCTTCTGGTAGAGAAAGTGTTGGAATAATCTCGTCATAGATGGTTTTGTTCATGAATCCATTGATGATTTCATCTTCCATGCAATCGCGCACAATGTTTTGTCCGGCCAAATAAGCACCGAGGACAAAGGATGTATGTGCACCGTTTAATATGCGAACTTTTCGCTGTTTGTAAGGTTTGTGATTATCTGTGATTAAAATCGGAAGATCTGTTTTGTCAAAAGGCAATTCCTCTTTGAGAGATTGAGGACCTTCGATGACCCAGAAACCAAAGATTTCTCCAGTGTCGATCAAATGATCGATGTAACCATTTTCTTCACAGAGAGCTTCGGCCTCTGCCTTTGGATAGCCTGTAACAATACGGTCTACCAAAGTAGAACAGAAGAGATTTTCTTCTTTTACCCAAGCTTCAAAGGCTTCTCCAAGGTTCCACTGTTTTGCATACTGAAGGACACATTTTTCCAATTCTTTTCCGTTGTCATCAATCAGTTCACAGGCAAGGATGATAAAGCCCTTTCCCTTTGTGTTTCCAAATTTTTCAAAGCGTCGATATAAAAACTGAGTCAATTTTCCAGGATAACTGCTGGCTGGTGCATCTGTGAATTGACAAGAAGGATCATATGCAATTCCAGCTTCTGTAGTGTTGCAAGTGATAAAACGCAATTCAGGATTCTCTGCGCAGGCAAGCAATGCTTCGAAATCAGCGTAAGGATTGATGCATCTGCTGACGCAGGAAACGACACGTTTTTGATTGACCTTCTGACCGCCTTGGAATCCTCTTAAATAAAGGGTGTAAAGTCCTTCTTGTTCATTGATCATGTCTGTGAGTCCCGTCGCAATTGGCTGGCAGAGAACTACTTTGGAATTGAAGCCGGTCTTTTCGTTTAAAACATCAATAAAATAATCTACAAATGCACGCAAAAAACCGCCTTCACCAAATTGAAGAACCCTTTCAGGGGCTTCTTTTAAAAGATAGCCGTCATAATTCGTTTCTTTTAAAGTTTCATAGTTTAATGTTTTCATTCTTTTATCCTCGCTCAGTATCATTATGTTCTATAAAGTTACACCTTGTTTGAAAATCGCCATGTCATGGTAACCAGCGATTTCTGATTTCACTAATTTTCCGGAAGCGATTGCCAGTACTTCTTCAAAAAGTTGCTGTGCTAATAAATCAAGAGAAGTTCCTTCTACTAATTGTCCGCAGTCAAAGTCAATCCAATTACGTTTCTTATCATGAAGAGCCGAGTTAGAAGAGATTTTCATGGTTGGAACCGGACAAGCAAATGGCGTTCCGCGTCCAGTTGTAAATAACACAATATGGGCGCCCGAAGCTGCACATGCAGTGGAAGCAACCAAGTCGTTTCCCGGTGCGCTTAACAAATTTAACCCCTTTGTTTTTACCGTTTCACCGTAGGCAAGGACATCTTTGACAGGAGCACTGCCTGATTTCTGCGTGCATCCGAGGGATTTATCCTCCAAAGTGGAAATGCCACCTTTTTTATTGCCAGGGGAAGGATTCTCATATATTGTCTGGTCGTGACGTTGGAAGTATACTTTGAAATTATTGATCAAAGATACGGTTTTTTGGAATAACTCTTCGTCGGCGCATCGATTCATGAGGATTGTTTCTGCGCCAAACATCTCTGGAACTTCTGTCAAAATCGTACTTCCGCCTTTTGAAATCAAAAGATCAGAAAATGCTCCGACCACTGGGTTCGCTGTGATAAGTCGTTTCCCGGTGCGCTTAACAAATTTAACCCCTTTGTTTTTACCGTTTCAC
>CAZYCT010000023.1:0-24808 GCA_964646135.1 uncultured Coprococcus sp. | reverse complement strand
CTCTCTGTGAAACCACCCACTTATTACTCTTCTCTTCTAAGTCTTTCCAATAAATGTTTCAATTTCGTCTATAATATTGCTTTTTCAGTTAATTGTCAAGCGTTTTGGGAAATTTTTTATCCTCTGTGTAAACAATCTATGAACAACTCCCCACCTTCGAATCATTATGACAAATAACTCCGACTAATCGTTCCCTAAGCAGTAAAGCTTATTTATCTTTCTACTGCTTCACGAAACAACCAATTATCGAAACTCTGATACAGTTTTTCTACCATCTCAGGTCTATCACGACCTATCATATCCTGACTTATCTTCATACCAGTCTTCTCTGTAATATATGAAAGACAAGCATAACTTTCTCTATATTGACTTAACTCTGCTCTCGATACAGTTTCAACTTCTGTTGGAACAACAGTCCTAATTTCATCTTTATCATAAATACATTCGAATCGGTCAATGTACCATTGTCCCTCTTGCTTTACAACACCTGTAACGATTTTTATATCAGAATCTACAACATACTCTATATTATTAATCACACGACGTAATTGAAGGGTTGCCATCATAATAGCTACCGCACGATCACCATTTACCCAAATATGTGTATTATAAACTTTATGCGGCGCATAAGAATTCATACGCTCAGAAGCTGTCACAAATTCATCCCCTGTTCCTTGAAACCAAGAAACATTAACATACGAATCTTTTGTAAAACATTTTCTCATTTCCGCCCACTGAGCATTATCTCTGCTAAAACGTTCAAATTCTAACAACTCTTTAATATCCTGTTTTGCTTCTCGTTCTTCTTTTGAATTTACCATCGGTCGTTTGATAAACATGCTAATCCTCCTTAATAGATCAAGTCTTTTCCCTTAAAATAAAGGAATTCTTTATCATCCATAAGCTTGTATCTCCGTAATTATCTTTTTCATCCCAGAACACGGTTCTAACTTAGGTCTTCATTTTACCACATTTAATCCAAAAAGTCATTAAACCTGTACTTTAAAACCCTATGCTGCATAAAATCCACCGGTAATTGCAACACACCTCCGATTCGTGAGTATACCTATGCGTCTTTTCAAACTCTTCATTCATCTGATACTCTATATTAGCTTAATATATTATAAAAGCGAAACTTTTTCATTCAAAAAAACGAATACTATTTATAGAAAGGAGGAAACCGAGTGAACGTGACACAAGAAAGAAAATTGATTTGGAAAATCAAGCTATTTGGCTCTGCAAAAGCTGCCGATGCCCTTGTTAGATTCTATTATGATGAAATTTTTTGCTTTGTCGCCAGGCAAATGAGAGACAAAAATATGGCATATGACTTAACGCAAGAAATTTTTATCTCCATGCTTCGATCGATTGGCTCCTACCATGAAGAGGTCGCATCATTTCGAACATGGCTGTATCGCATCGCCACAAATAAAATTATTGACTTTCGGAGAAAAAATGTTGTGAACATCATTTCTTTGGAGGACATTGAGTCAATAGAAGAGGTTTTTGGTTCAGAACAGATGGAGTATATTGAAGAACTGGCTCAGAAACAATTATTATCTCAAATAGAATCTTATGTGAGTACATTTAAGACAGACATACAACAAATATTCCGCTTGCACATTTATGGAGAGCAGACTTTTGAAGAAATTGCTCGATTAATCGGAATACCGGAATCGTCTGTAAAATCAAAATATTACCGTTTACTAAAACGAATACGAAAGGAGTTCGACAATGAATACATGGAAATTATCAGAAGTTGAAAAAGAAAAGTCCATACAGGCCATCGTTCAAGAAGGTGTCATTTCTCCTGCCGCGAAAATAAGAGAAATGGGACATGTGAGTCGGGCATGTTCGCTTCGAACACTATTTTTTGGCGTTGAAGACTGCCTGTTTTTGGGCATATTGCTAACTCTGTGCTTGTGGTTGTTTTTGCTTCCATTTCATCCCAAAACAATTTTATGCACTGTGTTCGGACTATCCCCTTTTGCTTACATTGTCTGTTTTATCTTGACGACTTGGAAAGAACATCTTGTGCAGTTATTTGAAATAAAAATGTGTTGTTTTTATACTCTTCGTCAAGTCATCGCTCTGCGAATGATTTATTTAAGTTTGGGAAATATGTTTATCAACATCATCACCCTTTCTTTTCTACCCCATACGCAGTCCACAGTGATTCCTTTTTGGAAGACGTTAGGTCTTTCCTTCACTGCACTTTTCTTGTATGGAATCTTAATGCTCTTCTTCCAAGTAAAAGGGCGAACTTGTCTATCCATTGCACTTCCCGCCATTATTTGGGGCTTGTGTAATTTGTTCATTAACTTTTACTGCGGAAATCAAGTAGAAAAGCTACTTTGGCATCTGACAGACACATTCATTTTCATCGTTGTAAGCTGTTCTTTTATTGCTTATTTATTTATGCTCTATTACTTTTTTACAACAACCTATAAGGAGGAAATTCAAAATGCTATCGGTTAATCATGTAACCAAGAAATACAATCACTTTGCGGCTTTGGATGATATTAGTCTGGAATTTCAAAACGGCGTGTATGGGCTCTTAGCCCCTAACGGTGCTGGCAAAACCACACTGTTGAAAATGTTGGCCACCTTATCCTTTCCAACGGAAGGGGAAATCACATGGAACGGAACGAACATCGTCAGTCTCGACGACAAATACCGGGATCTTTTGGGCTACCTTCCACAAAAATTCGGCTACTACAGAAACTATACTCCGAGACAATTTCTAAAATATATGGCAACTCTCAAGGGATTAAAATCCACTTACGCTCAACAGCGCATCGAACTCTTAATGGAGCAAGTCGCACTAACCAATGTTATAGACACAAAAATGCGCAAATTTTCTGGTGGAATGCTTCAAAGAGTCGGCATTGCTCAGGCACTGTTAAATGATCCGCGCATTCTAATTTTGGACGAACCCACTGCCGGTCTTGACCCGAAAGAACGGGTACGCTTTCGCAACATGCTCCACGGCTTATCCGATGACCGAATTGTTATTTTATCCACACATATTGTCTCCGATATAGAGACCATTGCGGATCAGGTCATCATGTTAAAAGACCATAAAGTCCTCTGCTGCAGTACGCCAAACAAAATATGCAGTCTGCTAGATGGGAAAATTTTTGAAATTCCATCCGGAACGTATATTCCTGTTTCCCACGAAGTCCTTAGCGAGCGTCAAAGTGCTCAAGGAACTGTGACACGCATTTACAGTAACGACTACATTGCAGGTGCTGCGCCTGTAAAGCCTAATTTAGAAGATGTTTTTCTGGCGGTGTATGCAGATGAACGATAATAATACAAATTTTTTTAAATTAGAACTGGCAAAACTCTTGCGGGAAAAGTTATTTATTATTTTTCTTACATTATGTCTCTGCCTAAATATATGCTTATGCTTTGTTGACAATTATACAAGAGATGCGTTTAATCGACTTTCCGCTGAAGATTTTTCTCAAAATGGAGAAAAGATTTACCATGAGCTAGATGGCGCAAGTCTTGGCACTGCGTACTACAATCAGCGCTATATTCATTCGTCGATTTTGAACCAAAAAATAAAAGAAAAATATGACCATTTACAAAATGCAATCACTATTTTGAACAATACCAATGCCGACCGGTCTTTCTATGCCGGCGAAATGACTCCTGTGGTTCATAAAGTATTGTTTGAATTTCAGCTGAAAGCACTGCTCATAGAATGCACAATGTTTCTCTCTTTACTATGCTTAAAAACCTTTTCTCTGGAACGTCAAAATGAAACCTCTGCAGTGATATATAGTTCCAAGAGGGGAAGGAAAATTGTGAAGGATAAAATCATTGCAAATGGAATGATTGGTTTTTTGTATTGTTTCATTTTGTTCTTATCATCTTTGACTGTATTTTTTTGCAACTGGGACTTTCATAATATTTGGAATATGAACATTTCCAGCAGTTTCAATTATATAAGTGAGCCAAACGACCCTATTTACATGAAGCCCTTTATTACATGGACGAGCATGACGATAAAAGAATATTTCATCTACTCTTTACTTTTAATGGGAGCATTCTTGATTGCCTGGTGGCTGATTGCAAATACCATTGCGTTATTTATCAACAATGATTTACTCTGTGGTCTATTAATTGCTGCAATCTTAGTTTGCCCTTACTTCGGAGTCATGTTATTCCCAGGCTTACAACTAAGCATACCGTTTTATCTATCAACCTTAACACTCTCAACTGTCATTTATGATAGCCATATGTGGTTTACTGACCTTGGACATTATTCATTAGTAGCATACCAGGAAGTGGGGATTGTTCTCATACATCTTTTGATCGCAATGCTGTTCATCGGTTTTGCAACTTATTATTTTCGCAATAGAAAGGAATTGACTTAAATGTTTTTTGCAGAAATGAAAAAAATCTGGAAACCAGGAACTATTGTACTCACCGTCATTATTTCCGTTCTGTTATTTTCTACTTTTATGCTTCGCTGTGTAAAACCTTTTCTATTTAGTGAAGGAAACGAGAGTACAGAGGTGACTTTGGAACTGTGCGGCGACCTGATTGACAAATATGGACATACCATAGAAGCCGCTGAATTTGTTGAAATTGAAAAAGACTATATGTGCCTTCTGTACGGTGCAAATGCAATGATTGCCGAGACGGAGCTCTTTGTGCAAAATGATGTGCATGACTATGAAGAGTATTTTCAATACATGCAAAATGCTATTCTCGGATATGAAGGCTACAGCTACAACACCTACGCCGAAATGCGGGACTTGATTGTACAGGCTACTGGAACCTCTGCCATGTATCTTGAGACCTACGAAGACATTATACAGCAGTATAAATCTTCTAGTACTACCAGAACCAGCATCCTGCCATTTGAAATCCTGGCCTATACAAATGACTATTTTACTGCCTTGATCATATGGTGCTTGATCTGTTCTTTTTTGATTGCAGCTCCTGTTATGGTAAATGACCGGGCAAATCATGTGATTGCAAACCAGTATTCCAGTAAGAAAGGAAAAAAGATTCATAAATTGCAATATCAATGTATGACACTTTCTGTGCTGATAACTGTCAGTATAATCTCGTTGATATCCCTGCTAATATGGAACAAGACCGGAACGTCTCCGTATGCGAACTCTGAAATTGCATCCTTCTTAAACAGCGTGACCGCTGTTTTCCCATTGACTTACGGAGGCTTGATTTTATGTTTCATCCTAATTGCCTACCTACTAACACTCGGAATTGCAAATATTGTTTTTTACCTGTCTGCAAAGAGTGTAAATGCCGTCAATATGCTGTTTAAAACACTTCCTGTTTTGATTGTGGGTTGTTTTACTGGGCTTTCTATGGAGGGGCTGCTTTGCGAAAGCAACCGTCTCTATAAATTCCTCCATATTCCCGGCTGTGAACTGATTGTGATATTGATTGTTTTAATGATAGGTGTGTTTCTTAATATCAGAAATTATAGAACACTTCAAAGAAGTGATTATTAGTTTAAAATACGCTTCATATCTTCCGGAAGTTCTTGTTCAAAGTACAGCATTTCCTTCGTGATTGGATGCGGAAACTCTAATTTCCAGGAATGAAGTGCATGTCTTTTTATCACTTCGAAATTAGGATTGTACAATCCATCTGCCGGCAGTGGATGTCCAATTGCCCGCATGTGCAGACGAATCTGGTGGGTGCGCCCCGTTTCCAGACAAATGCGGGCAAGCGAATGTCCATTTGCGTACTGCAAACGCTCGTAGTGTGTCACAGCCTTCATTCCGTTTTCATCAATACACCGTTCTACCGCAGATCCTTCTTTTCTTCCTATCGGAAGGCAAATGCTTCCCTTTTCAGGAAGCTTGCCTTCTGTCACTGCAAGATATGTTCTATGTATTTCACGTCTTCGCATGGCTTCACAGAGAATCGCTCCGCTCAGCATATGTTTCGCTATAATAACCAGACCAGTGGTATCTTGATCCAAACGATTGATACTGCGAAATACGAATGGACTTCCTTGCTTTTCATAATAGAACAAGACGCCGCTTGCAAGATTGTTCTTTTCATATCCTTTCGACGGGTGCATCGGCAGATTCGCCGGCTTATTTAAAACAAGAATGTCCTCGTCTTCGTAAACAATATCCAACGACATTTCTATCGGTACAATACTTTCGGATCCTTCCTCTTCGCCAAAAAATGTTTCTAGAATATCATTTTCTTTCAACTGCTTGTTTACAAACTCCCATGTTCCATTTACCGTAATTCTGCTCTCTGCTTTTTTTAAATACTTGATACAGCTTGGCGTATATTCCTGCTCCAGTAAAAACGCTTCGATGCTTTTCCCTGCATCTTTCGCTGTGATTTTATAACTAAAAGTTCTTCTCATAACTCTGTTCTATGCAGGATTTTCTGCAAAGCTTCCCACAGTACAAACTGCTCCCTTTTCCTTTTATAGATAACTTATAAACCTTTTTATGATTTTATCATAGTAACGTATAAAACACAATGCAATAAAGAGGCTTTCACACCAACTAGTTCAGTTCGTGCAAAAGCCTCTTCATCATTTCCATTCTTTCCAAATTTCTGGTTTATATCCCACCGTTGCCGCTTTTCCATTTCTGACAATCGGTGTCATAAGAACCTTCTGATTTGCCAAAACTTTTTCATCCTTCTCTTCATCTGCTATATAAGTGATTAGTGCTAGGGCATCCTTGTCCTTGCAGTCAGGATTCAGTAGTTTGTCCAAACCACCAACCGCCTGCTTCACACTATTGTACTCACCTTTACTAAGCCCCTTTTCTTTCATATCTACAAATTGATACTTAATACCGCGCTCTTTAAAATAACGCATGGCTTTCTTAGTTTCAAAGCATTTGTTTGTTCCAAATATTTGAATATTCATGTTGATTCCTGCCTTTAAATAATGATTCCATTTAAATGGTCGCACTCATGCTGACAAATCTGTGCGGTCCAGCCTGACAACTTCATGGTTTGCTTCTTCCACTGCATATCGTAATACTCTACTGTGATATTTTCATAGCGTGTTGTCTTGCGCACACCGTCCAAGGATAAGCATCCCTCTTCCGTCTCATATGGTGTATCTTTCCTTGTAATCACAGGGTTAAACATAACAACATCTACAACTCCCATATTTACAATAATCACGTTCTTTCTTACGCCAATCATGTTGGCCGCTAACCCAACGCAGCCTGCCCGATTTGCTTTCAAAGTATCCTGCAGATCGACGGCAACCTGCATGTCAGCCTTGGTCGCCATCTCTGACTTCTGTCCCAAGAAAAAAACATCTCTGACAATCTTTTTTACCATAAATCACTACTCCCTCTTACAAAAATCCTCTTGGACTGATTATAATCTCAGTCCAAGAGGACACTCATAAACAAACTGTCTATCTTATCGTTCAATATATTGAACAGCAACGCACTGTGGACCACCCTGTGTCACAAATGCCGCCCCAAGTTCTAACATACGAACTTCTACATCTTCAAAATGTTTTTCCAACTGTTCTTTGACATATTCTGCATCTTTTAGAGCTCTTGCATGTGACACATAAATAATGTGGCGCGCATTCACCCTTCTTTCCTTCATATGATCAATAATCACTTGAACAGCTGATTTCATGGTGCGTTTTACAGCCATTTTTTCCAATTGCTTACCGTCAGGTGTCTGTGTCATAACTGGCTTTAATTTTAAGATTGATCCAAACTTTGCCGCCATAGGGGTCAGTCTTCCACCTCTTCGTAAAAACTCAAAATCTTGCGGAATCAAAAAGGATTCATGTTTCTCAATAGCTCCCTGCAACCATTCGACAATTTCCTTCGTCGAGTGACCCGAAAGTTTCATGCTCTGTGCTTTTTCCACCAAATAGCGATGTGGCCCACAAAGTGTCTTGGAATTGATTACCGTGATTCGTTCACGATTATCCACCATATCCCTTGCCATACATGCACTTTCATATGTACCAGAAAGACCATCTGCCATAGAAATATTGATGATATCCGCATCTGCATATTTCTCATAGATATCCACAACCTCACCGATCGGTGGTTGCGATGATTTTGGCTTGTGTCCAATCTCTATTGCTTCGTAATATGCATCCATATCAATATGCATATCTCTTCCTTCTATGTGTCCACAGGAAACACTCAAAGGAATTGCCTCTATACCCATTTCTTTCGCCTGCTCTCTTGTGTAAAGAATGGATGAATCTGAAATAATCTGTACCATGTCTTCTCCTTATGTGGTTTTTAATTCTACATGTTACAGTTTGCATTATCTTTCAGGTTTCGTCAACCCTTTTTGACAAACTTCTCATTTATTATTGCAATCTTTGCCACTCTATTGTCAATAATCGCTCCGCCTTCTTCAAATTATCATCCGAGTGCTCTATTTCTCTTGAAAATCGGTATAATAATTCGCTCATTTCTTCCTTATCCAACTCTCCGCCATTTTTCAGCCATCTTGCCATCCACAGTTCTTCGATTAATTGTACCATGGAAACAGAGAATTGTACCTTCTTATAGACCTCTCCATCATAGACTGCTCCAGCAAAATACGTAAACAGGAAATACACCAAAAGCTGTTCTACATGAATGTCCCAATCTGGTAGATGTTCTCTCCTCCAACAGATGAATCTATTCTTCTTTTCCAAGTACGCCGCTTCCCCATCGCCGTACAAAAGCCTATCCGCTTCCACTAACAAAATCGGCCAATTTTCCTTCAAAAACTCCAGATGATATAGCACCGAAAACAGATGATTTGGCATACTAGGCTTTGCTTTTTCCTCTATGGTTTTCTTGACAAATGTAGCCGCCTTCTCCGTCTGATATCGCTCAATCACCTGCATGCAATCAAAGAGTTCTTGTCGGTTCACTCTTCTTTGTATATCATGTGCCATGCCAATAATCAGACCTTTCCGCACCTCCATCGCAATGTCGCGGTTCTGCAAAAGATCAATCATCACTGTCCTAGCCTCTTGAAGCATAGAAAAGAGAAACGGATCAAAGTCTTCAAACTCCTCTTCTCCTTCTTTTTCATATGTTTTAAATCGTACTGGCTCCCTGCGGGCAAGCAACATACCCGCAACCACGGGGCACGATACCGAAAGAGAAATTTCCCGCACACCTTCAAACTCTTCTATATGTCTAGGATATTGTCGACAAGTCTTGCACAAACTTTTTCCACCGAGATTAGTGTACAGGTCGCATAAGTTTTCATCATTTAAAAACGCACACCGCTTCTCTTGATCCTGACGAAAGGTACCGTCTTTCCAATTGATACTTTTTCTCACTCTTCTGCCGAAATCGCCTTTTACTTGTCTATACTTATTCAGCGATTTCTTGTCAATTACAATCTGCCAACCTGCACAGCAGGTATCCTCACATTGATCAGCGATGCATTGGAACTCTTTATAGTAATCAGGTATTGTATATAACATAAGCTAACTCTCCAGACTTATCATCATCAATTCGTAAAAATCATCTTCATCCGCCAATTTGGGTGAGTTCTCTCCTCCGCCATTCGTACTCCGTTTCATCGCCGCATGAAATTCTTCACCGGCACAGATAACATCCATTTCATAAATTTCATAGCCGTAAGCTCGGCAGATTTGACAAAATTCATGAAGCGGCTCTTTGCTTGCCCTAGTCGCCAGAAGTTTCTCTCTCAAAACCATATCGCACAAAGCTCTTTGTTGTATATCATCCAACATTCCCGCAATATCCGCCATACTACACGCCTACTTTCTTGCATACATCCGCCAGACAACACTTGTCACAATACGGTTTTGTTCTTGCTGTGCAGACTTCTCTTCCATGGTAGACAAGACGATGGCAAAAATCATTGCCTTCCTCTGGCGGAACCAATTTCCACAACGCCATCTCTACTTTTTTAGGTTCTTTGATTCCATCTACCAGACCAATACGATTCACAATACGAATACAATGCGTGTCCGTCACAATCGCCGGTTCACCGAACACATCACCCATGATCAGATTCGCACTCTTTCTTCCCACACCTGGTAATTTCAAAAGTGCGTCAAAATCCTTGGGGATCTTCCCTCCATACTGCTCATGCAGAATCTTCATACACGCACTAATGTCACGCGCTTTGCTCTTCCCTAAACCACAAGGACGCACAATCTGCTCAATGTCATCTACCGGTGCTCCCGCCAGTGCTTCGACGCTAGGATATTTGGCAAATAATCCCTCTACCACCACATTCACTCTGGCATCGGTACACTGCGCTGCCAGGCGCACACTGACCAGAAGTTTCCACGCCTCATCATAGTCCAGCGTGCATCCTGCATCTGGATATTCTCGTTTCAACCGCTCAATCACTTCTATTGTTCTTTGTTTCTTCGTCATATGTCTCACCTATAAATGTTCTATTCACACCGCTTACATATCCCATCGATTCATTGTAGTATCTAAAAATCCCGGCTGATCTTGATCCCACGCTGCCATCTCTGAATCCAGATATGCAATGATTTTCTCTCTATCTTGCGGCAAAACACCACTCATTGTTATCAAATTATATGGGTGGCTTCCCAGGAATTCTACTCCTTCTATGTCAAGACTTCTCAACAAAAGTTTTTCTTCTTCCACCATCTCACGCTCTGTCAATTCCACGTATTCACCTTTATCGCGAAGTTCTGCAAGTTCACTCCCCTTTAACACCGAAGTCGAAAGTGCCGAAACTCTGTATGGCTGATGTAGGTTCAATAATCTTGCCGTCGCCTCCACATTTTCCTGACTCTTTCCCTTACCTGCAATTCCCAGCATAATCAGCGCATTATAGCGCATACCAGATGCAATCACTTTTTCAAGATTCTCATACGCCTCGTCTACCGAAAATCCTTTGTCAATCATCTGCACCGCTGGTGCGTAGGCCGTCTCAAGCCCGATATAAAGCTCATCATATCCATGGCTTTTCAATAATTTCATCTCCTCTAAAGACTTCGACTTGATATTCTGAATAGACGCGTAGCAAGTCAAAACATCCACTTCTGGAAGATAGCGATGAACTAACTCTGCAATTTCTACCAACTTCTCTGTAGAAAGCACGAATGGGTCACCATTCGTAAGAAATAATCTCGGAATCTTATCCCCTGTTTTCTTTAACTCTGCAAGGTCTTCCTCCACATCGCACAGAGGGGAAACGGAAAATGCCGTCTTTCTATACATCGTGCAAAACTTGCATTTATTGTGTGAACAACCGATTGTTACTTCTAATCTAGGCGTAAATGCCTCTGAAGGCGGCCTATAAATCTGTCCTGTCTGATGCATTTATAAAAGTTCCTCCCATGTTTCTTCTTTAAATCCTGTAAACACCTTATCTTCCGTTACAATGATTGGGCGCTTTATAAGCATTCCATCTGTAGCCAAAAGTTCATATTGCTCCTCTTCCGTCATCGCTGGAAGTTTGTCCTTCAGCCCCAATTCCTTATATAAATTTCCACTCGTATTAAAAAATCGTTTCAAAGGGAGACCGCTCTTCTTATGCCACTCCTTCAGTTCCTCCACCGTAGGATTTTCTTCCTTGATATGACGGTCCGTATACACTAGTTTATTGTCATCCAGCCATTTCTTTGCCTTTTTACACGTACTGCATTTTGGGTATTCCACAAATAACATTTTCCTTCCTCCGATTTCCACAATTCCTCTATATAGCCTTCCGAAGTTTCCACTTCCAGCGAAAATTTTCTCCTAAACGCTTAATTCTTTCTTGACCTATCATTTTTCTCCTTTAATTATAAATTATAATTTTCTCATATGCAATGCATATAAAACTGGGTTTTGTTGAACTGAACTGTGTGCGAACGTTCAGTTTTACACAGCTCAAAAATATGTAATGCAATATTCTCTTGTAGTTTTCTCAGAATGTTTTATAATAAAAGATAACACACTCTAGATGATAAATAAGCGAGGCAAATATATGAACGAACAAAAATTGCAAACTACCTTGGATCGTCTCCCATATGGAGATGATTCTCTGCTTAATAATTTAAAAGTAAGTAAAACATTACCAGAAGGTGTTCAGGCAAAGGAATTATATGGTGACATTGTCCGAATTGCCTGGCCAAGTTTTATTGAATTAGCTTTGACCCAGCTGGCTTCTATGGTCGACTTGATGATGGTTGGCTCTATAGGTGGAAAGGCACACCCTGAATTAGGCGTTCAAGCACTATCAGCTGTTGGACTTACTGTACAGCCTAAATTTCTTCTGATGACTGCTTTTATTGCCATGAACACAGGTGTGACTGCTTTGGTTGCACGCTACAAGGGTACTGGCGAAAAGGAAAAGGCAAATCTTGTTGTCCGCCAGGGACTTTTATTTACGTTTATTGCAACCATACTCCTCTCTGTGTTGGGTGTGATTTTTGCCCGCCCTATGGTTATTTTCATGGGTTCTACGGAGGAAGTCGTAACACAGTGGGCTACTACATATCTGCAGATTCAAATGGCTGGTTTTCTGACCATGGCCCTAACCAGTACCATCACCGCCGCCCTTCGTGCAGTTGGTGATTCGAAGACTTGCATGGTCTACAATCTGATTGCAAATGTTGTAAATGTTATTTTTAACTGGTTATTGATTTATGGTAATCTCGGTTTCCCTGAAATGGGTGTTGCCGGTGCTTCTCTTGCAACTGTCCTCGGACAATTTGTTGCTTTTGTCATCGCAATTGCTGTTATTTTGCGCGGAAATGGTTTCCTAAAACTAGAGCTCAAGGAAGGATTTCTTCCACACAAGGTTACTTTAAGCAACATGGTAAATATCGGGCTCCCTGCCATGATCGAGCAATTGCTGATGCGTATTGGTGTCATTATTTTCAACAAAACTATTGCTTCTCTTGGTACCTCTGCATATGCAACGCACCAAGTTTGCATGAATATTTTAGCCTTAACCTTTATGACTGGACAGGCATTTGCCGTTTCTGCCACCACTTTGGTCGGACAGTCTCTCGGACGCAGACGTCCAGATATGGCCGAGGCTTACTGCAGCAAGACACGTAGAATCGGATTCATTTCCGCCATCGCCTTTACCATTATTTTCATTTTCTTCGGTGAAAATATTGTGGCTCTTTATAATAGTGATCCTTCTATTATTACCACTGGTGGCAAGATCATGTTCTTCGTGGCGTTTCTTCAGCCTTTACAGACTTCACAGTTTATTATTGCTGGTGGGTTGCGCGGTGCTGGAGATACAAGAGCAACTGCAATCATTACATTCATCACGGTTCTTCTTATGCGACCGACACTTGCCATCCTCTTCGTCAATGCTGGCATGGGACTTTACGGCGCATGGCTTGCCTTTGTAATGGATCAGATGGTTCGTTCTTTTCTTGTCTTAACCCGCTATCAAAGTGGTAGATGGAAACTGATTCAGATAAAAAATGAAGCCGCTTAAGACTTATAGCTTTACTCTATATCACTAAAAATATTTTCGATTTTACTTTTTACACTTTTTCGAATATTATTATCTTAGCACTTCAGTTTATCTCGTTTCCCCTGAACGGATAAATCACCTAGATGGACTACCCATCCATCTGTGCAAACATCTTCTTTTATATCAAAAAAACTTCCGTGGTACCCACCCGGAAGTTTTTTATTTGTAAAAATTTTTCATTATAAAAATTTACGATATGGTCAATTCACTGCCTTCTTTTCCTTTATGCACTTCTATCTTACAAGGAATCACATCTCGCAATAATTCCACGTGGGAAATAATTCCAACGATTCCATTAGCTTTTTGAATCCCCTGCAAAACTTCCAGTGCATCATAGATAGAATTTTGATCCAAAGAGCCAAATCCTTCATCTATAAACATTGCTCCTAAACGTATTCCTTTTCCCTGCGCCTGCACTACAGTGGATAATCCAATCGCCAGGCTAAGTGCCACCAAGAATTTTTCTCCACCTGAAAGCGTTGTTACACTTCTTTTCTCATCATTTAGCGCATCCAACACTTCCAGCTCCAATCCTCCTTTATGACCAGAGCCTGCAATCGCATCTGTCCGATATAACTGATAACGTCCACCGTGTACATTTTTCAGCAATCGATTGGCTTCCGCCGTGATAGATGAAAGCATAACCCCTAACACGTAGCGCTGCAAGCTGACACCAGTTCGACCTCGCAGGCGATTCACAAATTCCAAGTTTTCATCCACATGTACCCGCTGCATATCGTAAGCCTCTTTTCGCGCCGAAAAATTCTCTAGGTCTTTCTGCATTTTCTCAAAATACTGTGTTTTCAGTATACAGTCTTTGGAAATCTTTTTGCAGTTTGCCGAGATTTCGTCCATCTTCTGCTTTTCTATTTGTAGATTTGGTTCGCCGATATCTTTTAGAAGTTTCTCCTGCTCTTCCAGTGATTTTTTTGCAGCTTCCTGCTCCGCCCAAAACCGAATGACATTCTCTTTCTGATGATTTTTTTCTTCGGTCTTCATCAAGAATTTCTGAAACTCTGCAGTTCCGCTAAATCCAGCTTCCTCACAGGCATGCTCCCACATTTGTTCTGCCGCTTTCCATTCTTTTTGGGCCTTATTTAATGTCTCCTCTATCTGTTTTGCATGTTCCTCTTCGCCGTGCAACTTAGCTTGTGCGTCCACCAGCATATTTTGGAATCGCTGTGTAAGTTCTTGATATTTGTCGATGCGGGTCTTTAAATCCTGGATTTGATTTTGAAGTTCTTCTACGCTTTCAATTCCGTCTATCTTTTGCCGCAATACTTCCTCATACACCGTTCGGAAATGAGCTGCCTGCTGCATCACTTCATTCACTTCCACCAGTTCTTGCTGATATAATCTTTCCGCTTCTGCTCTCTTTGCCGCACTTTTTTCTACCGCGCGGTTTGCTTCACTCATTTCTCGATTGTACTGATCTAACTGACTTTCTGTGACTTTCTCCCCTGTAGATTTCGCCGGATTTGGATGTTCCACGCTTCCACAAACTGGACACGGTACATTTTCTACAAGTTTTTCTGCCAGTGTTCCACTGATTCCGTCTAAATATAACTTCTGTGCAGAAGCATAACGTTCTATTTTCACCTTCTGCTCTTCCATTTTAGCAACCCAAATCAGTTGCTGTTCTTCGTATCCTGCTTTCAGCGTCCGAAGCTTGGTCTGTGCCTCTTGTACCAGGTGCTCTGCCTGCGCTACTTTTGCCTTATGCTGCCCCATGGTGGCATATACGCTCTGCGCATTCTCTAATTTTGCAAGTGTTCGAATTCCTTCTTCATATGCCGCTTTTCCATTTTCGTGCGCCTCTTTTCGTTTCTCCACCTTTTCCAGCATTTCCTTTGCCGCACGTGTGCGTTCCTGACAATCTGCCTTTTTCCGTTCCCATTCTGCTGCCGAAGACTTTGCTAACACAAATGCATCGTATTCCCCTTTGATTTTATCTGCCAAGTCCGCTCTCGCAAGTTGTGCCTGCATACGTTGTATTTGCTCTTGTTCACCTTCCAACTGTGCTACACGTTTCTTGCATTTTCGCAACTCCAAGAACTGCTCACTGCACCATACAGCCCTCTCATAAATGGCTTTTTGCTCTTTTTCTTTTTCTTCTTCTATCTTTAATGTCTCAGAAAGGATTTGCAGTCTCTTTTCTTCTTCCAATCTCAGGCCTCTAAGTTCCTCCAGCGTTTCGCACTTATAATCGGACATTCGTCCTTTTAAATCGGCGCTTTCCACCCGCAGTTTCCGATCCTCTTCCAGCACACGGGAATACATTTCCTCTGCAATTTCCTGCCATTTTTCTGCGCGAAATAAACTGACAAGGATCTTCTCTTTCTCTGCCGAATCCGAAACCAGCAATTTTTCAAACTGACCTTGTGGCAACATCACAACCTGGCGAAACTGTTCATGTGTAAGACCCACCAATTCTTCCGCCTTCTGATTCACATTTTTCAATTTCGGATTCTCAAAAATCGGCACAAACACACCATCTTCCTGCACCATACAATTATGTGTATCCAGCAGATTCTTGCGTCCATAGCGAAGGCTTCGCACAAAGCGATAGCATTTTCCATTGACTTCAAAGGTAAATTCTACTTTCGTTTCATCCGAAGGTCCTGCCATCTTGCATCGCATACTGCTGAGATCTCCACGATTTCCACCACTGGATTTTCCGTAAAGCGCATAACATATGGCATCAAGAATCGTCGTCTTTCCGGCACCAGTCTCTCCGTATATCAGAAATAACCCCTGTTTTTCTAATTTTTCAAAATCTACAAACGTTTCCTTCTTGTATGGTCCAAAATATTGAAATTTTACAGAAATCGGCTTCACGACAATTCTCCCTCCTTTTCACTCCAGGCTAGAACTTCTCGAAAGAATTCAATCTGCTCCTTCGTCGGCTCGTAAGAAAATGTTTCTTTACAGAATTTTTCCATAATATCCACTTCATCCATCGTCTGCAGTTCTTCCACCGACATCACTTCCATGGCTTCATTGTCGCCTCGATTTTTCCCGTACAGTTCTAGCAAATACGGAAATCGCATCTGCATTTCTGCCAACAATTCCAGACCAACATATCGGTCTGTTACCTTCAATTTCAAATAATCATTTTCCAGATTTTTCATCTCCATAATTTCTGCATAGGTACCTGTAACTGTCTTCCTGTCATGCAGCTGTTTTAACACGATTTCCCTTTGTCCCATCGTGTCTGTATCAATGAGGATCACACACTTTTCCTGTTTTTCTTCATTTCCAAACGAATATTTCACCGGGCTTCCGCTATATCGGATAGAGGCACTCACAGTTTGTGGCTTATGAATATGGCCAAGTGCCACATAATCAAACTCTGCAAATACATCTTTCGAAACAGCCGTAGCAAATCCAACCCTGGCCGACCGGTCTGATTCCGAAAGTTCTGCGTTGACGATCAGCGCATGTGTCACCAGAATATTTTTCTTCCTTCGATCCATATTCGCGCGAATCTGATCACACACAATCTGCATTGCCTTTTCTTGAGATGTAATCGTTCTTTTATGTTCTGGGAAAAGGGCTGAAACTTCTTCCATGTTAAAGAATGGAACCAGATAAATATCTGCATTTCCAAGACTCACAGGTTCGATTTCCCGCGTCAAACGCCCTGCCACAAAAAGTCCCGCCTTTTGCAGCAAATCCCTACAAGAAGCGAGTCTGGCTGCCCCGTCATGATTTCCGGCAATAACAAGTAATGGAATCTGACGTTTGACACAGATTTCTGTCGTCACATCATTATAGACAGCAATCGCTTCTGCATTTGACACACTGCTGTCATACACATCTCCTGCACAGATGACCGCATCAATCTGTTCTTCCTCGATAATCCTATATAATTGCTCGAAGAAATATCTTTGATCTTCTTCCAAGCTCCTTGTCCCTGCTGACATTCCCAAATGCCAGTCTGAAGTATGTAATATTCTCAATCTATTCTCTCCTGCATCAAAATTTTCTTACATTTTAGCATACAAAAAAATGATTTACCACCTTCTCAGGAAGTAAATCATTTTCGCTACTTTTTAAACATCTACGATACTCAAGAAATATTGCATATCAACTTTTCCAAGTACGGCATCTGCTATATTGACACAGCTTCCGCTCATACGATCTACATCGTGCAGGATTCCATTCAATGAAGAAGTAAGGCTCGCTGAGCAAGTTCCCTTCTTCACTCGATCCATGTGCGCTGCTCTCATATCTAAGTTAAAGTTTGTAACTTCGTCTTTTCTTGTAAGAATTTTCGTTGCCTTTTCCTTGTCGCCCTCTACCATAATGATCATTGCATCTCGGTACATTTTACGAATCAATTCCAGGCTATTTTCAAGGTCAGTCAATGCTGTATTGGAATATTTGTGCTTGTTTTCCACTCTTGCAAGCATTGTCGCCCCGATTTTTCCACACATCTCATTAATATTGTTGATATCATTCAACACATACATCAATCCCGCTGTGTTCTGCGCCTGTTGCTCAGTAAGCACTCCTGCTGTAAACATATCCGACAGGTAATTGGTAATTCTTTCATTCAATTTAGCTGCTCCGTCAACTTCTTTCAGTACCTTGCGAATATATTTTTCATCATTCGTCTTTGCAATCTCTGGAAGTTTTTTCAAAATACTGCCCACATATTCCCCATAATGAAGCATTTCTTTTGCAACCAAATGAAGTGCCATCGTTGGCTGTGTAATAAGTCTCTCTTCCAGATACATTGCTTCTGCCTGTCCTTCTGCATCTGTACCGCCATCTGGGATCACTTTCATTACCCATTTCACCATAAATCCAATCAGAGGAACCCAGATAATTGTCATAACAATGTTAAAGAATGTATGTGTGTTTGCAATCTGTCTGGAAATAATTTCGATTTCCGGTCCCTTTGGCGAAATGTACTGAATAAATTTCGCCAACGGTTCAATCAACCAGACAAATAAAAGGGTTCCTGTCACATTAAATGTACAGTGTGCTACTGCTGTTCTCTTCGCATCCTTCGACTGTCCAATGCTTGCAAGAACTGCAGTAATCGTTGTTCCTATGTTATCTCCCAAAAGAATCGGGATTGCACCCACAAGACCGATCACACTACTCACACCGTCCGGGCCTGCCTGTTCTGCGAAATTCTGAAGCACTGCAATGGTTGCACTACTACTTTGTACCACAAGTGTCATACCTGTTCCCACAAGTACACCTAATACTGGAATATCTGCAACTTTTCCAATCAATTCTGTGAACACAGGACTTGCTGCAAGCGGTTCCATGACACTTCCCATTGTCTCAATTCCCAAAAACAAAAGTCCGAACGCAAAAATTGTCTGTCCGATATTTTTCGTCTTTTCTTTTCTCGCAATAAACGAAATAATAAAACCTATAAAAATAATTGCATAGATATAATCGTCAATTTTAAATGCAATCAGCTGTGCTGTCATGGTTGTACCAATGTTAGCACCAAAAATAATGGAAATCGCCTGTGGCAAATTCATAAGCCCTGCACTTACAAATCCAATCGCCATAACTGTTGTGGCACTGCTACTCTGCAGAACCGCTGTTGCAAGTGCCCCCGCAAGCACTCCTGTAATCGGTGTCTTTGTGAGTAGTGCGAGAATCGCTTTCATTCTCTCTCCAGCCGCTTTCTGAAGACTCTCACTCATCAAATTCATTCCATAAATAAAGACTGCAAGACCACCAAGCAGTCCAAATGCAATTCTAAAATTCTCTCCCATAAATAACCTCCCATTTCTTATCGGAATGAGTTCAATCTAGCATTGATTGGTTAATTTTAAATGAGAGTTTTGTAAAATCTATGTAAAATTTTATTCCATATTCTCTTTTCCCAGGCGGACTGCCTCCATTTTCTCCTGCATTTCTTCATCTAGATGATGGAAAAGATAATTCTTTGTGCTTTCCTTGCGCCGCTGAATATCGTCCCTGATCTGCTCGTTGACAATTTCAATTTCTTGTTTGAATTCTCTGGCTGAAATCAGTGTTCCACCCTGACCCAAGGTGACAATCTGTTCAATTCCATCCGACGTCACCACCGTTACATGATACTTTCTTCCGATTTCATGTACGATTTTCTCGATATACTGATCCGCAGTCTCCGCTTCTTTGGTGTACACAACATAAATATTGTGATACTTTTGTACTTCCTGATTAAATCCTTCTACTTTGTAGGCATCAAAGACTACAATCAAGGTACACTTTTTATATCCTTGATAATTACATAGAATGTCCATTAATTTATTTCGCGCAGCCTCGAAATTCTCTCTGGCAAGTTCTTTCAAATCTTCCCACGCATGAATAACGTTATATCCATCTACCAAAAGATATTCTTTTAGTGGGGTCTTCGGCTTCCCACTTCCACTATGGACTTCTCCCGCTGTAATTTTTCGCACGCCCGTACTGCTCTTTCGCTCCGTCCTTCCATATGTACGAAGAAAGATTTCTTCCAATTCCTGATCTTCTTGTTCATAAGCGCAAAATGCCCGATTCTTGCTCTGCGAAACTATTACACTCTTTTCAAAGTCTTCCGAACTGCCTCCGTCCTTTCTCGCACGCATTTTCTCCAATTGGCTTTCGATATGCATGTGTTCTGGGACTTCCTGCCAAGGAACCACAAAACCGGCGCCGTGAGCACAGAATACAGAACCTGTCGGATTCTCCACATCTCTCTCTGGATCATATCCCACACTTTCTAAAACTTCCTCTGGATTGTGACACGGTGCATATCCCTGCAGTACACAAGATATCCGTCCACGGCCTTTGCTGTAACTGATTACTTCTTTTTGGTAATCGTACATCGTCGCAACTGGGGCACTTCCCTCAATAACAGAGTACTCGCCTTCCACTTCCGGCGGTCGAAATTCTCCATAACGCTTCTGAATATCTGTGAGCGCACGGCCCACACATTCGGATGGCAATTCCAGGCGAAATGCATAATAGGGTTCTAACAGTACGCTATCGGCCTGCATCAGACCTTGGCGCACCGCACGATAAGTAGACTCTCGGAAGTCCCCGCCCTCCGTGTGCTTCAAATGTGCCCGTCCTGCCACCAACGTAATCTTCATGTCGGTGATTGGAGCACCTACAAGCACACCTCTGTGGGTCTTTTCTTTCAAATGCGTCAAAATAAGCCGCTGCCAATTTCGATCCAAGCTATCTTCGTCACAGCTAGAAGCAAATTCCAGACCACTTCCTGGTTTTCCAGGTTCTAGAATCAAATGCACTTCTGCATAGTGGCGCAATGGCTCATAATGACCCACACCTTCCGCAACTTTACGGATGGTCTCCTTATACACGATATTGCCTGTTCCAAATGAAATTGAGACGCCAAAACGCTGTTTCATCAAGTTCTGTAAAATCTCAATCTGCACTTCTCCCATCAACTGTGCATGAATTTCTCCCAGTTCTTCATTCCACACGATGCGAAGCATTGGATCTTCCTCTTCCAGTAGGCGAAGATACTTTAACATTGTATGGGCGTCATATTCCGAAGGGTATAAAATCTTATAATTCAGCACAGGTTCCAGCACTGGTGCTTTCGAATTCTTCTCGGCGCCAAGTCCTTCTCCTGGATAGGTATCGTTAAGTCCTGTGACAGCGCAGATCATCCCTGCCTCTGCTTCCTGAATTGCTTCGAATTTGTCTCCTGAATAAATGCGAATCTGATTCACTTTCTCTTCCCAGTGATGTGTACTGTCTTTACTATTTCCTAGCATGTCCTTGACTTTCAGACTGCCTCCCGTGATTTTCATATGGGTCAATCTATTATTCTGGTCATCTCTGGAAATCTTATATACTTTTGCACCGAACTGCTTCATCGGTCTTTTGCAACATGTATAGCGTTCTATGCCGCGCAGAAGTGCATCCACGCCAATCTGCTTCAACGCCGATCCGAAATAACATGGAAACACTTTTCTCTCGGCAATCATCCTGCGAATGGTATCTAGTCCAATCTGTTCTGATGCAAGATACTCTTCCATCGCTTCTTCCCCATACATTGCCAGCGTTTCAAAAAAATCTTCTTCCTTCTGCTTCTCATCAAACGACACGCAAGCGTCATCCAGTTTTTCTTGCATTTCCCGAAGAAGCCGCTCCGGATCTGTCCCTTCCTGGTCCATCTTGTTGATAAAAAGAAAGGTTGGAATCTGATACTGTTTCAACAGATTCCACAACGTTCTTGTGTGCCCCTGCACGCCATCTGCCCCATTGATTACAAGAATTCCATAATCAAGCACCTGGAGCGTTCGCTCCATCTCCGCAGAGAAATCCACATGCCCCGGAGTATCCAAAAGTGTCACACAGGTGTCCCCAATCTCCAAAACAGCCTGCTTAGAAAAAATTGTAATTCCGCGGCTCTTTTCCAATTCATATGTGTCAAGGAAGGCATCTCCATGATCCACTCTTCCTAACTTTCTTAATTTCCCACTCAAATAGAGAATACTCTCTGAGAGTGTCGTCTTTCCAGCATCTACATGCGCCAGTAAGCCAACACTGATGTATTTTTTTCTATTTTCTGCCTTCCAACTGCCCATGAAAATACCTCCCCTTGTGGCTGTATATTATTGAAATTATACCACAAGGAGAGGTCTTAGTCGAGACACACAAAATTCTATTGTTCAAGATATTTTTCTTTTAATTCATTTAATTTTGCTACATATAAATTTTCTGCTTTTTCTTCTTTTGCTTTTTTCTCCACTTCATGTTCTACATCAACCAATGGAATCTTGTACTCCGCACGCTTTTCTTCCACTTTGATCAAATGATAACCAAACTGTGTTCTCACTGGTCCAAAGACGAATCCGATTTTAGCGTCAAATGCTGCATCTTCAAATTCTTTTACCATGTCTCCGCGTGCAAATTCTCCGAGATCTCCGCCGTTATTTCCAGATGGACATGTAGAGTATTCTTTTGCACAAGCTTCAAATGTCATCTTACCACTGCTGATTGTCTCCAAAAGTTCTGTACACTGTGCTTCTGATGACACGAGAATATGTCTTGCTCTCACCACTTCTGGTTCTGTGTATTCTTCTATATGCGCATCATAATATGCTTCCATCTCTTCTTGTGACACTGTCACATCTTTGGCGAGTTCTGCGTACGCCACTCTCGCAAGCAAATCCAACTTCGCACTTTCTAAAATTCTCTGAAATTCTTCTGTTTCTTCCAGCTTCATTTCTTCCCCTAATTTTGCGTACAAATGAAGTGCGATCAGCATTTCTTTATAGTGTTCTCTGTACTTAGGATTTTTCACATATGGCTGATGTTCTTGTGGCTGATTCTTTAAAAACAAATCCAAATCGTCTTCTGTGATTTTTCTTCCTGCTACAACTGCTAATACTTGTTCTTTATCCATAATCCTTCTCCTTCACAAATCCATTTTAAAAATGCCAGACGGATTGAAAAATCCGTCTGGCATTTATTATACATGAAAATGCTTCATATGTCATTTGATTTCTTTAAATTGTACCTGTGACTGTCAATGTACTGACTCCTGGTGTGATGAGCCATGCACCGCTTGTTTCATCCTGTGTAAATGTAGCCGCCGGAACTTGAATCTGACCTGGTACGGTTGTGAAGGTTCCTGTTGCCACATCATAAGTGTAGTTGGTTCCTTCTTCCCATGTAGTTCCATTAAATGTGACAGTAAGGTCTGTCAAAACAGGATTAAAAATATCGGTGATTGCTGCCGCGTCCACTTCGTCCGCCCCTGTATTTCCTGTATTTTGAATCAAGAACGTGTAGGTTACTCTTCCATTTTCAGCAACGGGAACCGGGCTGATTGATTTGGTAATACTCAGCATCGGTCCTGTTTCTGCTGAGACAGTCTCTGTGACTGTAAGATCTGTAATTCCATTTCCGGAAATCACTGCCTCATTTGTAATCGTACTCTCGATTGCCAACGGAGCATATCCATTTACTTCTGCTTCATAGATCAACATAACATTGCTTCCTGCCGGAATCGTGATGTTGGAAATAGAAAATGGTTCCGTCGTTGCAATGGTCGGCGTCGCCTGCAGCGTTCCGTTTACATAGTATAGAAGGGTTCCCGCAATATAAGTAAGCGGGTACAGTTCCTGAGTTCCTGATTGATATTGCCCAAGATTATCCGTCACCGTAACCCCTGTAAATGGAACGGTTCCTCCATTTACAATACTGATAACATATGTTACCGCATCATTTCGAGCGTATTCATTTCTCAATGCCGTCTTTGTCGCAGACAGCACTTCTGTCACTTCTCCCACCGCAACATTCGAGTTCGTAATCATGTCATTGTACGTCAGCTGTGCTTGATTGGTAAACTGAGCCATAAAACATTCTTCCTTTTATTCCAGGTTCATTATATTTTATGCACGTTTTTTCGTCCTGATATTAAAAGGTGTATTTCCTTATTTCACAGTTGTCCATGCGAAAAGCTGCGTATTCTTCGTTGCTCAGTGAATGAAAATAGGCATTGACTGCCCGGGCAATTCCATTGTGTGCCACAAGAAGATAGACCTTTTCCTCGGACTCTTCTTTGATTTCATCCAGCACATTAAATACTCTCTGGCAGATTTGCAGCATAGACTCTCCGTCCCCATTTCGATCTGCAAACTGGCTGCGTGCATCTTCAAATTCTTTTGCACGACGGTCCGTCCCTTCAAAGTGTCCAAAATTCTGTTCTACAATTCTTGGTTCTTCCCGCATAGGAATTCCTGTTATTTCAGAGATATGTCTTGCCGTATCCTTTGCCCGACTAAGTGGAGAATGCAAAATCTCATCTATTTTCAATCCTTCTTTCACAATCTTCTCGCCGACTGCTATCGCCTGCTGATGCCCTCTTTCTGTGAGTGGGCTGTCCACACTGCCGCATACTCTACTTTCTGTATTCCACACAGTCTCTCCATGTCTGACATAATATACATATCCCATATGTTCCATCTCCTACTCTTATTTCTGTTCTTTCGTAAAATCCCCTACCTGCAGCAATTTCTCGTACGCATTCCACCGCATTCCTTTACTTATAAAAATAAATACTGCACATGCTACCACAAGTAGCAACGTACTGACGCAAAGTCCAAGTACGACATCCGAGGCATCCATACCTGCCGCGATCAAAAGTGGACATACTCCAACGATGCAGCACGCCACACCCGCGGTCATACCAGCCCGATACTCGGCTTCCATCTCTTTTTTCTTCTTCTCTATCACTCCCTGTACTCCATATTGTAATATAATTGTCTCTTTTTCTAAATAGTCAAACTTAGAAAGTTTCATTCCGTTTGGAATCAATAGCGCCACACCCACAGTAAGCAGCATCAATAGCAGTGCTGTTCCAAATCCTCCTGCC
>CAZYCT010000022.1:0-24869 GCA_964646135.1 uncultured Coprococcus sp. | reverse complement strand
CCACGTATCCAGCTTGGAAGGCTGGTGTTCTACCATTGAACTACACCCGCATAAAATCGGGGTGACAGGATTCGAACCTGCGACCTCCTGGTCCCAAACCAGGCGCTCTAGCCAAGCTGAGCCACACCCCGTTATTGTTGATTTTCTTACCCGTTCCGTAAGACATTAGTTATTGTACTACAACGAGTTCCTATTGTCAACAACTTTTTTATATTTTTTTATCTTTTTTTCAAAAAGATCTTCTGAGCTTAAATGTACTTCACTTTTGTTTCCATTTTCCCATCACTCATATCTAATATTAAGTAGCTCGCCTTGTGATTCGTCTGTCTTGGATATGTCAGACTTCCAGGATTAAGCAACATCATTCCTTCCTGTTCCTCAACAAACGGTACATGCGTGTGCCCAAACATCACAATATCCGCCCCACGTTTTACACCTTCTGACACAATATCACAGATACCAGAATGGACATGATATTCATGCCCGTGCGTCATAAAGATTCTTTTTCCAGCGAACTCAACCTCCTGTTCAAATGGAAGATCTGACCAGAAATCATTATTTCCTGCCACCATAAACACTGGACATTCGCATGCATTTTCAAAATATTCTTCTTCTCCTACAATATCCCCTAAATGAAAGACTGCGTCAACGTCCCCTGCCTCTTCCAATGCTATCTCAAACTTACGATGTCTACCATGTGTATCACTTACTATTAAAAATCGCATATTCTTTCTTCCATCACTTTTCTCATCAACCGCAGCCCTGCGCCTCTGTGACTCAATTCATTTTTCTTCTCTGGTGACAATTCTGCTGATGTACATCCATACTGTGGCAGATAAAAGATTGGGTCATATCCAAACCCATTCTCGCCCACGATTTCATAAGCTATCGTTCCTTCCATCGTTCCGCGCACAGTAGCCTTGGTTCCATCTGGAAATACCGCTCCGATAGCACAGACAAATCTGGCTGTTCGTTCATTCTCTGGTACCTCTTTCATCAACGAAAGAAGCAATCGATTCTTGATTGCATACGACGTATCCGTTCCTGCATAACGGGCTGAACGAATCCCTGGAGCTTTTCCTAAATAATCAATTTCCAAGCCCGAATCATCTGCCAGCACAATCGCATTCATCTCTTTTACTTGTGGAAGTTCGGCAATGGCAGATGCCTTAATCAACGCATTCTCCTCGAATGTCTGCCCATCTTCCTCTACATCCACGTATACGCCAGCTTCCTTCATAGAGAGAATCTCCATGCCAAGATCACTCAAAATCATGCGGATTTCTCTCATTTTATTCTCATTTCCTGTAGCAAAAATTATCTTCATGTTCTTTCTCTTTCTATTTTTCACGCCTTGGCGGCTTTGGTCCCTGGAATTGATAGAAATATGTCTTCAACATCCCGTTGTAAATTTTACGATTCTTATCTGCCTTGCGTCCGAAATATTTTTCAGTTTCTTCATAACTTGTAATCATATAGGCTGACCAAGAATCTAAACGTCTGAAACTTTCCCCAAATTCACGATAGAGGGCTGGAAGATTCTCCTTCTCTTCCAAACGTTCTCCATACGGCGGATTCGTGATAACAAAACCATATTTTTTCGGATGGCGCAAATCCTTCACTGCTCGTTCCTGAAAATGAATCAAATGATCTACACCCGCATCTTTGGCGTTCTGCCTTGCTGCCTTTACAGCTTCCGGATTCAAATCATATCCCTGAATATCTACTTCCACATTTCTTTCCACCAAATCATTTGCCTCATCCAGTGCATTATACCATGCTTTCTTAGGAATAATATTCTCCCAATCTTCTGCCATGAAGGAACGATTCATTCCCGGTGCGATATTCGCCGCCATCATCGCTGCCTCGATAGGAAATGTTCCGCTTCCGCAAAATGGATCTACTAAGATTCGATCTTTTTTCCACGGTGTGAGCATAATCAATGATGCTGCCAAAGTCTCTGTGATAGGAGCCTTCACCTTCATCTGGCGATACCCCCTCTTATGTAAAGAAAGTCCAGTTGTGTCGATTCCAATTGTCACAATATCTTTCATCAAAAATACTCTGACCGGATACGATGCACCTTCTTCCGAAAACCACTGTACATGATATTTCATCTTCAAGCGTTCTACCATGGCTTTTTTCATGATCGACTGAATATCTGAAGGGCTGAACAGCTTACTCTTAACAGAAGCGGCTTTTGCCACCCAGAATTTTCCGTCTTTTGGTATGTACTCTTCCCAAGGAAGAGCCTTCGTCTTTTCAAATAATTCATCAAATGTCTCTGCTTTAAATGAGCCCACTTTCAGCAGTACTCTCTCTGCCGTTCTCAGGAACACATTCGCTTCGCAGATTGCCTGTGCGTCTCCCCAGAAGCTAACTCTTCCGTCTTCTACCAAAGAAATCTCATATCCCAAATCCTGAATTTCTCTTTTTAGAACCGATTCCAATCCAAAATGACAAGGTGCTATTAATTCAAACTTTTCCATGTGTTCCCTCCGTGTTTTACTCTTCATTTATCTTACGTTTCCCATCTTCTTTTGTCAAGTCCATAAGCCATCTCTCTTCTTTTTCCAAAATTCACTCTCAACAGTCAAGACGATACCCTTTTCGGTACCGTCTTGCTTGATTCGCCTTTAATAGCGGTCACTTTCATCGTGGCATGAACTTGCATTTTTGTTTGCAGCATTTTTATTTGAGGCATTTTTGTTTGCCGCATTCTGATTAGACGCATTTTTGTTTGCTGCATTCTTATTTGTTCCATTCTGATTTGTACTGTTTTTGTTTGAAGCATTATAATTTTTAGCCATTGCTTTTTCCTCCTAACACTTTATTGTACAAACTTATTATTGCGCCATTTTAAAATTCTATTCATATTTCAAACCTTAATAAATTTTTAATTTTATCTTGCTTTTTCATAGTCTATATATTATACTAAATTCGTGGAAAGTTAATTTCTACAACCCCTTATTAATTATTTATACTCCCCTCAAAAACTCGGTAGCTCCCCTACCGGGTTTTTACTTTTTCAAAAAAATTAAGGCTTCGCTCACGCAAAACCTTAATTCATTTTCACTTTCGATTATACTTCAAACAACAGATCTCCATAAGATGGCATCGGCCAATGATTTTTATCCACAATCATTTCTAATTGATCCACTGGACTGCGAAGTGCTTCCATTGCCGGCACAATCTTCTCCATAAAGAAATATGCCTTTTCTCGTCCATTTTCCATCTTTGCCGCTTCAGCGACCAATTTCTCAAGGGCATGAAGTGCTTCAGATGTCTCTGAAAGCAAATTCGATGATTTCATCAAACGTTCCTCTTGAACTACAACATTCGCAGACGGACATGCCTGTCTTATCTGATTCATAGATGTCGCTAGTTCTGTCACATATTCAATCACAGCTGGAATAATAGACTTGCTCGCAATATCTACCATCGCTTTTGCCTCAATGTTGACTACTTTTGTATAGACCTCATAGTTAATCTCTGCACGAGATTCTAATTCTGTCCGGCTAAATACATTGAATTTTTCAAACGTTGCCACAGTGTCATCTCTGGTCAATATGTCATAACTTTCTACGGTCGTAGTGATATTTGGAAGTCCACGTTTTTTGGCTTCTTCCACCCATTCTGCTGAGTAGCCATTTCCGTTGAACACGATTCGCTGGTGTTCTGTCGCATATTTACTGATCAGTTCATGAACTGCCACATCAAAATCTTCTGCTTGCTCCAGATAGTCACAAGCTTCACTGAACGCTTCCGCAATAATGGTATTTAGCACCGTATTTGGAGCAGCCACCGAATCACGGGACCCCACCATACGGAATTCAAACTTATTTCCCGTAAAAGCAAACGGAGAGGTTCTATTTCTGTCTGTTGCATCTCTTCTGAAATCTGGAAGCGTGCTAACGCCAGTGTGAAGTTTTTCTCCCTTCAAACTGTGTTCTGCCTCACCTTTGTCTATAAACTGTGCAAGAATGTCCTCCAACTGGCTTCCCAAATAAGCAGATATAATCGCCGGTGGTGCCTCATCCGCACCCAATCGATGATCATTTCCCGGATCTGCCGCCGACTCTCTTAATAATTCTGCATGAACGTCAACTGCTTTCAAAATACATGTCAATATAAGCAAAAATTGCAAATTACCATGCGGATTTTTCCCTGGATCTAAGAGATTGATTCCATCATCAGTCACCAGTGACCAGTTATTATGCTTTCCAGAACCATTCACTCCATTAAACGGTTTTTCGTGAAGCAGACAGTGCAAATTGTGTTTGTATGCGACCTTCTTCAATGTCTCCATCACCAACTGATTGTGGTCAACGGAAACATTACACATCGCATAAATAGGAGCCAGCTCATGCTGTCCTGGTGCCACTTCATTATGCTGAGTCTTTGCGGCCACTCCCAATTTCCAGAGTTCTTCGTTCAAATCCTGCATAAATGCAGCAATACGTTCTCTGATTGCGCCAAAATAATGATCGTCTAATTCTTGTCCCTTTGGAGGCATCGCGCCAAAAAGTGTACGACCCGTAAATACTAAATCTTTACGTTTCAGATATTTGTCCCTGTCTACCAAGAAATATTCCTGTTCTACTCCCACAGACGGTATCACCTTTGTAGAAGTTGTATTTCCAAACAAGCGGATTAATCGTAACGATTCTTTATCAATCGCCTCCATGGAGCGTAAAAGTGGCGTTTTGTGATCCAGTGCTTCTCCTGTATAGGAACAAAAAGCCGTCGGAATGTAGAGAATTGCACTCTTTCCGTCCTCACTTTTCTTCACAAATGCCGGTGATGTACAGTCCCATGTTGTATATCCTCTCGCTTCAAAAGTTGAGCGAAGTCCGCCTGACGGAAATGATGATGCGTCCGGTTCTCCCTTGATCAATTCTTTTCCTGAAAATTCCATCAAAACCTTACCATCTGATTTCGGTGCTGAAATGAATGCATCATGCTTTTCTGCCGTCGCCCCGGTCAATGGCTGGAACCAATGCGAATAGTGGGTCGCGCCCTTCTCAATCGCCCATTCCTTCATTTCATGGGCTATCATATCAGCTGTGTGCGCTTGCAACTCTGTGCCCGCCTCAATCGTATTCTTCAACTCTTGATAGGTCTTTCTAGGAAGTCGTTCTTGCATGACAGTATCATTGAAAACATTTTCCCCGAAAATTTCCATTACATTGATCTTTTCGCTCATTTTTTGTCCCTTCATTTCTCTTATTATTCAAAAAGGAGTTTTGCATTTGCAAAACTCCCTCAGTTGTCTTAACCAACTCGTCTATTCAGCCTTTCCAACAGAACCGAACAACTCCATCTTCTCTTTTACTGTTGCGATGATTGCCTCAGCACCTGGCTTCAATAATTTACGAGGATCAAATCCTTTACCCTCTAAATCTTTGCCAGCTTCTATGTATTTGCGCGTTGCCTCTGCAAACGCAATCTGACATTCTGTATTTACATTAATCTTCGACACACCAAGAGTGATTGATTTCTGAATCATATCTGCCGGAATTCCTGTACCACCGTGAAGAACAAGTGGAAGTTCTCCAGTCAGCTGTTGAACCGCATCTAATGTCTCGAAACTTAATCCTTTCCAATTCGCTGGATACTTTCCGTGAATGTTCCCAATTCCTGCTGCCAGAAAATCAACGCCAAGATCAGCTATCATCTTGCATTCCTTCGGGTCTGCACATTCACCATTTCCAACAATACCATCTTCCTCTCCGCCGATAGCTCCAACTTCAGCTTCAAGTGAGATTCCCTTTTCTCTACAGATTTCTACCAACTCTTTTGTCTTGGCAACATTCTCCTCTATCGGATAATGTGAGCCGTCAAACATAACAGAAGAAAATCCGGCTTCAATACACTTCAGGCATCCTTCATAACTGCCGTGGTCTAAGTGAAGGGCAACTGGAACTGTAATGTTGAGTTCTTCTAACATTCCATTTACCATGCCAACCACAGTCTTATAACCTGTCATATATTTTCCAGCACCTTCTGATACACCTAGAATTACTGGTGATCTACATTCTTCCGCCGCAAGTAAAATAGACTTTGTCCACTCAAGATTGTTAATGTTAAACTGCCCTACCGCGTAGTGTCCAGCTTTCGCCTTCTGTAACATATCCTTTGCTGATACCAACATGTCCTGTTCCTCCACCTGCTAAAGTTCATATAAATCTAACTGACCCCTAGGGGAATCGAACCCCTGATTCGACCGTGAGAGGGTCGCGTCTTGACCGCTTGACCAAGGGGCCAGATTTCACTTACCTAAACAGTATAGCGCATTTGGAACTAATATACAAGAGTTTTTTTCAGGAGTTTTTATGGATTTTTTTATCATCTTCTTGATGTTTTGCTAAAATACGTTCTCTAAGACTACTTTGTCCTGTGATTTCCTTTACAACGTCCTCAACAATTTTCTCAAGTCCTGTTGCCTTTTTTTCATTTTCTTGCTTATTTCGCAGTCCCTCTTCTGAGACTTCTGATATGTAGCTTTCCGGAATAATAATCTTAATTGCTTTTTGAAGATTCTCAATTGTTGTCACTTTATGATTGCCACCAAATTCCCCATCTAAAGTCCACGGAATTTCTGTATCACATGTGAACTGAATCTTTCTCGTCTTGAAAGAATACATATACTTTGTATCAAACTGATTTACCAGAAGCGCGGTGATAATCTCCTGCAGTGCCAATGGATTCTTCGGATATTTAATCAAGGTCACCTCAAAAACACCGTCATCAAATGCCACTTCATCCGTAACCATATTTTTAAATCCACCAACAGATCTAGAGTTTGTCACCATCCCAAATACAAACTCGTCCTCTATACTTCCACCATCATAGATAACACTCATATGATATGACGGAATGTCAAAAATCTTCGTAGCTCCCTGCAGCACATATGCCAAATGTCCCAACACATTCTTCACTTCTTGCTTTGTCTCGTAGGAAACATCCGTAAAAATTCCAAACGCTGCAATATACGCAAAAATATCTTCATTAAATTTTCCCACATCACATGGAAACTCTGCTCCATGAACAGCAGAATGTGCAGACTCTAACACATTTTTAGGAATATGGAGACTGTTGGCAAAATCATTCGTAGTTCCTGTCGGAATATAACCGATTGGAGTATTATCTCCACGCTCAATCATTCCCGTCACAACTTCATCCAGCGTTCCATCACCGCCACTGCAAAAAATTCTATCATATGTATCTGTATAATTCACAATCTTTTGATATGCATCCTTGTACATCTGCGTTGGATATATCGTAACCTCATATCCACCCTTTACAATAGTATCCACCACATCTGACAATTTGGGTTTCAATAACTCTTTGCCCGAATTAGGATTATAAACAAACAATGCCTTTTTCATAATTCTTTGCCCCCTTACAAAATAACATCTTTTGTTCAATGATTCTATATTATACAAAAAAGGCATGAAAAATCATGCCTTTTTTCAAAAATATAAGAATTGTTTATTGATTTTTTACATTAATAAAAAACCGCTCTATGCCATTAGCCGCTGCTTCTTCGTCATTACCGTCTGTGACAACAGTTATTTCTTCTCCCGGAAGAAGGCGAAGACTCATCATACCCATAATACTCTTCGCATTAATGTGTTTTTCTTCTTTGTTTATGTAAACACTGCTGTCATACTGATTCGCTTCCTGCACCAAAAGCGCAATCGGTCTTGCGTCCATCGCTTCTGACAAATGAATAGTAATTGATTTCTTAATCATGCAAACCCTCCTTTGGCCTCAAATTATCGGCCATTTCACTCAACTTGCGCAATCTGTGATTGACGCCTGACTTTCCAACTGTTGGAGTTACCATTTCCCCCAGCTCTTTTAAAGAAGCTTCTGGATACTCCATTCTCACCAGGGCAATATCTCTCAATGCCGCCGGCAATTTGTCCAAACCTTTTTTTTCCTGAATAAAACGTATATCTTCTATCTGCTTTACAGCCGCAGAAACTGTTTTATTCAGATTCGCTGTTTCACAATTCACTTTACGATTTACTTCATTGCGCATTTCTTTCAAAACACGAATATTTTCAAACTCCAAGAGCGCTACATGAGCCCCCATCACATTCAACGCATCAGAAACTTGCGTGCCTTCTTTTAAATATACTACATAATACCGCTGTCTCGGTATAATCTTAGCATCCAATTCAAAACTCTGCATCAGCTTCTGAATCTGCTCCGCTTTTTTTCTCGTTGCACAGGCAATTTCAAAATGATAAGATTTCTCCGGTTCACTCATTGAACCCGCAGCCAAATATGCGCCTCGCAGAAAAGCTCTCTTGCAACCTCGTTCCTCAAGCAACACATTTTTCTCTGGATCAAGCTCTTCTTCAACGTCCCCCATTTCGTTCAGCAAATGAATCTCATTCATCACACGCAGTGCATCTTGATGAGATTTAATGACTACAAAATAAGAAACTGTCCCCTTCGCTTGATTGCGTCGTATCGCGACATCAGTTTTTATATTATATGTTTTTCGAAATAATGTAAAGCACTTTCTAGCAACAGACAAATTTTCCGTGTGTATTTTCAACGAATATTGTCCGTTCTCATGTATTACAACAGCTCCACACATGCAAATCAAAGCTGCGCTTTCCGCAACTTGCGCTGCACAAGTTTCGCCCAATTGTCTGGATAATTCCTCTTTTACTTTACTTGAAAATGACATGATCTACCTACTTTGCTTTTGTTATTGCATCCTTTTCTAAATCTCTATGTTCCTTGCTAAGCCCATATGCGTCCTGCGAATGTAGGAGATAATCATACAGTTCATTCGCCAGTGTCACTGATCGATGTTTGCCTCCTGTACATCCAATTGCAATGACTAATTGATGCTTGCCTTCCTCTATGTAGTGTGGAATCAAGAATTGAACCATATCCGTCAATTTTTTCAGAAATTCTTTGGACACATCACTCTTCATTACATAATCTGCAACAGGCTTGTCATTCCCACTTTGCATACGAAGCTCATCTATGTAATATGGATTTGGAAGAAATCTCACATCAAATACCAAATCTGCGTCATTCGGGATTCCGTATTTAAATCCAAAAGACAGCACTGTAATGTACAAATTCTTATATTCCTTGCTTTCAGCAAATATCTTGTCAAGCTCTGCCTTCAACACTCGTGTCAACATGCTACTTGTATCCAAGATATATGTTGCTCGATTTTTCAAGAATTGAATTTCAGCTCGTTCTTTTGCAATTCCAGGTTCGATACGTTCCCCTTTGCTCAGTGGATGTGTTCGCCTAGTCTCCTTATAACGCTTCACCAGCGTATCATCAGAGGCCTCCAGGAAAAGAACTTCATACTGCAGATGCATCCGGTCCATCTCATCCAAAATATGTGCTAATTCTTTGATATTTTGCCCGCTTCGGATGTCGAGTCCTAACGCCAATTTGGTTATCTCTTCATTCGGGACCAATAACAGTTCTGTCAGCTTCGACATCAACGGGATTGGCATATTATCTACGCAAAAATATCCCATGTCCTCCATCATTTTCAGTGCCGAGGACTTTCCCGCCCCTGACATACCTGTCACAATCACAAATCTCATGTTAAAATTCTCCCATTCTTCTCACTTCCGGCTCTAACATTACGCCGAACTGTGCCAACACTTTCTTTTGTACCTGTTCGATCAGTTTCATGATATCATCGGCTGTTGCCTCTCCTGCATTGATCACAAAACCGCTATGTTTTTCTGAAACTTTTGCTCCACCTACTTGGAATCCCTTAAGCCCCGCATCCTGAATCAGCTGACCGGCAAAATATCCTTCTGGTCTCTTAAACGTGCTTCCTGCACTTGGAAATTCCAGCGGTTGCTTACTTACTCGTCGTTCGCGCAAATCCTCCATCAGCGCCTTGATGTCGTCTTTTTTCCCTTTCTGTAATGAGAGCACAGCACTCAATACAATATATCCAGAATCCTCTACGATACTGCTGCGATAGGTAAATTCCATTTGTTCTTTTTCTAGTTTAAGGATTTGTCCGTCCTTAGTAAGAAGCGTAACGCTTTCCACCACATCTTTCATCTCACCGCCATAGGCGCCTGCATTCATGCGGATGGCACCTCCTAAAGTACCTGGAATTCCTGCCGCAAACTCAAAGCC
This sequence comes from uncultured Coprococcus sp., assembly GCA_964646135.1. Classification (GTDB taxonomy): domain Bacteria; phylum Bacillota; class Clostridia; order Lachnospirales; family Lachnospiraceae; genus Allocoprococcus. Next base: position 14,717 of record CAZYCT010000022.1, on the reverse strand, counting down.
AGAAAGTTCTTCTTCCAATGCTCGTTGTGCAATCTTTGCCAGTGAAGCACCTGCCTGTGCTACGACCCGATTTCCCTCTACGCGAATCATTTCCATCTCTTTGAAAATCTGTACTACAACTCCGCGCACACCGTCGTCTGCCACAAGAAGGTTACTTCCATTCCCAATCAAATAGTACGGCACCTTCATGCGCTCACAAAGCAGCACAATCTTTCTTACTTCTTCTACCTCTGATGGTGTAATAAAATAGTCCGCCGGCCCACCGACCCGAAAGGTTGTATGCTTCTTCATCGGCTCGTCTCTAAAAATCTTATCTTTATCTATAATCTGGTATAAATTTTGTTCAAAAACTCCGTTCATCATTCTCTCCTATTTCCACGCCATCCTCTCATGGCGACAGTGTTATCATACACTAAAAACATTTCAAATTCAACGAACTCTTGCAAAATACTATGAAATGAGATATAGTAATTAGTAATATATTTTTTATAAAGGAGTGATATTTAACTGTGGACTCGAGTGACGTCACGCAACTTATTATCTTATTAATTCTATTGCTGTTATCTGGATTTTTTTCATCTGCAGAGACAGCCCTTACTACGGTCAACAAGATCCGTATGCGTTCCCTTGCCGAAGAAGGCAACCGGCGCGCCGAAACTGTTTTAAAATTAACTGAAAACTCAGGTAAATTGCTCAGTGCAATTCTGATTGGAAACAACATTGTAAACCTGTCTGCATCTTCGCTGACAACGACTCTGGCGTACAGCTGGGGCGGTACTGCTGTCGCAATTGCCAGTGGTGTCTTGACCCTGTTGATTTTACTTTTTGGTGAGATTACCCCTAAGACAATGGCTTCCATCCATGCGGAGAAGTTATCACTTATCTACGCGCCAGTGATTGGTCTATTTATGAAATTAATGACTCCAGTCATTTTTGTTGTAAACAGCCTATCGAATATTGTTCTTTTTATCCTTCGTATTGATCCAAATCAAAAGGTTAATGCAATGACAGAGACAGAACTTCGCACGATCGTTGATGTCAGCCATGAAGATGGAGTCATTGAATCCGAAGAGAAAGAGATGATTTATAACGTATTCGATTTGGGTGATGCCAAAGCTAAAGATGTTATGGTTCCACGAATCAATGTTACTTTCGCAGACATCAACAGTTCATACGATGAACTGATTGCCCTTTTCCGTGAAGACAAGTTTACTCGTCTTCCTGTATACTCAGAATCGAAGGACAATGTTGTCGGAACAATCAATATGAAAGATTTACTTCTTTTTGACAACAATCAGAATGATTTTCATATCAAAGACATTTTGCGCGAAGCATATTTTACTTATGAATATAAGAATATTTCAGAATTACTCGTTGAGATGAGAAAAGCATCCTTTAATATTGCCATAGTTTTAGATGAATATGGCGAAACGGCTGGTCTCATTACACTCGAAGATATTTTAGAAGAGATTGTGGGCGAGATTCACGATGAGTATGATGAAAATGAAGAAGAAAAGATTCGCAAGATTAATGATTTAGAGTATATCATTGAAGGTTCTACGAATCTTGACGATTTGAATGATGTGCTTAATTTAAATCTGGAATCTGAAGATTATGATTCTGTTGGTGGTTTTATCATAGAACATCTGGACAGACTCCCAGAGACGAAAGATGAGATTTCTACAGAAGAAGGCATTCGCATGGTTGTAGAAAAATTAGACAAGAACCGTATCGAACAGGTTCATCTCTATCTTCCATCCCCTGTCGCTGATTCAAGAAATGATTATTAATACGAAAAGCTGTGGCGTGCCACAGCTTTTCTTTATTTCTCGTCAGTTTCTTCCAGGTCCTCTCCGGCAAGTCTCACAATATCTTCAATCTCTTCTTCCGCTATTTCCAATAATTGTGCCAACTCTTCTACACTGACTTTTCTTCCCATCTCTTCTGTCATTTTCTTTATCTTATCATCTAGTTCATTCACTTTATCTGCCATTTTCTGATCTTGTATCCGAACTTCTGTCTGGGACTCAATAAACGCCTGCATACTTTCTCTGGCTGCTTGTAAAAGTCTTTCCTCATTTGCTTCTTCTTGCATCAAAAGTAGAATCCCCAAACTGCCTTCTTGAATCAAGTCCCCAATAAAAATTTCTTCGTGATACAGAGCTTTCGCCATCTCCACCACTTGTGGAAGCAAGCGATGCATCGGATCCGTCTGTGGAAGCATCTGCATCTCTTCTTGATATTTACTCAGGAAATCTATCTCTTCCTGCGTAAATTTTTCTTGTATTTCTTCTGCCACCTCTATCTCTTTTAGGTACCCTTTTACAAGTATTTTCTGAGACAGCAAATAATCATATACCAATCTCATCTGTTCATCAGAAAAGCACTCTTCTTCAAAAAATTTTTCTACCTCTTCTTTTTCCACTTCATTTTCGCACGCTTTGCACATGTCTAATAATTGATTTAATTTTTCCTGAAACTGTACTGTATTTGACATTTTTCTTCCTTTCCGCTCTTGTTAATTTACTATCACCGTCGGATAACCACTTTGTTTGAGCCGACGCTCCAAATCTATCGCTTCTTGCATGGTCAAATCGCCACCTACTCGGACGCGGTTAAATTCTCGATGTCGCTCTATATATGCCGGAAAATCATCTTCCTCTAGCTCTTTCATCAATCGCTGTGCATATCGCACATTTCGAAAAGACCCCACTTGCACACTATACGTATCCGGTTCGTAGTCACCATCATTTGTAGGCAACGTTTCTAAAATTCCTCGTGCAATTGCCTCCGCAATATCTTGAAAATTTTCATCAAACAACTGATTATCTGTATCTGAATTAATAAATCCAACTTCCACCAGCACAGCTGGCATTCTGGTTCTTCTTAGCACAACCAAATTCGGTCTTGCCTTCACACCTAGATTTACAAAACCAACCGTCTCTAATTGTGCATTGATGTTTTCCGCCATCTCTAGCTTGATTCCATCCAAGCTGTACACCAGACTTTCTACACCTGTATACTGGTTTGGAACCGGGCTGGAATTGCGATGTATCGAAACAAAAAAATCAACTTTTGCCTCATTGGCTTCCATCGCTTTTTGCAGCGGACTTTCATACACATCTGTTGTTCTTGTATATTCTACATCAATTCCACTGTTTTGTAAAATCTCTCCTATCGATAAAACTAAATTTAATGTATCATCTTTCTCTTGTCTTCCCAAATAAACTGCTCCTGGCTCCGCACCGCCGTGCCCGGCATCAAGCATGATTGAATATGGCATGCCATCACTTCCGCTTTCTACCATTTGTATTAGAATATGCATATCTTATAAAAACTTTCACTCTATCAGTGTTCTTCGCTTATTGCACCATACTTTTTTTGCAAAAATAGGAGCATATTACTATGCTCCTACTCCATATCACACACGCGTTCTGGATGTGTGTAAATATTAAATTTACCATCTCTAGCAAATGCCACCAAGGTTATTCCAGCCTTTTCCGCCATTTGACATGCGTAATCTGTCGGTGCTGACCTTGCAATAATCATGCAGCAGCCCATATGTGCGACTTTCTGCATAATCTCCGCTGGAACACGTCCGCTGAACACAAGGATTCCATTTTTCATAGGAATCATCTGCTCCAAGCAAGTTCCTACCACCTTATCTACTGCAACATGCCTGCTGACATCTTCCTTATAAACAATAAACGCTCCATCTCGCGCCAGCGCAGCGCAGTGCACCCCGCCTGTACGTCGAAATAGTTTTGAACCATTTTCCAACATATCTGCCAACTTTATAATCTCATCCGGAGACACTTTCATTTTCTCGCCACTGGCTTCTACGCATACCTCTGAAATCGTTTCCGTCAGAACAAATACTTCTCCATTTTCGGAAAATTGAATTTCTTTGATTTCTTCTAGGCAAGAAATGTATCCCTTCATATATAGGAACCCAATCACTGCCTCTCGAACGTCCCATGGGGAGCAGGCAATCTCGCCCACCCTCTCATGGTTCTTATAAATCTGCAAACTCATTTCTTCTACGAGTTCTCTTTGTGTTTTTATAAAACATCCTGCCTCATAGGAAACTATGGTTCGAATCACAGAATCTTTTCTGTTATGCTTCATTTATTTTTGCCACCTTAACTGCACATACTTTGTATTCAGGTGTACTTGAAATTCCATCTAAAGAATCATTTGTCAACCAGTTTGCTCCGTCTACATAGTGGAATGGCATCCATACCTGACCAACATTTGTCTTGCCTGATACATGTGCTGTTGCTGTGATTTTTCCTCGTCTTGATGATACTTCGATGAGTTCACCGTCTTTGATGTCGAGATTTCCAGCATCAACTGTATTGATTTCAATAAAGTTTGAATTAGCGATTTCGTTAATTCCTGCTGTCTTATCTGTCATCGCACATGCATTGTAATGGTACAAGATACGTCCAGTCATCATGAGCAATGGATATTCACTATCTGGAAGCTCTGCTGATTCCATATATTTTGCTGGTCTGAAATAGCCAAGTCCTCTTGCGAATTTACCAACATGCATGATTGGTGTTCCTGGGTGATCTGCCGATGGACATGGCCACTGAATTCCACGTCCGCCAATTTCTTCTGAATCAAGACGAGCATGACTGATTCCTGCAAATGATGGTGTCACTGATGCAATCTCATCCATGATTTCTGCTGCTGTAAGATGAGGCTGTGGATATCCCATACGATTCATGATTTCTGTGAAGATCCATGTATCTTCTTTTGCTTCACCTTCGATTGTAACAGCCTTTCTTACACGCTGTACACGACGTTCTGTGTTAGAGAATGTACCTTCTTTTTCAGCGTATGAAATACCTGGAAGAATAACATCTGCAAGTTTTGCAGTCTCTGTCATGAAGAGTTCATCGATTACAAAGAAATCCAACGCTTCGAGACACTTAATTACATGATGTGTATTCGGATCTGTTCTCACTGGATCTTCTCCGAAGATAAACAGACCTTTGATTTCTCCTGTCAACATTTTCGGGAAGCAATCTGTTGCTTTTGTACCAATCTTTGGATTTAAGTTCGTATTCCATGCTTTTTCAAATTTATCCAAAACGCCTTCTTTGTCAATGTTCTGGTAACCAGTGAACTGATTTGGAGATGCTCCCATATCACATGCTCCCTGTACGTTGTTCTGACCACGGATTGGGTTTACACCACATCCAGGACGTCCAATCTTACCAACAAGCATTGCTAAGTTAGAAAGTGACATTACACCTTCTGTACCTGTATGATGTTCTGTTACACCCAAACAGTACATAATCGGCGCTTTATCCACTGTTGCATATACTCTTGCAGCTTCACGAAGCATGTCCACATCGATACCACAAATTTCTGCAACTTTTTCTGGTGTGTAATCTTTAACTATTTCTTTTAATTCTTCGAAATTCTCTGTACGCTCTGCAATGAATTTTTCATCTGCAAGACCTTCGTTGATGATAATATTCATCATACCATTCACAAGCGCTACGTTTGTTCCTGGTTTTAATTTCAAATGTATATCTGCATTTTTAGCCAGGTCAATATCACGTGGATCAACAACGATCAATTTTGCTCCGCGCTGTACTGCCTGACGAACCTGCATACCGATAACTGGATGTGCATGTTCTGGGTTAGATCCTACTAAGAGGATTGCATCTGACTCACGAGTGATATCTGCAATCGTGTTTGTCATGGCTCCTGAGCCTAACGTAGTTGCAAGACCTGCAACTGTAGGAGCATGTCAGACACGGGCACAGTTATCGGTATTATTGCTCTTAAATGCTGTACGTACCATCTTCTGAAGCATATAAATATCTTCATTACATGAACGTGAGCAAGCAAAACCGGCCAGTGCCTCACCTCCAAAATTATCTCTGATTTCTGTAAACTTTGATGCCACAAGGTCAAGTGCTTCATCCCATGTAGCGCGTTCAAATTCACCTGTCTCTTTATTTTTGATCAGTGGGTAGCGGATTCTTTCATCACAATCCACAAAATCAAACGATCCACTACGACCTTTTACACAGAGAAGACCGCGGTTCGAAGGACCGTCTGCGCCTTCACAGTCAACGATTTTTCCGTTTTTAACAATCAAATCCATCTGACATCCTGTCGCACAGTGTGGACATGTTGTACGCACACGTTTTACTTCCCATGGGCGATATGCTTTTTGGCGTTTTTCTACCAATGCACCTGTTGGACATGCCTGCGCACAGTTACCACAAGATTCGCACAATGAGCTCTTCCAGTTCAATCCAAACGGCACATTAATAAATGTGAATGCACCTGATTTTCCAAGTTCGATTGCATGTCTTCCAGTTGCATGCGCACATGTCATTACACAGCGCTGGCAATGGATACATTTGCTAGGATCATATGATAAGAATGGATGATCATCTACCTTCTTATGCCCAAGTTTGTGTCTTCCACCTTCATATGGTGTTGTGTCAATTTCATATTCATTACAGTATCTCTGCAAATCACAATGTCCATTTCCTTCACAACTAAAACATTCTTTATTATGTTCAGACAACAACAATCTTAAAACAGTCTGTCTTGCTTTTACAACACGTTCTGAACGTGTATATACTACCATTTCATCTTTTACTTTTGTATTACAAGAAGTAACAAGATTATCATTTCCTTCTACTTCAACAACGCAGAGACGACATGAGCCAATGTCACTAACGCCTTCCAAGTAACAAAGAGTAGGAATTTCGATACCAGCAGAACGTGCAGCCTGAAGAATGGTCATGCCTTCTGCTGCTTCTACATTTTTTCCATCAATTAATAAACGCATCTTTTTCCTCCAAAATATATCTTTCAATTACAATGCAAATAACCCTTTATTGTTCTTCTGCACTTACCAATTTTCCGCATCCGAATACATCACAGCGCAAGCATCTTGAACATTCTTGTCTTGCTTCTTCTGGTGTCATTGGACATTCTACATGTTCAAAGTCTTTCTTACGAATATACGCTGGACGTTCCTGAATATTCACACGACCTGTTGGGATACGATTGTTTGGTCTTGCTTCTGGCGCTTCAACACCACAATTTAATTTGTGGTGATATCCCAGATATTCATCAATTGCATTTGCTGCAACTTTTCCTCCTGCAATCGCACGGATTGCTGTCGAAGGTCCTGTTGCACAGTCACCACCAACGAACACTCCCGGCATTCCTTCTACTGAAGTATCAAGGTTTGCCTTGAAGATCTTCCACTCTGCTGGCATACCAAACTCTTCAAATGGTGCACTTACAATATCCTGTCCAACTGCGATAAGAACTACGTCACATGGAATTCTTTCTTCTGGTTTCGATTCTGCATTCAATGGTGCTGGTCTATCTCCACGATATGGTCCAATCATCTGTGGCTGTACCCAAAGCGCGGTACAATCATTGTTCTCATTTGTCTCGATACGAACTGGTGCCTGAAGAGTCATCAATTCAATACCTTCCATTACTGCAGATTCAATTTCTGTCACAAGCGCTGTCATATCTTCTTGACGTCTTCTATATACAATACGGACATCTTCTGCTCCACAGCGAAGTGCACTTCTTGCCGCATCCATTGCAACGTTACCACCACCGATAACAGCTACAGTCTTTCCTGTATAATCTGGCTTTTTGTCATGTCCGATTCCATCAAGCATCTCTACTGCTGAGAATACATTATTTGCATTGATTCCATCTAAGCGAAGTTTTTTACCAACCTGGGCTCCAATTGCCACGAACATTGCATCATGATTTTTATGTACTTCTTCAATTGAAATATCTTTTCCTACACATGTGTTGTATATAACTTCAATATTTCCAGTAGAAAGGATTGCATTAAAATCTTCATCCATTCTGTCTTTTGGGAAACGATAGTTTGGAATACCATACATGAGCATACCACCAAGGCGTTCCTTTTCTTCGTACACTGTTACTTTATGTCCCATAAGTGATAAGAAATATGCTGCTGTCATACCACATGGACCACCACCAATAATAGCAACATGTTTGCCAGTAGACGGATTTGCCTTTGGAACTTCTACCTGATCTGCTGCAATCTGATCTACCGCATATTTCTTGATACCACGAATATTAAGTGGCGCATCAATCAAACTTCTTCTGCAACGTTCTTCACAAGGATGCTCACAGATCATTGCACATGCTGTTGGAAGCGGATTATCTCTTCTGATCAAATTAATCGCATCTGCATAATTTCCTTCTGCTACATGTGCGATATATCCTGGAATATCTACATGTGCAGGGCACATTGTAACACATGGAATCTGTTTTCCTGTGTTTCCTGGACATTCGCCCTTCTCAATATATCCAATATATTCCTCTTTGAAAACCTCAAGACCTTCTAACACTTCTGCTGCTGCCTGATATCCAATCGCACAATCTGCAGAATCGCGAATCATTTCCGCAAGTTCTCTGATTTCATCCAAAATTTCGATTGTCGCATGTCCTCTCAATACACGCACAAGCATTTTTTCTAACTGTCTCAGTCCATCTCTACATGGGACACATTTTCCACATGTCTGGCTTCTAGAAGCCTGAAGCAAAGACAACTGAATATTGATTGGACACGTTCCTGGTGCGTAAACACTTACTTTGCTAGAATATTTTGCAAGAAAATGTTCTACTCTCTTATCCGCACTTTTTGTGTCCGCAAGATAAATCTTACCCATTTTTTTACTCATCCCTTCTTTTGTTATTTATCTGTTTTTTTAAGATATATGAACCAATATGCACAGCCTACACAAACAGCGCCGCCTATAATATTCCCCAGGGTAACTGGAAGTAAATTACCAGCAAACATACTGCCCACTGTAACTGAGCTAAGATCAACACCAGCTTCTATTGCTGCTGCCTGGAACTCTGGAACACTCTTTGCAAAAATTCCAGCGCTAAAATAATACATGTTTGCAATACTGTGCTCAAATCCACAGCCCACAAACATCATGATTGGAAAGAAAATTCCAAGAATCTTACCTGCAACATCCTTTGCAGCAAATGAAATCCATACTGCTGTACAAACAAGGAAATTACAGAGAATACCACGAATCAAAGCATCTGAAAATGGCATAGAAGATTTTGCTACTGCTGTAGAAATAATGGAAACTGCTAGCTTATTCCCAAATAATGCTGGACTATGTCCAAACACTACTCCTGCTGCAACCAAGGCGCAGCCCACTAAATTTCCAAGATAAACAACTACCCAGTTTTTCAACATTCCTGCAAGTGTAATTTCTTTTTCAAGCAGTGGAATCACAAGCAGATTATTTCCTGTAAACAGCTCACTTCCAGCCAGAAGAACCATCGCAAGTCCTCCCGGGAAAACTGCTGCACCAACGAATTTTGCAACGGATGCCGCTTCAATAGAAACTGCAATCGTTGTGCTAGAAATCCCTGCCATAGCGATAAACGCTCCAGCCAAAATTCCAAGTAAAAACATCTTACTTACTGGTGTTTCAACCTTCTTCTTTCCTATACTCAAATAATTTTTGGCCACTTCAGCCGGTGAATAAAAATTCATAAATTAGTATACCTCCACATTAATAATTTGGTTCATCTATATGTTTTATCATTTTAATATATTTTTCTATAACAATGTGTGTCAAAACAAACATTTAAATTGGCAATATTTGTGCTCATTGCACATTTTTTTAGTGTAGGAAATGACAAACTGTGATAGAATAAAAGAAATATTCAATGATTTGAGGACCAAAATATGCAAATTACACTAAACGTTTTATTATATCGGCTCGCTTCTAACAGTAATTATGAAACACAAAATCTAAGTTTATCAGAGACATTCAATGCAGTCAAGCTCTTTGATATGAACTCTATGTTTTCTGCTATGGAAGATTCTTATAAAAATATATACATTGTGACACCCGAACAATTATTGGAAAATGCTGATAAACTTCACGCTTTTCAGCTTCATAAAAATCATACATTTTTCTGTGTGTGCAGTGATTCCACCTGTCATATTGATGATTTTGATTCTACACTCTCATTAGTGCTTTTATATACAGAACACTCATTTGTTGAAATATTTAATCATCTGTTGAATATTTTCCATGATTTTGATATATGGGATAAAAACCTTCATCTTGCACTGCTTCGAAACAGTAGCATGCAAGAACTGCTGAATCTTTCAAGCCACATTTTATCACACCCAATGGTTGTACTAGACAGCAATTTCTCGTTACTTGGGTATTACGAGACCCCAGATTGCCATGATCCGATTATGGAAAGTATTTTAACTGCCGGCTATGTGACACCACAAGTCATGACAAAACTTCGGCAGGACCGACTATTGTCTACTTCAGAAAATGCTGACAATCCTATGATTAATTACTACTGCCTCACTACTCATGATTGTTATTACAGTATGATGTATCGCTTTATGTCAAATAATCAAGTAGCTGGATATGCTCTGATTTTTCAAAATCGGATTCACCCTAAAACAAACTACCTGTATCTTATGAATATGGTTGCCGAAAATCTAGAACTATTTTTTCAGCAAAAGCGTTATATGAATCGATTTTCCCTGGAAAATTATGAGCTTCTGTTGACAGATATTATAGAAAATCCAACGATTTCGCAAACACAATTCGCAGATCAACTTACATTCATTCCAGGACTTACAATGAACGATTGTTTTATGTTAGCAAAACTCACATATACAAATAAGTCAGAGCTTCCATACTCTTTTTTGAGTTGGAGTTTACGCAATAGTTTTTCCTCGCTCAAACCATTTGTCTATGACAACCAGCTTTACATCTTAAAAACCAATGTAAAACTTGGCTATAATCATTATTTTTTCAACCAAGAAGAAGAGGTGACTTTCCGAAATCTTTTTAGAAATCATGATTTTACCTGCGGAATCAGCAATGTGTTTTTTTCATTGATGGATTTACCAATTGCATTGAAACAGTCCAATGAGGTTTTTAAACTGTCACCTACGACAACCAATTCGTTCCTTTATTTCGAAGATGTTACCTTGCGTTATCTTCTCGACAAATTAAAGAATGATTCTTTTGAATTAGTAAAGTCTCCACAATACTATTTGTTAAAACAGTATGATGAAGAAAACAACTCTAATTTATGTGAAATCTTTATTGAGTATTTAAAAAATGGACGAAATGTTAATCATACTTCAACTGCCATTTATATGCATCGAAACACCGTCTTGAACAAAATAAAAAAGGCTCTTTCGATTATGCATAGCGACTGTGAGGACTACCAATCACAGATTACCTTCATACTTTCTTATTTGCATGATCACACTTAATATTATAAAAAAGGCTGCCTTCGTCAGGCAGCCTCTTCTTATAATACTTTTGACAAGAAATCCTTCAATCTCTCATCTTTTGGATTTTCAAAAAATTCTTTCGGATTATTCTCTTCTTTGATTTTTCCTTCATCGATAAATACCACTCTATTTGCAACCTCTTTTGCAAATCCCATCTCGTGGGTTACTACGACCATTGTCATACCTTCTCTGGCAAGTTCTTTCATAAGTTCCAAAACTTCTCCTACCATCTCTGGATCCAATGCTGAAGTAGGTTCATCGAACAAGATTACATCTGGGTTCATTGCAAGTGAACGCACAATCGCGATACGCTGCTTTTGTCCCCCTGAAAGTGTTGCTGGATAAACATTCGCTTTGTCTTCCAACCCTATTCTTTTCAAAAGAGCCATCGCCTGCTCTTTTGCTTCTGCCTTAATCTGCTGTTTTGTCTTTTCGATTGGCATTTTTTCTTTTTTAAACAGATTTGCGCGTTTCGCTCTTTTTAAATCCTGACACTGGACATGTACCGGTGCAAGCATGATATTTTCTAAAACAGTCTTATTATTAAACAAATTAAAATGCTGAAAAACCATTCCCATATGGCGTCTATGTTCATTGATGTCTACACTCATATCTGCGATATCAACACCATTAAAGATAATACTGCCACCAGTCGGATCTTCCATACAATTCAGGCAGCGCAAAAATGTGCTTTTCCCCGATCCAGAAGGTCCAATAACCGCCACAATGTCACCTTTATTGATCGTAATATTGATGTCCTTCAACACTTCTGTATTGCCAAAACTTTTCTTGAGATTAATTACGTCTATCACTCTTCTTCAGGCTCCTTTCCATCACTTTGATCAATAAAGAAATCACAAGCACAAGTGCAATGTAGATGACCGCCATTACAAGATACGGCACCATAAACTCGTAGCTGTTGCTTCCTATGTAGTTAAATGCGACGTAAAGATCTGCCGCTCCTACAAAGCTCACAACTGAAGTTTCTTTAATCAATGAGATAAATTCATTTCCCAGTGTTGGAAGAATATTTTTCACAGCCTGTGGAATAACAATCTTAATCATACTGGTTCCGAAACTCAGTCCAACTGCTCGTCCAGCTTCCATCTGTCCTGGATCAACCGACTGAATACCACTTCGCATAATCTCCGAAATATAAGCTCCACTATTTAATCCGAATACTAACATGGCAACTTGAACACCAGTAATCTTAAGGCCAATAATCGGGAGAAGTACATAGTAAAACACAAGAAGCTGCACTACCATCGGAGTCCCTCTGAACAATGCGACATACAAACTGCATACAGAATTCAACACTCTTGGCAACACTTTGTATTTAGGAATCACTCTCACAGTTGCAATCAATGTACCGATTACGATACCTATGAGCAAGCCTGTGATAGCGATCAGAAGTGTATTCTGCAATCCTTCTACTACCTTTACATAACCATTCTCCTGCCAGAATATTTCTGTAAATATTTTTACTTTTTGTTCAAAATTACCCATTGTTTCTCAATCCTTTTTCTCTCTACCTATTGAACAGCATTGATCGCTTCTGTAATTGCTGCTGCTGGTGCTGCATCGATAATCACGAACTGAATATTTCCGTTCAACATATCCTGAACCGCAAGTGATCCACTCTTATATGTTACACATTGCATTGGAAGTCCATCGAATCCCCAATCAGCATCGCCTTCAACATAATACTGTCCTGTTGTTCCTGCCTGTACTCCTGTTTTATCACTTTCTGACGCCTTATTTAAAACTGCAACAACATCATCTGCATTTTTGCAACCATCAAAATCTGTATTTGTACTTGGCACGATCAATTTCTGTGAAGCCGCATAATAAGAATCTGTAAATGTTACATATTCTTCTCTCTCTTCATTGATTGTAAGACCAGCCATAGCGATATCACATTTCTGCTGTCCTACTGAGAGACACACTGCATCAAAATCCATATTATTAATAACTAATTCTTTTCCAAGCTTTTCAGCTAACAAAGCAGCAATTTCCATATCAATTCCATAATATTTGTCACCTTTTGTGTATTCAAATGGTTCAAATGCCGCATTTGTTGCAACGACGAGCTGATCTTTCGATTCATCTAATTTTGCTGATTCTACTGCTACTGGTTCACCATCTCCAAAATATCTGTCACAGATTTCGTCTAATGTTCCATTTTCTTTAATTTCTGCAATAAATGCATTTACCTCTTCTAAAAGATCTGCCTGTGTTTTATCCACACCAAATGCATATTCTTCCGATGTCAATTCATAATCAATCAGTTTTGCAGTTACCTTTTCTGCATCATTTCCTCCGCAAGCTGCCAACGAAAGTGTGCAAACAGCTGCCAATACTAAGCTTACTACTTTTTTCATACTACAAATCCTCCATTTTCTATAAAATCATACTGTATAAAAATACATGTTTCATTCTATCACGTTTTCACAAAAAAGCAAGTGGCTATTTATACATTTTTTCTGCATAAATAACCACTTTTTATTCATTTTATACTCTTATCCGCAAATTGCAAAATAAACTAACACAATGACACCTAAAACAATACGATAATAGCCGAACGCAGTGAAGTCATTTTTCTTAATGTAAGACAACAAAAATTTAATTGCAATAATGGACACCACAAATGCAACAATACATCCAACCAGCAGAATTGCCACTTCTAACAATGTATAATGGAATCCAAATTTCACCATCTTAAGTGCACTGGCTCCAAACATAACTGGTATCGCCAAGTAAAATGTAAATTCTGTTGCTACATATCTTGATGTTCCCAGCATCAATGCGCCTAGAATCGTTGCGCCTGAACGCGATGTTCCCGGAATCATAGCCAACACTTGAAAAAATCCTATGCCTAATGCAGTAGAATATGGCAGCTGCGACAATTTCGTTATGTGTGGCTGCATCTCCTTATTTCGTCGTTCTATAATGATAAAAAATACACCATACACAATTAACATCAATGCCACTACAACATAATTATATAAATATTTATCTAAAATGTCATCAAACAAAAGTCCGATTACCATTGCTGGCAAAATCGCCACTATGATCTTGCACCATAAATTAATGGTAAGACGTCTCTGCTTTGCGCTCTTGCGACTCGAAAAAGGATTCAACTTTTCAAAATACAGGACAACAACGGCCATAATCGCGCCTAACTGTATCACAACATTGAACATGGAATTGAATTCTTTGCTTGTTGACATATGCAAAAATTCTTCTACAAGAATCATATGTCCTGTGCTGCTTACCGGCAGCCATTCTGTAATTCCTTCCACAATACCTAAAACAATTGCAATTAAAATGTCTAACATACTTTTTCCTCTTTCAATTTTATAAATTTATATTC
>CAZYCT010000021.1:0-25099 GCA_964646135.1 uncultured Coprococcus sp. | reverse complement strand
GTCTGATGGAATGCTGTGTCGAATACTGCTACCTGTGGTTTTCCAGGCATTAAGTTTTCACATGTTGTAATACCGATAAGGTTAGCTGGGTTGTGAAGTGGTGCAAGGTCATTACATTCTTCGATACCTGCTTTTACTTCTGGTGTAACTACTACAGAAGATGTGAATTTTTCTCCACCATGTACTACACGATGTCCTACTGCTCCGATTTCATCAAGGCTCTTAACAACTCCAGTTTTTTCATTTGTAAGAGCATCGATTACGAACTGGATTGCTTCTGTATGTGTTGGCATTGCAAGATTATTTACTTCTTTTTCTCCACCTTCTGGCTGGTATGTTAATCTTCCATCGATACCGATTCTTTCGCACAATCCTTTTGCTAATACAGCTTCTGTTTCTGAGTTGATAAGCTGGAATTTCAATGATGAACTTCCACAGTTAATTACTAATACATTCATTGGTCTAATTCTCCCTTCGAGGCTTTACTTCATTTGTTTTCAATATAGCCCATATATATTCACATTATATCTCAAGAAAGCACAACGCACAATAATTGTTACGTTTTTAACAATCTTTTCTACACTGTCAAATTAAAAACGTGACAGACAATTGTAAAATATACCAATGTTGTCCCTGTATCTACGATCGTCGTAATAAGCGGCGCCGCCATAATCGCCGGATCAAGTCCAATTTTCTCAGCAATCAAAGGCAGTGTACAACCCACAACCTTTGCCATAATGATCGTACAAATCAAAGTAGCTCCAAGTACTGCTGCTAAAAGGAACGCATTATCCACTTTTCCTTGATACATAATGACTACTCTTATTCCATTGATAATTGCAAGGAACACACCTACCAAAGCTGCAACTCTGATTTCCTTTAAAATTACTCTAAAAATATCTTTAAACTCTATCTCACCGACAGTAAGTCCACGAATAATCAAAGTAGAACTCTGAGAACCACAGTTACCGCCTGTTCCAGTAAGCATCGGCACGAATGCATTTAACACCGGCATTGCCAAAATCACTGGCGAATAATGATCCAACACTAATCCGCTAAATGTAGCGGACAACATCAGAAAGATCAACCACACACTTCGGCTCTTGGCGTGAGCAAATGCACTGGTACCAAAATAAGTGTCCTCAGCCGGATTGATAATACCAGCCATCATGCTCATATCTTCGGTTGTCTCATCCTGCAAGACTTCCATAGCATCGTCTACTGTTACAATTCCGACTAAGTATCCCTCTGTATCCACAATAGGGATTGCTACAAGACCGTATTTATTAATCATCTGAGCCACATCTTCCTGGTCATCCAGGGTATGTGCATAGAGGACATTCGTATCCATGATTTCTTCCATGGTACGCGTATCACTGTTGGTCAGCAGATCTTTCACATCCACCACGCCGATCAGTTTTCGCTTATCTGTCACATAACATGTATAAATCGTTTCCTTATTAATACCGACCTGACGAATCTTTAAAATCGCCTCTTCTACCGTCATATCCGGGCGCAGACCGATATACTCTACGTTCATGACACTGCCGGCACTATTATCTGGGTATTTTAGTAAGGCATTGATCTGCTGCCTTGTTTCTTCATCTGTCGCCATCAGTAAACGGTCAACTACATTCGCCGGAAGTTCCCCTACTACGTCAGCCACGTCATCGAGGTACATCTCTTCCATGACCTCTTCCAACTCAGAATCCGTCAACGCATTGATCAGTGTCTCACGTACATCACTGTTCATATATGAGAATGTCTCAGCCGCATTATCTTTGTCTAAAAGACGGAAAAGAATAAGAACCTGTTTTTCATCAAGTTCTTCCATAAATTCTGCTATATCTACAGGATAGTAATTTTCCAGAACATCTTTTAATATTTTATACTTCCTGGTCTCCAGGAGTTCCAAAATCATCTCGTATTCCATCTTGGCTTCCTCCTTTTGTCATTTTAAATTTTACTTATAGATTTTTTTGCTAAATCTCATCATTTATAGTATAATCTTTTCAAAAATAATATACAAGGAGATTCTTTACTGAAAAATGAAAATTCTTGGAATCATTGCTGAATATAATCCTTTTCATAGTGGACATGCCTTCCACTTAAAAGAGGCATTAAAAATTACAAATTGTGACGCTGCAGTGATTGTCATGAGCGGCGATTTCGTGCAGCGAGGAGAGCCCGCTATCTTCCCAAAGCATTTGCGTGCTAAGATGGCACTTACAGAAGGAGCTTCTGTTGTCTTGGAACTTCCTGTTTCGTATGCCTGCTCAAGTGCAGAATATTTTGCACTTGGTGCCGTCACGCTTTTGAATCAACTAGGTTGCATCGACGCTTTATGTTTCGGAAGTGAAACTGGAGAAATCGATAAACTCCTTCAAATTGCACATTTTTTTGTCGATGAGCCAAGCCAATACCAGGCATTATTGCAAGCTTACCTGCACCAGGGGCTATCTTTTCCAGCAGCTCGCAGGCAGGCTTTTTCCGACTACACAAAAGACGAATCCCTTTCATCTATCTTAGATGAGCCAAATAATATACTCGGAATTGAGTACTTAAAAGCACTGCTCAAGACCAAAAGTACCATCCGGCCTTTTACGATCACGAGAAGAGGTGCAAACTATCATGACTGTCATTTGCATTCACAGTTTAGTTCTGCCTCTGCCATCCGGAATTCCCTCATTGCAAACGAAGTAAATTCCTTGCGTAGCCATATGCCAGATTCTACATTCTACTATATGCAAGAATACTTATCTTCCAAAGGACCTGTGGAGTGCAATGATTTCTCATTACTCTTAAAATGCAAACTTTTGACAGCAACAAAAGAGACCTTATGTAGCTACGCAGATGTTTCCGAAGAACTGGCAAATCGGATTCTTAACACCCGCAATCAATTTTTAAGCTGGAGCGAGTTCTGCGATTTGCTAAAAACCAAGGAATTGACTTACAGTCGGGTTAGCCGGGCACTTTTGCACATTCTTCTAGATATAAAAAAAGAAGACTTGATCAAAATCAAGTCTGACAACCATTCTTGCTATGCTCGAATTCTGGGTTTTCAAAAAAACGACAGTACTATCTTAAAAGAATTTAAGATGCATAGTCGCATACCAATCATAACCAAACTTGGTAATTGCAACCTTTCTCTTGATGCCCAAACTCTTTTGGAGAAAGACTGTCTAGCTTCTAATCTGTATGAATCTGTTGTCACACACAAATACCATACCGAATTTATAGAAGAACATTCGCAATCTTTATGTTTGTTATAAAACAGTCCCCAACACTACAACTGGGGACTGTACTTTTATATTTCTGTAATTTCTGATAAACAATCTCGCTTTGCCACCGCAATTGGAATATCTTCACCCTTATACGGATTATCTCCCAATGTAATCTCTAATTTCACGGTCTCATACGCTAATTGTTCATAATTATTTTCCTTACTCAGATGTCCCAAGAATACTTTTTTCAAATGATCATGCAGAACATCACAGAGTAAGCGTCCTGACAATTCGTTCGACAGATGCCCTCGCTCTCCTAGCACCCTTTGCTTCAGCGGATACGGATACGGTCCCACTTCTAACATATGTACATCATGATTGGCTTCCAGAAGAAGGGCGTCCAATCCACACAGATTCCGAACAATATATTCATCGTATTTTCCCAAATCCGTCGCCACCGCTACTTTCTTCGCTCCATGTTCCACACGATATCCTGTTGGTTCGTTGGCATCGTGTGAAATAGAAAATGGATTAATCTGCAAATCACCGAGCGTAAACATTTGATCTGCCTTGATTTCATGATATAGCCCTTCCGGCATCTTCCCCAATCCTTTGTAACTTATGATTCCATCCAAAGTTCCTCGGGTCGCATAAATCGGAATCTCATATTTTCGGCAAAATACTCCTAAACCTTGAATATGATCCGCATGTTCATGGGTTACTAGAATTCCGCTTAAATCTCCTCCCGTAAGTTCCAGCGCATTCAGTCCTTCTTCTATCCTTTTTCTACTAATCCCCGTATCGATCAGCAGATGGGTCTGTTCACTTCCAACATAAATGCAATTCCCACTGCTTCCACTTGCAATACTACATAATCTCATCTCTACTCCTATATCTTATCTTCATCAAGCAAGATATCTATCTGTTTTATCGTATTTTCAAAATCCATTGAATTATCAATTACACTGTCACTGCACGCCCGAAACTCTTCTTCTTTTGGCTGTGCGCACATCATGCTGGCAATCTTCTCTTCTGTATAATTTCTAGATTGCTTCAACCGTTCCACACGAACTGATTCTTTCGCGTAGACATACCAGATTTCATCTAAAATTGTCCGATAAAAGGGTTCTGTCAAAAGCGCAGCTTCTAAAACAAATCTCTCTGTCCCCATCTGTTCTTCCATCTGTATCAGCTCTTTTATCCGCTCGTTTACTGCCGGATGAACAAGCTCATTGAGCCGATGTAATTCATCCTCATCGTGAAATACACGTTCTGCCAATACTCTACGATTAATTTCTCCTGTTGGTAACAGAATATCTTCGCCAAAATACTGCACGATGTCCTCATAGCACACATTTCCTGGCATTTGTAGTTCACGGGCAATCAAATCCGCCTGATATACCACGGTATGTTCCTTCTCTTTCAGATATTCTAGTACCTTGCTCTTTCCAGAACCTACTCCTCCAGTAATCCCTATTGTTCTCATTTACTCGCCTCTATTTTGCCTCATACCAATTCATTCCGACATGCATATCCACTTCTAGCGGCACCTCAAGTGAGGCAGCCTGCTCCATACCTTGTTTCAGAATTTCTTTTACTTCTTCGATTTCTTCTTCCAGTGTCTCCACCAAAAGTTCGTCGTGAACCTGTAAAACGATTCGGGACTTTAAATTACGCTTTCTCAATTCACGGTCAACATTTATCATCGCAATCTTCATAATATCCGCTGCTGTTCCTTGAATCGGTGAATTCATCGCAATACGTTCTCCAAATTGTCTTTGCATAAAATTGCTGGAAGAAAGTTCTGGAATCGGTCTTCTTCTTCCAAAAAGTGTTGTCACATAACCATTTTCTTTCGCATGTGTCACAGCATCATCCAAAAACTTCTTGATTCCAGGATAAGTTTCAAAATACCGTTCAATATATTCCTGTGCTTCTTTTCGTGTAATACTAAGGTCCTGACTTAGTCCGAAGGAACTGATTCCATACACAATCCCAAAATTGACCGCTTTCGCATTTCTTCTCTGAAGATCTGTCACTTCTGCAAATGGCGTGTGAAACACCTGCGAAGCTGTAATTCGATGAATATCCTGTGCTTCTTTATATGCCTGAATCAGTTCTTGATCTCCCGAGCAATGTGCAAGTACACGGAGCTCAATCTGAGAATAATCTGCATCCAAGAATACACAGCCCTCTTCTGGAATGAATACTTTACGGATCAATCTTCCTAGCTCCATACGAACTGGAATGTTCTGCAGATTCGGTTCTGTACTGCTGATTCTTCCTGTCGCCGTAATTGTTTGATTAAACTTACCATGAATTCTATGATCTTCTCGGATAAATACTGCAAGTCCATCTGCGTACGTTGATTTTAGCTTACTGAGCTGACGATACTCTAAAATCTTTGATACAATTGGATAGTCTGGCGCTAATTTTTCCAATACATCTGCCGCGGTAGAATATCCTGTCTTTGTCTTCTTGCCATTCGGAAGAGACAAGTGTTCAAAAAGCACCACTCCTAACTGTTTTGGTGAATTAATATTAAATGTTTCACCAGCCAGCTCATAGATTTCTTTCTCTAAAATAACAATTTGTTCCCCAAGGTGCTGCCCATATGTTCTTAACTCTTCTGCCTCCACCTTGACTCCTGCTTGCTCCATTCGAAACAAGGTAAATACAAGGGGCATTTCAATTTCTCGAAACAGTTGTTCCATGCCTTGTTCTTTTAATTTATCTACCAAAACAGAACAAGATGCAAAGGCAGTGTAGGCTTCATAGCAGGCCTTCATTTCTACAGATACCTTCTCATCTATGAGCAACTGCAGCTGCTCTTGTGCCACGTCCACATAAGTATAGTCATTCTTTAATGGATTCAACAGATAAGCCGCAATCGTGGCATCAAAACACTTTTCCTCATTTGCGAACCGAATATGCTGCATTTTCTCTTTCAGCTCAAACACCGAAATCTGTGGTACTTTTTCTTCCAATTCTGCGATTTTATCAACAATCCATGACATACTTAATCCATTTTCCACAGAAAGACAATAGATTTCCTTTTTATCAAAGGCAATTGCAGCTCCCGTCAGCTCAACTTCATTGACAAAAAGTGGTAAAACACTAGCTGTATCTTTATATAAAGAGATTCCCACCACCTCCGCCATCTTTGCCTTCTGAAAAACAGCTTCCGCTTCACTTAAGTTCTTTACTATTTTGAAATAATCTTCTAATTCATTTTCTGTCTGTACGTCAAAACGGGTCAGCAAATTCTTGAACTGCAAACGCTGAAAATACTCATACGCTTCTTTTGTGTACAAATTTCCAAGCTTTGCTTCTTCCAGATTATAATCCACCTCGGCATGCACTTCAATCGTGGCGAGTGTTTTACTCATCTTTGCCTGTTCCCAAAATTCTACTAAATTCTTGGCTGCACGAGGAGGTTTTAATTCCGCTGCATGTGCATACGCATTTTCTATGGTTCCATATTCTGCAATAATCTTCGTCGCTGTCTTTTCTCCTATTCCAGGCACTCCTGGAATATTATCAGAAGTATCTCCCATAAGGGCTTTTACATCAATAAACGCCAAAGGTGATACCAAATATTTTTCTTTCACATCAGCGGCGTAATAATTTTCAATTTCTGTCCCAGTCTTTTTGGTCTTCGGAATACGAATCTCAGTGTGTTCTGTTGCAAGCTGGAGCAAATCACGGTCTCCTGAAATAATTACCACTTCCATTCCAGCTGCTTCACACTTTCTTGACAAAGTTCCCAGAATATCGTCAGCTTCCAATCCAGCTTTTTCTAGAATCTTAATTCCCATTGCAGCTAGAACTTCCTTAATAACCGGCACCTGCTGGCGAAGCTCTTCTGCCATTGGCTTTCGCGTGCCTTTATATTCCGCATACATTTCATGTCGAAAGGTTGGTGCATGTACATCAAATGCCACAGTAAGATATTCTGGTTTTTCCTCTTCCAATATCTTAAACATAATATTGAGGAAACCATAGATTGCATTTGTATGAAGCCCCTCTGCATTTGTCAAATCCGGCAGTCCAAAAAATGCTCTATTCAAAATACTATGTCCATCAATCAATACAATTTTACTCATGTCCTGCTCCTCTCGTTTTTATTCTATACCCAAAATGGGTAAAAAAATAGTGAGAAACGTTGTATATACAGCATTTCCCACCATGTCTTCAATGCCGGCGGCGGGACTTGAACCCGCACGTGGTTGCCCACAACAGATTTTGAGTCTGCCTCGTCTGCCATTCCGACACACCGGCGTTCTTGCGAACCTAGATTAGAATATCACATTTTTTTCTATTTCGCAAGTGTTTTTTTTCATTTTTTTACTTTTTTTCGATACTGTCAGTAATTATACCTATTCCACCACTGCAATTCGCATCATATTACTAAGGCCATCCTTGGTTGTACTGTTTATATTTGGAGATGGAATACCCGCTGTAAGCACTACGATATCTCCACTTTCAATAATTTGCTTCGCACTGAGCAGTTCAATGGCGCCTGTACAAATGTCTTCCGTCGTCTTGAACAAAATCGACTTCATTGGACGAACCCCCCAATAAATCTGCATCCTTCTAAGGGATTCTTCATTTGGAGACACTCCGTAAATCTCAGTCTTTGCACGGAATTTCGAAAGTACTCTTGCAGTTGCCCCCGTCACAGTCGGAATAATCAAACATTTCGCTTCCAATGTATCTGCAGTTGTCACTGCTGAATATCCAAGTGCACTTGAAATACCTTTTTTACGCTTTGTACTATTCTGCTCTTGTATTCTATTATAATCAAGATGGGCTTCCGCATTTTCCACAATCTGACACATCATTTTCAATGCCTCAACAGGATATTTGCCTTGCGCAGTCTCACCAGAAAGCATAACTGCATCTGTTCCGTCATAGACGGCATTGGCCACATCTGTAACCTCAGCTCTTGTCGGACGCGGATTGCGAATCATGGAATCTAACATCTGCGTCGCAGTAATAACCGGCTTGTAATTGTCATTACATTTCTGAATCAACATTTTCTGGATATACGGTACTTCCTCAGCCGGAATCTCTACACCTAGATCTCCTCGTGCTACCATAATTCCATCTGCTGAACGGATAATCTCATCAATATTTCGTATTCCTTCTTCATTCTCTATCTTCGCAATAATCGGAATATATGGGGCATTTAAATTCTTTAACAGCGCTTTGATTTCCAGTACACATTCTGCATTGCGCACAAAGGAAGCGGCAATGAAATCAATCCCCTGTGAAACCCCAAATGTAATATCTTCCCTGTCTTTGTCTGTCAATGCTGGCAATCTTGTCTGAACATTCGGTACATTCACACCTTTGCGTTCCCCAAGTTCTCCTCCATTTATAATCCTACAAATAATGTCCGTCTCATTCTTATCGACTACTTCCAGTTCAATCAATCCATCATCAATCAGCACATGCTTGCCGATTGTCACATCCTTCACAAGTCCAGCATATGTGATGGAAACTCGAGACGCATCTCCTTCCACTTCTTCGGTGGTCAGCACAAAGGTATCGCCATCCGAAAGTGTAACCTTCTTTCCATCGACCAGTCTTCCAGTACGAATCTCAGGGCCTTTGGTGTCTAGAAGAATCGCTGTTGTTTTCTTCTCCTCATCGCGAAGTTCCTTGAGCATATCCATTCTGGCTTTCTGCTCCTCATAATCTCCGTGCGAGAAATTAAACCGTGCAATATCCATACCATTTTGAATTAGTTTTCTCATCACTTCTCGGTCATTAGAGTTCGGCCCCATGGTGCAGATAATTTTTGTCTTCTTCATTCTTTTCCCCTTTCCCCTACTTTACATGCTCATGTGTAAATAAGTGGTCACTACAATACTCGTGGTTTCCTTTGCATTTTGAACAATAGCGAAATTCCAGATTCGGATCATCCAACTCCGTTCTTCCACAGACGGCACACTTATGTCTTGCGCCATTTTCAAATACTTGAACTGGACGCTTCACTTCCTGCTGAAATTTCTTTCTTCTTATTACCTGTTTTGGATTCATTCTCTGTGCATTTCTACTTGATAAAAAGAAGAGAATAAAATTCAAAAGAGACGCTATGATAATAATTCTTGTAACTATGCTTCCATTTACCAAATCTACGCCTATCAGCACTGCATCCAAAATTGCAAACCATTTCATCTTCACTGGAAGTATGCCATATAAATACAATTTTAATTCCGGCATGATTGCTGCACACGCAAGAAAAATCGTCAAATTAATATAATACGTGCTTACAAGTGCCCCGATTCCAACAATCGGTCTTCCCACTTGAAAGCTGAGAAGAAAATAAGCTGCAAATGCTCCTACTACCGTAAAAAACATCCCCGAAAAAATGTATAAATTATACCGAAATGCACCCCAAATGTGCTCTAATGTCATTCCAAGCGAATAATATAAAAGCATCATGAAAATGAAATAGATAATTCCATCTGTCGGCGGTATGATTACCCAGCTGATGACTCTCCAGATCTGTCCCTCGAAAATCAGTGCTGGTTCAAATGTTAAATAATATGCCAGTTTCGGTACTGTAATGCTCACCACATAACCAACCGCATAACATGCCAATAAATATTTCGTAAGATTTTGAATCGCATATTTTCCAAATTTTCTCTCTAATTTCATCAACCAATTCATTTATCATTCTCCAATTCCTAGTACTGTTGATATTTTATCGTTTGGCAAATACTTTGTCAATTCCATCCCTAAAGTTTAGATTTCTTTCAGAATCTTTACTAGTTTTTTACTTGTTTTTCCATATGTTGTGACATATAATGATAAACTGAGGCAAAAAATATGTATTATACATATTTATATGAAGTTATATTTTTGTTATGAGGTGAATAACACATATGAATCACAATGATTTACATACTCTCGGCATCGACATCGGATCTACAACAGTAAAGGTCGCCGTCCTCAATGAGGAGAAGGATGTTTTATTCTCGGATTATGAAAGACATTTCGCTAATATTCAGGAAACGCTTTCTGATTTATTAGGACGTGCACTTCATAAATTAGGTTCAATCAAAGTATCTCCTGTCATCACAGGATCTGGTGGACTTGCCCTGGCAAAACATCTTGGCATCCCATTCGTCCAAGAGGTAGTCGCAGTCTCTACAGCGCTGCAAGATTACGCTCCACAGACAGACGTTGCTATCGAGCTTGGCGGTGAAGATGCAAAAATTATTTATTTTGAAAATGGTAATATTGAACAGCGTATGAACGGCATCTGCGCTGGTGGAACTGGTTCTTTCATCGACCAGATGGCTTCTTTACTTCAAACAGATGCCACTGGACTTAATGAATATGCCAAGAACTACAAGGCGCTTTATACAATTGCTGCCCGCTGTGGTGTGTTCGCAAAATCAGACATTCAGCCGCTTATTAATGACGGTGCTACAAAAGAAGACTTGTCCGCATCTATTTTCCAGGCTGTTGTAAATCAGACAATTAGCGGACTTGCCTGTGGAAAACCAATTCGTGGACACGTGGCATTTTTAGGGGGACCCCTACATTTTCTTTCCGAACTTCGGGAAGCTTTTATTCGCACTTTAAAACTAGATGAAGAACATGCAATCATTCCGAAGTATTCGCATCTCTTCGCTGCAGTCGGGGCTGCCAAGAATTCAAAATTAGACACACCTACGACTCTGCAAGAGTTGCAGCAAAAGCTTTCTTCACACATTCAACTTGATTTTGAAGTAGAACGAATGGAACCGCTTTTTGCTGATTCCAACGATTATGACGGTTTCATTACCCGTCACAAAAAGCATCAAGTCCCAGTTGCTGATCTTTCCACTTATAAAGGGAAGGCTTTCTTAGGAATTGACGCTGGTTCTACCACTACAAAAGCTGCGCTTGTCGGAGAAGATGGAACATTGCTCTATTCTTTCTATCACAACAATGACGGCGATCCGCTGGGCACTACCTTAAATGCAATCAAGGAGATCTACTCACATCTGCCAGAAGGAGTGCAGATTGTACATTCTTGCTCTACTGGATACGGCGAAGCACTGATTAAAGCAGCTCTTTTGTTGGACGAGGGCGAAGTTGAGACCGTTGCCCACTACTACGCTGCCGCTTACTTTGAACCGTCTGTAGACTGCATCTTAGATATCGGCGGACAAGATATGAAGTGCATTAAGATTAAGAATCAGACTGTCGATAGTGTTCAGCTCAATGAAGCTTGCTCATCAGGATGCGGTTCTTTCATTGAGACTTTTGCAAAATCATTAAACTACTCTGTAGAAGATTTTGCGCATGAAGCCTTATTTGCAAAGCATCCAATCGATCTTGGAACACGCTGCACTGTATTTATGAACTCTAAAGTAAAGCAAGCTCAAAAAGAAGGGGCATCTGTGGCTGATATTTCAGCTGGTCTTGCCTACTCTGTTATTAAAAACGCACTTTTTAAAGTAATCAAAGTTTCTGATGCTTCTGAATTAGGTAAAAAAATCGTTGTACAAGGTGGTACATTCTACAATGATGCTGTCCTTCGAAGTTTCGAGAAAATTGCAGGATGTGATGCGATCCGTCCTGACATTGCCGGAATTATGGGTGCTTTCGGCGCTGCACTTATCGCTCGTGAACGCTATGGTTTCAAAGAATGTAAGCAGACAACCATGCTTTCCATCGATGAGATTAACACATTAGAATACAGCACAACCATGAGCAAATGCCACGGCTGCACAAACAACTGTCGTCTAACGATTAATAAATTCAGTGGCGGACGTCGTTTTATTTCAGGAAACCGCTGTGAACGCGGCATTGGAAAAGAAAAAACAAACACAGATATTCCGAATTTATTTGCCTACAAAAATGAACGTTATTTTGGATATGCACCGCTCTCTTGCGAAGAAGCTGTGCGAGGAACTGTTGGTATTCCTCGTGTCCTCAATATGTATGAGAACTATCCGTTCTGGTATACATTTTTCACAAAGCTCGGATTTCGTGTAGTACTTTCACCAGCTTCTACCCATCAGATTTACGAACTTGGTATTGAATCAATCCCTAGTGAATCCGAATGTTATCCGGCGAAGCTGGCTCACGGGCATGTACAATGGCTGATTAATGAAGGCGTAGATTTCATTTTCTATCCTTGTATTCCATACGAAAGAAATGAATTTCCAGACGCCGACAACCACTACAATTGTCCAATTGTAACATCGTATGCTGAAAATATTAAAAATAATATGGAACCAATTGTATCCGGCGAAGTGGAATTTCTGAATCCTTTCATTACTTTGAACGACGAAGAAGCACTGGTTCGTGTATTGACAGCTGAATTCGGGCAGAAGAAAGGCATTACCCAATCTGAAATCCAAGTGGCTGTGAAAGCTTCTTTCGAAGAATTAGATGCCTGTCGCAAGGATATTTATAAAAAAGGTGAAGAAACACTGGCCTATATGGAAAGAACTGGCACTAGAGGTATCGTACTGGCCGGACGTCCATATCATTATGACCCAGAAGTGAACCACGGTATTCCAGAGCTGATCACCAGCTACGGTATCGCTGTTCTCACAGAGGATTCCATTTCACACTTGAACCCAGTAGAACGTCCTTTGATCGTACTGGATCAGTGGATGTACCATTCTAGATTATATGCGGCTGCTAACTTTGTAAAAACCCGCGATGATTTGGATTTGATCCAATTAAACTCTTTCGGATGTGGATTAGATGCTGTCACCACAGATGCAGTCTCTGATATTCTTACTGGTTCCGGCAAGATTTACACCTCTCTAAAGATTGATGAAGTCAATAACTTGGGAGCTGCCAGAATCCGAATCCGCTCACTGATTGCTGCCATTCGTGTCCGTGAACGTGAAAATACAGCAAGAACAATACAGCCATCTTCGATTGAGAAGGTGTCTTTCACAAAAGAAATGCGCAAGGAATATACGATTCTTTGTCCACAGATGTCACCGATACATTTTGATATCTTAGAAGCTGCCTTCCAAAAAGCGGGCTACCATTTGGCACTTTTGCGCAACGACAATAAAGATGCTGTGAATATAGGATTGAAATATGTAAATAATGACGCATGCTACCCTTCTTTGATGGTAGTCGGTCAGGTAATGGAAGCTGTGCTCTCTGGTCGATATGATACAGACAAACTGGCAATTATTATGACTCAAACGGGCGGGGGCTGTCGTGCTTCTAACTACGTAGGCTTCATCCGACGCGCACTCAAGAAAGCTGGCTACCCGAACATTCCTGTCATTTCCTTGAACTTGAGTGGTTTGGAAGGAAATCCGGGATTTAAACTCACATTGCCTTTGGTACTTAGAGTTGCATATGGAGCCGTATTAGGAGATGTATTCATGCGCTGCCTTTACCGCGTTCGTCCATATGAAGCTGTCCCAGGTTCGGCTAATGAATTACATAAGAAATGGGAAAAAGTAGCTATTGATTTTGTATCACACGGGTATCCAAGCAGACACCGCTTCAAAAAGCTTTGCCAGGAAATCATCCATGATTTTGATACACTGCCTCTTTTAGATATCAAAAAACCTAGAGTTGGCGTCGTCGGAGAAATTCTTGTCAAATTCATGCCTGCTGCCAATAATCACTTGGTTGATCTTCTGGAACAAGAAGGCGCAGAAGCTGTTGTACCTGATTTAATTGACTTTTTGCTCTATTGCTTTTACAATTCGAATTTCAAAGCAGAAAATCTGGGCAAGAGCAAAAAAACAGCAAAACTCTGCAACCTCGGTATCGACTTTATTGAATGGTTCCGCAAACCTGCTGTTGACGCTTTGAAAAATAGTACTCGATTCACCGCACCTGGAAGAATCGAAGAGACAGCCAATATGGCAAAGGAAATCGTCTCCCTTGGAAACCAGACTGGCGAAGGATGGTTCTTGACCGGAGAAATGCTCGAATTGATTCACAGCGGCGCTCCTAATATTGTCTGCACACAGCCATTTGCCTGCCTTCCAAATCATGTGGTTGGAAAAGGCGTCATCAAAGAATTGCGCCGCAGATATCCGCAGTCTAATATTGTTGCAATCGATTATGACCCTGGAGCAAGCGAGGTAAATCAGTTAAATCGTATCAAACTGATGCTTGCCACAGCGTACAACA
This sequence comes from uncultured Coprococcus sp., assembly GCA_964646135.1. Taxonomy (GTDB): domain Bacteria; phylum Bacillota; class Clostridia; order Lachnospirales; family Lachnospiraceae; genus Allocoprococcus. The sequence goes on along the minus strand of CAZYCT010000021.1, from coordinate 10,745 downwards.
AAATGTAATATTTTATAAAACAAATATGAGAGGCATGATATTTTAAATACCACGCCTCTCATATTTTACGTTATTTATAAGGGAACAAAGCAGTACATCGTCTTACTTATACGCTTCCAAAATTTTTTCAATACTAACTAATTTAACGCTAAGTACAAAAACTTTGGTTGCTATCTCCAACTCTTCTGGTGTTGGAAATGATGGTGCAATACGAATATTACTGTCATGTGGGTCACACCCGTACGGGTAAGTTGCTCCTGCAGGAGTCATAATAAGTCCCGCTTCTTTAGCTTTAGCTACAATTGCTTTCGCGCACCCTTCCATCGAGTCAAAAGAAATAAAATATCCTCCTCTAGGTTCAATCCAACTACCAATTTCAAGACCTGTAAGCTCATTTTCTAAACAAGTTAAGACTGTCTCAAATTTTGGTCTCAGTATTTCCGCATGTTTTTTCATGTGCATCACCATGCCGTGAATATTTTTAAAATACTTCACATGACGCAACTGATTCAACTTATCATGCCCGATTGTCTGAACACTCATCATCTTGCGAATCTCTGCCATATTTGCATCAGATCCCGCTATCGCTGCGATTCCTGATCCAGGAAAACTAATCTTAGAAGTTGAGCCAAATTTGTAAACCATATCTGGATGACCTTCTCTTTTACATTCCATAAAGATTTCCGTCAGATAATCCTGCTTATCTTCATACAAGTGATGAATACCATAAGCGTTATCCCAGAAAATTCTAAAATCCTCTGCCGCCGGGTTCAACTTTGCAAAGCGATGCACTGTCTCATCTGAATATGTGATACCTTGTGGATTCGAATACTTCGGAATACACCAGATTCCTTTCACCGCTGGATCATTCTCCACATACTGCTCTACTAAATCCATATCTGGACCTTCATTGGTCATCGGAATCGGAATCATCTCAATTCCAAAAAATTCTGTAATCGCAAAGTGTCTGTCATATCCTGGAACCGGGCACAAGAACTTTACTTTGTCAAGCTTCGCCCAAGGCGTGCTGCCTAAAATTCCGTGTGTCATTGCTCTTGCAACTGTATCATACATCACATTCAAACTTGAGTTCCCGAATATAATAATATTATCCTTTGGAACTTCCATCATATCTGCAAATAATTGCTTTGCCTCTGCAATACCATCAATCACTCCATAATTTCTGCAGTCTACACCTTCAGAACAGAAAAGATTAGTGTCACTTGACAAAACATCCATCATTCCCATCGACAAATCCAACTGTGCCTGCGATGGTTTTCCTCGCGACATATCTAGCTTAAGTCCTCTCACCTTTATATCATCAAATTCCTTTTCTAAAGAATCATGCAATTCTAGTAATTCTTCTTTGCTCAAATCCTTATATGCAGTCATTTCCAACGCCTCCAATATCTACTGTTGACAGTATATATTCAAAATGATGTTTCGTCAACACTTTCTTGCATTTTTATGTTTTTTAAACCTCATTTTTGTCATTTTGTAGTCAAATTCTGAATTTTAGGTTTTATTTTTATTCATTTTTAATTTCCAACCAGAATCATATAACTACACATATAGGACTTTCTTTCAAGCTCTCACTGCATGACGGCACAAAAATAGCGTAGCAGCTAAACTGCTACGCTTAAAAAGTCTAACTTCTGAAGGTGTCTCACGCTCTCTACATGTTCTTTAGACTCTCTATTATTTTCTTATCAGCAATGAGGTTCCGCTCATTTCCTTTGGCTGTTCGATTCCCATCAGTTCCAAAAGTGTTGGTGCTATGTCTGCTAAGCGCCCTCCTTCTCTCAATTCATATCCATCTGCATTTACAAGAATAAACGGCACTTGATTTGTGGTATGTGCAGTGAAAGGCGCGCCCGTCTCTTCGTCAATCAATTGCTCTGCATTTCCGTGATCCGCGCAAATAAACATCTGTCCATCCACTTTCTTAATTGCTTCTACAGCCCTTCCAACGCATTCATCCACAGCTTCTACAGCCTTGATTGCTGCTTCCTCTACTCCCGTGTGTCCCACCATATCTGGATTGGCAAAATTAATGATAATCACATCGTATTTCTCTGACAGAATCGCATCCTCCAATTTACTACAAACTTCATATGCACTCATTTCTGGTTTCATATCGTATGTTGCCACTTTAGGAGAATCTACCAAAATCCGATCTTCGCCCAAATTTGGTTCTTCAATTCCTCCATTAAAGAAAAATGTCACATGTGCATATTTTTCTGTCTCCGCGATTCGCGCCTGCGTAAGACCACATTTCGAAAGATATTCTCCTAATGTGTTGACAATTTTTGTCTTTTCAAAAGCAACCGTCTTGTTTGGAATTGTGACATCATATTCTGTAAAACACACATAAGTAGTTTGAATGCGTTTTTCACGCTTAAATCCGTCGAACTCATCTGCACAGAGAGTTCTGGTAATTTCTCGCGCTCTATCTGGTCTAAAATTAAAGAAAATTACGGAATCATAATCCGAAATTGTCGCAACTGGATTTCCATCTTTTACAATTACGGTAGGAAGCATAAATTCATCTGTCACATTATTTTCATACGATTCTGCAATCGCGCAAATTGCATCTTCTGCTTTCACACCTACGCCATGTACCATAGCGTTATAAGCTTTCTCCACACGTTCCCAGCGGTTATCACGGTCCATAGCATAATAACGTCCAGATACACTTGCTACTTCTCCAACACCAAGTACTTCCATCTTATCTACTAATCCCTGTACATAATCTTTGCCCGATGCAGGCGGTGTATCTCTTCCATCAAGGAAACAATGTACATAAACCTTAGTAAGACCCTGTCGTTTCGCAAGCTCCAAAAGTCCATAGACATGATCTATATGACTGTGCACTCCGCCATCTGATACCAGGCCAAATAGATGGAGTGCCGAATCATGTTCTTTCACATTCTGACACGCTCTTAAAAGTTCTGGATTTTCGAAAAAATCACCATCCTGAATTGCTTTTGTGATTTTGGTTAAATCTTGATATACAATTCTTCCAGCACCCATATTTAGATGACCAACTTCTGAATTCCCCATCTGTCCATCTGGAAGCCCTACGTCAAGCCCGCTCGCATTCCCACGAACAAATGGATATTCACTCGTCAAACGATCCATTACTGGTGTATTTGCCTTTGCGACAGCATTTCCATGTTGATTCTCATTCAATCCATATCCATCCAAAATCATTAAAACCGTTGGGCGTTTGCTCATTTCTATCAATCTCCTTATTTCCAATTCACAATTTGACCAAATTCTGGTTTCAAAGAAGCGCCACCCACCAAACCACCATCAATGTCTGGCTGTGCAAAAAGTTCTGGAGCTGTCTTCGCATTTACCGAACCACCATATTGAATCCGAATCACTTCCGCGGTGGCTTCATCATAAATTTCCGCAATACATGCTCGAATTGCTTTGCAGACTTCCTGTGCCTGTTCTGTGGTTGCCGTTATCCCTGTGCCAATTGCCCAAATTGGTTCATACGCGATCACTGCTGTCTTCGCCTGCTCGGCTGTTACATGCTGAAATCCGATTTTGACTTGCTGGCGAATAAAATCCATGGTCACTCCCTGCTCTCTCTGAGTCAAAGTCTCACCGCAGCACATAATCGGTGTGATTCCATATTCAAATGCTTTCAACATTTTCTTATTGACTGTTTCATTTGTCTCAGCAAAATATTCTCTTCTTTCTGAATGACCAAGAACAACATATTTTACACCTGCATCAGCAAGCATCGCCGGTGAAATCTCACCTGTGAAAGCTCCTTTGTCCTCAAAATACATATTTTCTGCGCCAATTGAAATATTGCTGCCTTTTGCTGCTTCCATTGCTGGGATAATATCAATTGCCGGCACACAAAATACTACGTCCACTTCCTCTGTCTGCACTAATGGTTTCAATGTATTGACAAGATCAACCGCCTGAGACGGTGTCATGTTCATCTTCCAGTTACCTGCAATGATTTTTCTTCTTGCCATGATTCTGATTCTCCCTTTTTACTTATCGTTTGCCGCTGCAACTCCTGGCAATTCTTTTCCTTCCAAGAATTCCAAAGAAGCTCCTCCACCTGTAGAAATATGAGTCATCTTATCACCATATCCCAATTGATTTACAGCTGCCGCACTATCGCCGCCACCAATGATTGTCACCGCTTCTGTCGCAGCAAGCGCTTTTGCTACTGCCTCTGTTCCCGCTGCAAAATTAGGCATTTCAAAAGCTCCCATTGGACCATTCCATACAACCGTCTTGGCCTCCTTCACTGCCTCTGCATAAAGCTCTGCTGTTTTCGGTCCAATATCAAGTCCCATCCATCCGTCTGGAATTTCCTTGGCATCCACAACTTTCTTCTGCGCATCATTATCAAATGCATCCGCAATCACTGTATCAACTGGCAATAACAATTTTACGCCCTTTTCCTCTGCTTTTTTCAACATGTTCAACGCATATTCGCAGTAATCCTCTTCCAATAAAGATGTCCCAACTGTTCCGCCTTGTGCTTTGCTGAACGTGTAAGACATTCCTCCGCCAATAATCAGGGTATCTACTTTTTCAAGCAGATTTTCAATGACTGAAATCTTACTTGACACCTTTGCGCCTCCAAGAATTGCGATAAATGGTCTTTCTGGATTATTCACTGCATTTCCAAGGAAATCAATTTCTTTCTGCATCAAATATCCTACCACTGCTGTATCAACATATTCTGTCACTCCAACATTCGAACAATGTGCACGGTGTGCTGTTCCGAATGCGTCATTTACAAATACATCACACAGAGAAGCTAATTCTTTTGAAAATTGTTCTCCATTTTTTGTCTCCTCAGCGCGATAACGTGTATTTTCCAGAAGAATCACTTCTCCTTCATTCATTGCTTCTACTGCTGCTTTTGCATTTGGTCCAACAACTTCTGGATCAGCTGCAAACTTTACTTCTTGACCAAGAAGTTCTGAAAGTCGAACCGCAACTGGAGCCAGCGAAAGTTCTGGCTTTGGTTCCCATTTTGGCTTTCCAAGATGTGAACAGAGAATGATCTTTCCTCCATCTGTAATCAACTTTTTAATTGTTGGAAGCGCTGCCACAAGACGATTCTCATCTGTAATCTTCCCATCCTTTAATGGAACATTAAAATCACATCGCACTAGCACTTTCATACCTTTTACATTGATATCATCTACTGATTTTTTATTAAGCATCCTCATATCCTCCATATACTTCTATGTAATATGCAAATAGGCTCGGTCTAAAAACTTCAGACCGAACCTTTTAAAATTCAAATTATTTTCCGAGTAATGTACCGAAATGTTTGATTGTTCTGACCATCTGACTTGTGTATGAATTCTCATTGTCATACCAAGAAACAACCTGTACCTGTGTTGTTCCATTGTCAAGCGGCATAACCATTGTCTGTGTTGCATCAAACAAGGAACCATATGTCATTCCCACAATATCACTTGATACGATCTCATCTGTGTTATATCCGAAAGATTCATTCGATGCTGCCTTCATAGCCGCATTAACTTCATCTACTGTCACAGTTCCTTCTACAACTGCAATCAACATTGTCGATGAACCTGTTGGAGTTGGAACTCTCTGAGCAGCTCCAATTAATTTTCCACTTAATTCTGGCACAACAAGACCAATAGCTTTTGCAGCTCCTGTGCTATTTGGAACAATATTGCAAGCTGCTGCACGTGATCTTCTGAGATCACCCTTTCTCTGTGGTCCGTCAAGTGTCATCTGGTCTCCCGTGTATGCATGGATGGTACACATAATTCCTGATTTAATCTTCGCAAAATCATTCAATGCTTTTGCCATAGGAGCTAAACAGTTCGTTGTACAAGAAGCTGCTGAGATGATATGGTCATCCTTTGAAATCACATCATGATTGACATTGTAAACAACGGTTGGAAGATCATTTCCTGCTGGCGCTGAAATGATAACATTTTTAGCACCGGCTTTGATGTGCGCTTCTGATTTTGCCTTTGATGTATAGAAACCAGTACATTCAAGAACTACATCCACATCCAATTCTCCCCATGGAAGTTCTGATGCATCTGCTTTTGCATAAATCTTGATTTCTTTTCCATCCACTGTGATAGAATCTTCGCCTGCTGTTACTTTATCGCATAATGCGTATCTGCCCTGTGTAGAATCATATTTCAGCAAATGTGCCAACATCTTTGGAGACGTTAAATCGTTGATTGCTACGATCTCATACCCTTCTGCTCCAAACATCTGTCTAAATGCAAGACGTCCGATACGTCCGAATCCATTAATTGCTACTTTAACTGCCATATCTTTATCCTCCTATAGGCTTAAATTATTACACCCTTACCATTGACAAACCTTTAACATTGTTAAAGATTCATCAATCCTAATCATTGTACTAAATCGTGTCAAAAATTTCAAGAGTCTTTTGCCTTTTTCACAGTTCATTCAGTATTTCTATGATACTAATTCAAAAATTGGTTTTCTAGATTTGAATTTTGTGTAATATTTCACGCCGCATGCCTGCAAAAGCAGTTTGATTTTTTCAAATTCATATGCCACATGCTCTGGCTTGTGTGCGTCAGAGCCAATCGTAATGATTTCTCCTCCCAGTTCAACATAGCGTCTGAGAACATCTGGATGAGGATGTGCAAATGGAAGCCCGTATTTTAATCCTGCGCTGTTCACTTCCAATCCCTTTCCATGTTCAATCAAATATTTTAAAATTTCATCTATTTGTTCTCGATACTTTGTATAAGAATATTCTTTCTCCCGGTTTGTAGCATATCGCACAATATAATCCAGATGTCCAAGGGAATCAAAATCCTCATAGATCTGGATATTTTCTATGGTCTCATCCAACATTTCCCGAAATCCTTCTGTGTCACTTTTGCCTTCAAAATACTCAGGATAATATGGGTCTACTCCCTTTATGATATGAACAGAACCAATCACATAGTCAAAATCATGTTCTGCGACATATTTCTTAAAGTACTCTGCCAAATGTGGCTGCATTCCTACTTCTACACCAATTAAAACTTCTATCTTCTCTTTGTAGATTTCTTGAAGTTCCCGCAGCTTTTGAAAATAAGGTTCCGCCTCAAAAATAAATTCTTCGCCTCTTATCATCACATCCTTGTCCATATGATCTGTGATACAGATTGTCTGAAGTCCTCTTTGAATTCCTGCTTCAATCATTTCTTCTGGACAGGAATGTGCATCTTTCGAGAACATGGTGTGTACATGGTAATCTGCTCTCATAGTTCCTCCTAACAAATCGTGCCTCCGCCTAGCACATAATCCCCCTCATACATGACAAGCGCCTGTCCTGGCGTCACCGCTCGTTGCGGTTCTTCAAATGTGCAGAGAATCTCATCTTCACCGATCTGTTTCACACTACACCATGCGCCCTTGTGATTATAACGAATTTTTGCAAACACTCTCATTCCATCCTCTATGGACTCTCTTGACATGAAATTTAATTTATTTGCTCGCACCTCATAAGTCATAGAATCTTCATTTGTTCCTATGACAACTTCGTTCGTCTCTGGTCGAATCTCCAGAACAAACGCTGGATATCCAAGAGCGATGCCAAGACCTTTTCTTTGTCCAACTGTATAGTGTATGATTCCTTTGTGTTTTCCTAAAACTTTTCCATCTAATGTCACAAAGTTTCCCTCTGGAAGTTTACATTTACATTCATGTTCAATAAATGACGCATAATCTCCATCGGGAACAAAACAAATGTCCTGACTATCTGGCTTATTCGCAATCGGAAGATTAATACTTTCTGCAATCTTGCGAATCTCATCTTTCGTATATGCCCCAACCGGCATCAACGTTCTTTTCAATTGCTCCTGTGTCAAATTATAAAGTGCATACGTCTGATCTTTAGTCTTCGTAGCAGAATGTTTAATGGCATATCTGCCGTTCGGAAGATGATCAATCTGCGCATAATGTCCAGTTGCGATATAATCTGCGCCAATTTCCATACTTCGACTCAAAAGTGCCTGCCACTTCACATATCGATTACATGCAATACACGGATTCGGTGTTCGCCCATTGCGATATTCATTTACAAAATAATCGATGACTTCTTTCTGAAATTCCTTTCTGAAATTCATTACATAGTATGGTATCTGAAGCATGGAAGCCACTCTTCTGGCATCTTCCACCGCTGAAATTCCACAACACCCACCGTTTTCTTCTTGCTTAAAAACCTCTTCTTCCTGCCAAATCTGCATGGTAACTCCTATTACATCATACCCCTGCTCTTTCAGTAAATATGCTGCGACAGAAGAGTCCACTCCACCAGACAATCCGACTACTACTTTCTTCTTTTCCATTATTTTCCTCGCATTTTAATATTCATCTTCATCTTCTTCATCCTCATGAATATCTGATTTTGGTTTTTCCAAACCTTCAATCGTAATGTGGTGTTTTTCTGCATAATCCCACAATGCTGCATGAATTGCTTCTTCTGCAAGCAAAGAACAATGTACCTTTACAGGTGGCAATCCATCTAGTGCCTCCATGACAGCTTTGTTCGTCACTTGCATTGCCTCTTCAATGTTCTTTCCCTTCACCAGCTCTGTTGCCATGCTGCTTGTAGCGACAGCGGCTCCACAGCCAAATGTCTTGAATTTGACATCTTGGATAATTCCATTGTCGTCAATATCCAAGTATATTCTCATTATATCTCCACATTTAGCATTTCCTACAGTTCCTACACCACTGGCGTTTTCAATTTCACCCATATTTCTTGGATGTTCAAAATGATCCATTACTTTTGCTGAATACATATTTTTTTCCTCTCGTTCATTATAGACTATTCTTCTGTATTTTTCTTCTGTTTTTTCATAAAATCTTCATACAACGGTGACATATTTCGAAGTCGCTCCACAATTTCTTTTAATTTATCCACAACATAATCAATTTCTTCCTGGGTTGTCTCTTCACTTAACGTCACGCGCAGGGAGCCATGCGCTTTTTCATGCGGAAGGCCAATTGCCAGCAGCACATGAGACGGATCTAAGGAACCTGACGTACATGCAGATCCACTAGAAGCACAGATTCCCGCCATGTCTAGAAGGATCAGCATAGATTCTCCTTCTATGAATTCGAATGAAAAATTGGCATTGTTCGGCAGTCGTTTTTCTCTGTGTCCGTTTAATTTTGCATATGGAATTTCCTGCATAACTCTCATGATCAAATAGTCTCTCAACTTTGTTTCATAAGCAGCTCTTCTTTCCATACTTTGTGCCGCCATCTTCGCCGCAGTTCCGAATCCTACAATTGCTGGAACATTTTCTGTACCAGCACGACGCCTTCTCTCTTGCGCACCTCCATGAATCAAAGAGAGAATCTTCACTCCTTTTCGGATATAGAGGAAACCAATTCCTTTTGGTCCATTTAGTTTGTGCGCACTGGCGCTTAGCATATCAATGTTGCATTCATCTACATCAATAGGAACTTGTCCGAACGCCTGAACCGCATCTGTATGAAACAAAATATTATGCTCTCTTGCTATTTTTCCAATTTCTTTGATTGGTTCTAATGTTCCAATCTCATTATTAGCAAACATAACAGAAATAAGGATTGTATCTGGTCGGATTGCCTCCTTTAGTTCTTCCAAAGAAATCATTCCATCTCCATCAACATTCAGATAAGTCACCTCAAATCCTTGCTTTTCCAGATATTCTGCTGTGTGAAGAATTGCATGATGCTCTATCTTACTTGTAATGATATGTTTTCCCTTCTTCGCATATGCTTCAGCTGTCGCCTTCAACGCCCAGTTATCTGCTTCTGAACCACCTGCTGTAAAATAAATTTCATTCGTTTTCGCTCCAATCACTGCAGCAATTTCTTCTCTTTGTTTTTGAATTACATCTTTATTTCTTGCCCCTAAGCTATAAATCGCAGAGGCATTTCCATATTCTTCTTGAAAATATGGCAGCATGGATGTTAAAACTTCTGATGCCATTTTTGTTGTCGCTGCATTATCCAAGTATATGATCTTTTTCATTATGTTCTCCTCTTGTTCGATTTTATTTCCTAGTTTTTTACTAGGTTTTGTGTTTTTAAGTTAGCATAGATTTACTCGAATGTCAACCTACGATTCGCATAACCCAGTGCATTACATGTGGATTAACATATACTTCCGTCAAAATTCCCGCTATCAAAGACAGCAGCACAATAAAGCTTTTTGAAATATTCCACCTTGCCCTTTTTGAATCCATCAAAAAACAAATCAATATCAAATATGCAAATACATAGAATACGCTCTGCGGCAAAATCGCTGCTGCATAATAAACCATACCAGCAATTCCCATACGCATAACTGCTGCAACAGCCAACATTCCTCCCGCAAAACCTGTCCACAGCATGCATATATCAGCAAAAATTTTGCGTGCCTTCGTCATTCCAGCTAACATAAGCAACACAACCGGAGCCAATCTCTGCTGAACTAAATACAGAAAATACTGTTCCTTCAAAATTTCTTGATTCGTATATTGGCTCAAAAAATATTCATGAAAAATCCCTTCTGTCATAAGATACGCCACACCAATCAAATTGGCATATAAGATTCCTCCCACAAATCCAATCAAAAACAATCCAAGTAAACAATATCTGTTTTTACGAACCACCTATGCATCCTCCTTGACATTCGATATTTCATTATATTCTTCTTTTTAACAATTATGTATTCTTGCTTTTGTATCTTTTCTCGTAAAAAA
>CAZYCT010000020.1:0-25324 GCA_964646135.1 uncultured Coprococcus sp. | reverse complement strand
AGGGGGATTCTCACCGAATCCCCCTCTCTTCTATTCTATATTACGTGCCCTTCTATTTGAAAGAAAGGCTCTCTTCATCATCTGCCACTTCTTTGAGACTTGTCACAAGCCCTGCCAGACCTTGTATTTCTGATGGAATAATAATCTTGGTCGCTTTTCCATCTGCCGCTTTCGCGAAAGCCTCTAAACTCTTCATCGTCAATACTGCTTCGTCTGCTCCCGCTTCCTTCAAGAAACGAATACCATCTGCGTTCGCCTGCTGTACTTTAAGGATAGCTTCAGCTTCACCTTCTGCTTCCTTGATACGTTTCTCTTTTTCCGCTTCCGCCTGAAGAATTGCTGCTGCTTTCTCGGCTTCTGCTTTTAAGATTACAGATTCTTTCTGACCTTCTGCCACCAGAACTGTAGACTTCTTTTCACCTTCTGCAATCAAGATTGCTTCACGGCGCTCACGCTCTGCTTTCATCTGTTTTTCCATCGCATCTTGAATGGCTGCCGGTGGAATAATATTCTTTAGTTCTACTCGATTTACCTTAATTCCCCAAGGGTCTGTCGCAACATCCAAAGATGCACGCATCTTCGTATTGATAGTCTCTCTTGACGTAAGCGTCTGGTCAAGCTCTAAATCACCGATGATATTACGAAGTGTTGTCGCTGTTAGATTTTCGATTGCCATGATAGGATTTGCCACACCATAACAGAACAACTTCGGATCTGTAATCTGATAGAATACAACCGTATCGATTCTCATTGTTACATTATCTTTTGTAATAACTGGCTGTGGTGCGAAATCAACAACCTGTTCTTTCAAGTCTACCCTTCTTGCAACGCGGTCGATAATAGGTACTTTAAAGTGAAGTCCTACGCCCCATGTCTCCTGGTATGCTCCAAGACGCTCCACTACATATGCTTTTGCCTGTGGCACGATCTTGATACAAGATACCAAAAGAGCCAAAAGAATAATAAAAAGCAACACAAAAACTAAAAATCCCATACCTAATCCTCCTTGTACTTCTTCACAATCAACTTAACACCAGAAATATTGGTCACCTGCGCCAACTCGCCGACCTCAAATATTTCATTTTCCTGCTCTGCTCTTACCGTCCACTCTTGACCGGAAACTACTGCCATACCAGTCTGTTCTATATTGCTCACTCGTTCAGCAATCTGTACTGTTCTGCCAATAATCCTCTCATAATTGGTCACTTCCCGCTTTGCATTAATGAACTTCACAGCAAATGGTCTTGTAAAGTAAAGCAAAAGTGCCGTCACAAGTAGAAATGCCATGATTTGCAATCCTACCGATACACCTAGCAAGCTGAAAAGCATGGCCACTAAAGCACCGCCTGCTGCCCAGATACAGGTTAATCCAACGGTAAGAATCTCAACAACAAGCAGAATGATTAGTAAAACCAGCCACGTAAGCGTGATGCTGTTCTCTTGAAAAAACATCCAAATATTCATCGTTTCACACCCTCTCTTTTCTACATAGTATCAAAAAAGATACCTACACACAATAGACTTTATGCAAATAGATGCAGCATTTTCTTTAGATATTTCCTTTTATGTGTTCCATATGTGCTCCGATTTGCTGCTCATATCCCATGGTTCCCGGCTCGTAGAAAATAGCATCCTTGATTTCATCTGGCAAATACTGCTGCTGCACATAGTGATTTGGATAACTATGTGCGTAGAGATACCCCACACCATGACCTAATTTGGCTGAACTCTTGTAGTGTGCGTCCTGCAGATGTGCAGGGACAGTTGTCTTTGTGTTCTTCACACTTTCCATAGCTGCGGAAATTGCGCTGTATGCAGAATTACTCTTTGGAGCCGTCGCCACGTACAATGCTGCTTGAGACAGAATAATCTGCGACTCTGGCATTCCTACTCGCTCTACTGCCTGGGCCGCACTGACTGCGACAGTAAGAGCCATCGGGTCAGCATTTCCCACATCCTCTGATGCACAAATCATAATTCTTCTGGCAATGAATTTCACATCTTCTCCCGCATACAACATCTTAGCCAAATAATATACTGCCGCATCCGGATCTGACCCTCTCATACTTTTGATAAACGCCGAGATGGTATCATAATGATTGTCACCAGTCTTATCATAGCGCACAACTCGTTTCTGTATACATTCAGAGGCAACGTCCAAGGTAATATGAATGATGCCATCTTCACCTCTTTCCGTGGTCAAAACTCCCAATTCAATCGCATTTAACGCCGCTCTGGCATCTCCTCCTGCAATGTCTGCCAAAAACTCCAATGCTTCGTCATCGATCTGTGCCCCGTAGCTTCCAAGACCTTTTTCTCGATCATTCACTGCACGCAATAGCAATACCTTAATGTCCTCTTTGCCAAGTGGCTGAAGTTCAAACACACTGGATCTTGAAAGCAGCGCCCCATTCACTTCAAAGTAAGGATTTTCCGTTGTTGCTCCGATTAAAATAATCGTCCCATCTTCTACAAACGGCAGTAAATAATCTTGTTGTCCCTTGTTGAACCGATGAATCTCATCCACGAATAAAATACTCTTTTTCTGATACATTCCCTGCATCTGCTTGGCTTTATTCACAACATCTTCCATGTCCTTTTTCCCGGCCACGGTCGCATTGATCTGTGTAAATTCTGCGCTCGTTGTATTGGCGATTACTTTTGCAAGCGTAGTTTTTCCAGTTCCTGGAGGTCCATAAAAAATGATAGAGCTTAATTTATCAGCTTTGATTGCGCGGTACAAAAGCTTATCTTTTCCAATGATATGCTGCTGTCCTACCACTTCCTCCAGTGTAGTCGGACGCAGACGCGAAGCTAGTGGAGATTCCTTCTCTTTCGTTGTCTCACGCATATACTCAAATAAATCCATCTCTTTTCTCCTTCGTCATCTATCTACTTACTTCTACTGCACACCAGCGATCTCACGCGCCACTTCACCGGCAATAAGAAGTCCTGCAACCGGCGGTACAAACGAAATACTGCCTGGAATACTCCTTCGTGCGCCTTTTTCTTCTTCTGTGATTCGCTCTGATGTATCCACTGGCTTTTCTTTGGAATAGAGTACTTTTAATTTCGAAATTCCTCTTGATTTTAGTTCCTTTCGCATAACCTTACACAGCGGACATACGCTTGTCTTTGAAATGTCCGTAATCTCAAAAAGTTCGGGGTGAAGCTTATTCCCAGTTCCCATACTGCTGATAATTGGGATCTGCATTTCCTGCGCCTTTTCTGCCAGTGCCAATTTGGCTGTCACAGTATCAATCGCATCAATGATATAATCTGGTTTTTCCAAAAATAAATCTTCCAAATTATCATTTAATACAAACCGTTCAAATGTCTTCACCTTAATCCATGGACAGATATCAGCAATTTTCTCTTGCATCACTTTTGTCTTATATTGTCCAATCGTACTGTGAAGTGCAATCGATTGCCGGTTAATGTTCGTAAGAGAAACGGTATCATTATCAATCAAAATAAGTTCTCCTACTCCACATCTTGCAAGTGCTTCGATACAATGAGAACCCACTCCGCCAACGCCAAATACCATTACTTTTGACCTGCGAAGTTTCTCAACGCCCTCTTCACCTAATAATAATTCTGTCCTAGAAAATTCGTTAACCATACTACTTCCTTTGCTTTGTCTTTTTCTTCTCTTTTTTCGGTTTACGAATGCTATATCCAAACGTTCCCATCAATTCACCCAAACTATAGTATTCTCCATGCACATAGACAATCGGCTTTGTCTTCTCAAGGGCAAATCTGTTCTTTTCATCCATATATGCATCATCCACATGCACCGCTTTCACTTCCGCGATAAACATATGATGGGAACCGAGTTCTTCTTTTTTTACAACTTTACATTCTATATTGACCGGACATTCTTTGATCAGCGGTGACTGTACACAATCTGCTGCTTCCGGTGTCAAATGTAATTCCTTGAACTTATCTACTTCTCTACCTGATTTTACACCACAATAATCCGTTGCATAGGCAAGTTCTTCAGTTGTAAGATTTACAACAAAATCCCCTGTCTCCTCAATCATATGGTAAGAATATCGTTCTGGTCGAACAGAAATTGACAGCATCGGCGGATTTGTACAGATTGTACCAGCCCATCCGATCGTTATGATATTATGATTTCCCTGTCCATCTGTCACACTTACCATCACTGCCGGAAGTGGGTACAGCATATTTCCAGCTTTCCAAGTTTGCTTTGCCATATTTTCTTCTCCTACTATCTATTTCTGTTGTAAATAACTGACAAGAGCCGGAATCATCTGCTTTTTGCGCGATACGACACCGCCAAGCACAAGCCTATCCCCAGTATCTTCCACTGAAAATGCATTACATATATGTGCCCTTGCGTGGTCACCGCAGCACAAGATTTCCGATGATTCTTCTAAAATATTTGTCAGCATGATATAAACTTGATGAAGACCTTGCTTTCTTCTCGCCTCTTCCAGGTATTCAACCAGCGCTTCTTTCACTGGTTCCACTTCTTCCGCATCCAAAAAACTAATCTGACCAACGCCAAACACGGTCTCACCTGCTTGAAATACCTTGAAATCTTGATAGCAGATTTCTTCCGGTGTCTTTCCTTTCAAATTACTTCCTGCCTGGAACATTTTCTTCGCATGTTCTTCCATGTCGATTTCAGCAATTTCAGCCAGAGCTGTTGCTGCCATTCTATCCACTGCTGTACAAGTCGGCGAACGGAACAGTAACGTATCGGAAAGAATTGCAGAACAGAGAAGTCCTGCTATCATTTTTGTAATTGTAACATTATTTTCCAGATACATCTGATAGATAATGGTTGCGGTACACCCCACCGGCTGGTTGCGGAAATAAATCGGCCCTACGGTCTCCAAATTTCCCAGTCTGTGGTGGTCAATAATCTCCAAAATATTTGCATCTTCAATTCCATCAACAGTCTGTGCCTTCTCATTGTGATCTACCAAAATCACCTGCTTCTTGCGCACAGTCAGTAATCGTCTTCTGGAAATAAATCCCACGAAATCGCCCTGAGGATCAATGATCGGGAAATCTCGAAACTTTGTCTTTGACATTTCTTCTTTGATATCTTCTACGTATTCATCTGGTCGGAAAGAAATAAGTTCCTTTTTATTGGTCATCAAATATCTGACTGGAATACTCTGATGAATATTTCTAGATGCATTAAACACACCATTTTTCGTATGAATAATTGTGATTTCCTTTTGCTCTGCCAAACGTATGATTTCTTTGTTCACTTCCTCTTCCTGGCAAATAACAAGACATGACACATTCTTTTCAATCGCCAGTTTCTGCATATCCAGACGATTCCCTACAATGACTAAGTCGTCTTTTTCGATTACCTCTTCCATGTGGTCAGGCTCAGATGCCGCCACCAGCACCTTCCCATTTACAAAATAGCTATGTTCATTTCCTGTCACTATTGTTCCATTCATCGTTCTGGCAATATTGCGGTACTGTGTCTTTGAAATCGAGAGAATATGATTATCGTAGACTTCCATATAGGATTTGGCAATATCACCTATCGTAATGATTCCTTCCAGTTTATTATCTCTTGTGACTGGAAGTGTCTTCATATTCTCATCTTTCATTCGCTGCCATACTTCCTGTATGGACATTTGCCCAGAAACACCTTTGATTTTTCTGATTTCAAGATCTTTCACTTGAAGTTGAACACTTTCCAAATACTCCGGCACCTCTGCATGAAATTTTTCCAAAACATACGCTGTTTCCCCGTTGACTTCTCCTGCACGTTTTGGCTCATAACTAGCGCCAGTTATCATTTCTTTTAAATTCGCATACGCGATTGCTGAACAAATTGAATCCGTGTCAGGATTCTTATGTCCTACTACATAAATCTTATTTTCCATTACAAACATCACTTTCCCTTCTTTACACTTCAGCATAACATTTTTTTTAATTATCGTCCACGAAAAACAAAAAGATGATTTCTATTAATTTCATTTTATGATATAATAAGCGTTAGCGAGCTGGAGAAAGCGAAGCTTGTTCAAGGCGAGCAGCGAATGACAATCACGATAGATTTCAAAGAAATCGTTAAGCACGAAGTGCGAATTGTGATATAATGCAGAACAAATAGTTAGATTTATGAGGTACACACTTATGGAAAACGAAAATGTATTAGAAACCCCTGAAACAATGGCAGATTATGAAGCTCATTTTGATGATGCGAATCCATGGAACATTGTAAAGCGCTACCAGGATGAAGAAACTGTTCTTCACCTTACCATCGAAGGCATCGTAAACGGCGGTGTGATTGCAATGGTAGAAGGCATTCGTGGTTTCATCCCTGCTTCAAGACTCTCTCTTTCTTACATCGACAATCTGGAAGACTATTTATTAAAAGAAGTAGATGTGAAAGTCATCGAAGCAGATCAGGCAAACAATCGTCTGATTCTTTCTGCCCGTGAAATTTTGAAACAGCAGGAGAAGAAAGCAAAAGAAGCTCTCCTTGCCGCAGTTGAAGTTGGCAGTGTTTTAAAAGGAACTGTAGAATCGCTCCAGAGCTATGGCGCTTTCGTTCGTCTTGAAAACGGTCTTTCTGGACTTGTCCACATTTCACAGATCAGCAATCAGCGAATCAAATCTGCAGACCAGGTTTTGAAAGTTGGCGATGAAGTTGATGTAAAAGTAATCGGCGTGAAAGACGGCAAGATTAGCCTTAGTATCAAAGCATTGATCGAAGAAGCTGAAAAAGCTGAAGAAGAACCAGAAGAAAAGATTGAAATTCCAAAGGCTGAAAATATCGGTACAAACCTTGGAGATTTATTCAAGAACTTTAAATTTTAATCAAATGAATATACGGTGCTGATGGGACTTGACATATCTCTTTCGCACTTACTATAGCTAAATTAAGGCGAAAAGCTGATTTAACTCCAGTTTTTCGCCTATCTTTATCATTATTTTAAGAGATATCGCATCTCATGCCATGCTTCGCCGCCCCATGTGGAATTTGCCATTCCATTATCAACAAAGCCAAATTTTTCATACATGCTTACCTTCGCATCCAAACAAGTCAACAAAGCTTCCTGTCTGCCTCTTCTTCGTTCTCTTTCTAGATACTGCTTCACAATCTCTCTGGCAAGTCCCTGACCTCGGTATTCTGGAAGTACATCCAGTCCAAGCAACATCACATTTTTGCCATCTGGAACATGTAGATGAATATCTGTGAAAAATTCATCCCGAAAGACTGTCTCATCTGTCGCAATTCCATTTAAGAATCCTGCTATCTTTCCTGTCTTGCGGTCTACAGCTACTAAGAATAAATCAGGCACAACCTTAACTCTGTCTATCATGGATTTCTCAGAGCAGGCCTCATTCGGTGGAAAACAAATCTGTTCAATGCTTACCGCCTGTCCTTTCTCATCTTCTTTAATATTTCTAAATTCAAATCTTTCCATCAACTTTTCATTCATCTTATATTCTCTCCAAATCCTTTAGCCATATGTCTACGCACGCATCGCTTGGCATTCTCCAATCTCCTCGCGGTGACAATGCCACAGAGCCAACTTTCGGTCCATCTGGAAGGCACGAACGCTTAAATTGTTGCGAGAAAAATCTGCGACAAAATACTTTCAGCCATTTCAGAATTGTCACATCTTCATATTCCTGTCCAAATGCATATTTCGCAATCCGATAAATCTTAGATGGTTCATACCCAAAGCGAATCATGTAGAAAAGGAAGAAATCATGTAACTCATATGGCCCAACCAAATCCTCTGTTTTCTGTGCTATCTTACCTTCTTCTGGCGGCAAAAGTTCCGGGCTGACTGGTGTTGCAAGCACATCACTTAGCACCGCCTTCAATTCAAGATCACCACAATTTTCAGCATAATACGCGACCAAATGTTGTACTAATGTTTTCGGCACAGATCCATTTACCCCATACATCGACATATGATCTCCATTATAAGTTGCCCAGCCAAGTGCCAGTTCTGACAAATCACCTGTTCCAATAACAAGTCCATTTTCCTTATTCGCAATATCCATAAGCACCTGTGTCCGTTCTCTTGCCTGTGCATTCTCGAACGTGACATCTCGAACCGTCTCTTCGTGCCCAATATCTCGAAAATGCTGTAGCACAGCATCTCCAATCGGGACCTCCAATAGTGTTGCGCCTAATTTTCTTGTCATGTCACATGCATTTTGATATGTCCGATCCGTCGTTCCAAAACAAGGCATCGTCACTGCCAGAATATCCGCATGTGTTTTTCCAAGCATATCAAATGCTTTTGCAATGACCAAAAGTGCCAATGTGGAATCCAGTCCTCCGGATATTCCTATCACAGCTTTTCTCGCGTTTGTGTGGAGCATACGTTTCTTAAGTCCCATCGCTTGAAGCATCAGAATCTCTTCGCATCGCTTGGCGCACTCTTCCTCACCACTTGGCAAAAACGGTGCTGGTGAAAAAGCTCTGGTAAGCGTGGTCTCTTCCACCTTAGTTTGGAATAGAATCCTTGGAAGCTGCCTATCAGCAGCTGTCTGAAAGGTAGTATTTTTTCTGCGTTCACTCAGCAAGCGCTGAATGTCTATTTCACTATAGATCGTCTGATTTTGAAAACGTGCTGATTCTTTTAATATACTGCCATTTTCTGCAATAATATTATGTCCGCCAAATACCACGTCCGTTGTAGATTCTCCTTCACCTGCATTGGCATAGACATAGCCCGCAAGCAGTCTTGCTGACTGACCAGAAATCAACTTTCTTCGATATTCCTGCTTTCCAACCGTCTCATCGCTGGCAGAACAATTGACAATAATAACTGCACCTTCTCTTGACGCCTCGATACTTGGTGGCATCGGTGACCAGACATCTTCACAAATCTCCGCAGATACAATCAGCTCCAGCATCTGCTCTGCCTGATATAGCAAGTTCGGTCCAAACATCACTTCTTCATCTTCAAATAAAATCTTCCGCGCTTTCTTAGGACCTGGGCAGAATTGGCGCATTTCATAAAATTCTGCATAATTAGGCAAATAAGTCTTTGTCGTAAATCCCAGTACGCGCCCTCTATTCAGTGCCGCTGCCACATTATATAATTCTCCCTCTACTTCCAGAGGCATTCCGACAAATATGAGCGCCGAACCTTCACTTGTCTCCTTTGCGATGTGCAGTAATGCTTTCCTTGCTTCCTTCAAAAGTATCGTTTGTGTAAAAAGATCTCCACAAGTATATCCTGTGATACAAAGTTCAGGGAAAACAATAACTTTTGCTCCCTCTTCTTCTGCTTTCTCGATGCGTTTACAGATTTCATCGCAGTTGTACCACACATCTGCAACGCGGACATCTGGCGTCACTGCTGCCACTTTCACGAATCCTTGCTTCATTCTCTACACTCCTTTATCTCTTCGCACGTTTCAAAATATCTTTCAATTCTTCTACTGTAAATTTGTATGCTGTATTACAGAAATGGCATTTCACTTCGATTTCTTCTCCCGCATCAATCATTTCTTGAATGTCTTTCTTGCCGACGCTGATGATAGCTTTTTCAATTCGATCATGGGAACAGTTGCATTCAAAGTTCGTGTCCATCCTATCTGTGACAACAACATCAAGTCCTTCTAATACATGTTCCAACATCTGCTCTGGGGTATCCCCAGCATCAAGCATACTAGTAACTGAAGAAATATGTTTGATGTTTTCTTCTAATTTGTTCAACACTTCGTCGGAAACGAATGGCATAACCTGCACGATAAATCCACCTGCGCAGCGCACAGTATTATCCTTATTCATTAAAACTCCAAGTCCTACTGATGATGGAACCTGTTCACTATTTGCAAAATAATAGGTCAAATCCTCTGCAATCTCACTGGTCACAAGAATGGTCTGACCCACATAAGGTTCTTTTAATCCCATATCTTTGATGACATTCAAAAGTCCAATTCCCACAGCTCCGCCTACATCTAATTTTCCATTCTTCGGTGGGAGGATGACATCTGGATTTTCCACATATCCCTTAACACCGCCCTTTGCATCCGCAGTAACTGTGATTCCCTGCAGTGGACCATCTGCTTTAATCTGTAAAGTAAGTACGTCCGTGTCATTTTTCATCATACTTCCCATCATCGTACCTGCAGTCAGCAGACGACCTAAGGCCGCCGTCGCCACTGGACTTGTATTATGACGTTGTCTTGCTTCTTCTACTAAATCTCTTGTTGTCGCAGCAAATGCTCGCACCTGCCCGTTTCCTGCCGTTGCTCTTACAATATAATCTTTCATTGATAAAATCTCCTTACTTTCCCTTCTCACGAGCGATTACATAGATTCGCTCACTTTTTTCATGAGGTGCATGTTTCGTAAATGCATCATATGCAGTAACGAATTCCAGACCTGACTTCTGAATCAATCGAATCATGTCATCCAAAGTATATGCTCTTTGATAATGAAGCTCTTCAAACTTTCGATACAGATTCCCTTCATCCTGAATAAACAAAGTCAATTCGTATTCGTTAATCTTCTCTTCTTCATAATAATAATTGTCCCAGATGAAGCTGCACTCTTCTCGCTTCTCTGCAATCGTTCTGTCTCCTAGAACGGTCTGGTAATTATACAGTGTTTTGAAATCAAAAATGAAAATTCCTTTTGGATCCAGATAATTATTGACCAAACGGAACACTTCTTCCAAATCTTCCTCTTCTGTAATGTAATTCACAGAATCGCACACACTGACAACTGCTCCCACAGTTCCATATAGTTCAAATTCACGCATATCTTGTAACAGATATAGAATATCATGACCTGACTCTGCCCGCTTCTCCATTGCGATTTCCAGCATATCTTCTGAATAATCCACTCCTATCATGTCATATCCTTGATCTGCAAGCATCTCTGTCATCGTTCCTGTACCACAGCCCAAATCCAGCATAAGCCCCTCTGTGACACCATATTCTCTTAATAATGCGGTCAGATACTTGGCCCATTCCTCATAAGGAATATTATCCATAAAAGTATCATATACCCGCGCAAAACTTGTATATGCTTCCAATACTTTCCCTCCATAATAAATACAGCAATTTACTATCTTTTTAGTATAACATGTTTTTATATGAAATTAAAGAAAAAGCGAGTGGTAATTTTACCACCCACTATTTTCCATCAACTGTATAAATTCCAAAATCCTTTTTTCGGATTGTGCGTAAGATTTCAGATCAGACACTTCGAATCGTTTCTCGATATCTTGTACTGTATAATGCTCTGTCTTCACAGTAACATTATCATCTGTCAAATACGTCCACTCGAAGAAATTGGCATTCTCAGTTACCATCAGAAACAATGCTGCACTTTTTATCATCTCTTTTCTGAATTCTTCATCATTATAGTCAGAACGATCTGTTTCAAAATGCACAGTGATTCCATATGGTTCTTCAGAAGTATGCAATTCCGTCTGATAGCTTTTCGTTCCAGGCATCACAATCTGCAACACTTTGCCATCTGCAATATGATTTCCGATATACGGATTTTTTGCCGCATATAGCTCTTTTACATTCGTCGGCACTTGATATTCCGTCCGTAGTTCGTCCACGCTTTTGGCTGAAAAAATCATTCGATACAAAATAACATCTGGATTTTGCGTCAGCATCGCATACTTCCCATCACGGTTCTGAAAACTTTCACTGGAAATCGAAAGAATTTCCTTACTCCCATTTCCAAGCTGAAATATTGCTAAAACAAGATCTTCATCCGTTTCAAAGTTCTGCCAAATACCGCCTGCCTGATAAAAAGTGGTTTGAAGCTCTTTGTATCCGTAGGTCTGCATTGGAAATGAAACCTTCGAGTTTTCTCCATTTACAGTGATACTGCCATCCAGATATAAAAATCCACTATCATCATACTGACAATTACTGGTCACTTCAATTGTCCCTTCTCGTCCCCATGACTTTCCTCCAATAGCTTTGCTAAAGAGGATATCATAATTTTCTAATTTGCCGTTCCTGTAATATTCTAAATATACCACAACACTTTGAACATCATCCGAAAGCCTGTACTTGTATTTTTCTGTAGTCGCGTACTTGCCTGTTATATTTTTGATTTCATTTATCTGTTTCCCATTTGCAATTCCGCCTAAAACTACTATGATACAAACGATAAAACTCCCTATTAGAATTGATTTTTTCGGCTTCTTAAATTGCAAAATATTCTTTATACGTGCCCCCACAGAGGTCTCGCCAAAGGCCAACGTTCCTAAAGCAAGTGGACGTTTTTCAACTGCAAAATTCAAAAGCGAAGTACTATATTCTTGTTTAATTTCATTTCCAAGTTCCGTTAGTACTTTCTCGTCGCAGCTCATCTCCATGTCTTTACACATCAAAAAGCATGCTGCCCACACCATAGGATTAAACCAGTGCACTGCCAGAATCAGCACTGCAAGCAACTTGACATGATGATCATGACGCCTAATATGATATCTTTCGTGAGCTAATATGTAGCGTCTCTCATCATCTTTCATTCGAAATGGCAAATAAATCTTTGGCCTGAAAACCCCTAGCACAAAAGGTTCCTTGATCGTATCACACTCGTAAATGTTTGCCTCTACAAGCACTGCCATCTCAAGTTTCTTCTTTAATTTTAGATAAACTGAAAATTGATAAATCAAAATCGCCACGCATACCACAAGCCACACAAGGGTCAGCACTTCCATCTTATCCAAACTCCACATAGGCTCAGATGGTGTTAACACCACCACTTCCTGCCCCATATCTTCCTTGGCTATTATAGATGGGCTATTTTCCAGAACATATTTTGCAGAACTTTTGACATTCAAAACACGTTGTCCCGCCATTGTCCCATCAGATACAACCACGTTCTGAATAATTGGAAGGTTATAAAAACTAAATATACTTTCAAAAGAGACCGGGCATATCAAACGAAATCCTGCCACCGCCCACAAATAATAGGAAAATGATTTGTAAGAATGTTTTAAAAATTGTCGGATCAATATAATCAAGACTATAACGAAAGTTGCAGTCCACGACATATTGCAGACAGTTTGAAATATATCCTTCAGGATGTTCATATCTATTCCTCCCTGTGAGCATCAATCAGCTTCTTAATCTCTTCCGCCTCTTTCTGTGATATCGTCTTCCCGCCCAAAAAGGCTGCCACAAATCCAGGCAAGGACCCCTCAAATGTTCGTTCCATAAAATACTCTGACTCTACTGCCTGACACTCCTCTTTTGACACTAATGCAGTCACAATCGTTTCTTCGTTCTTGATGAAACCGCGCTCAGATAACTTTTTGATGACAGTATATGTTGTCGATTTTTTCCATCCTAATTTTTCCTTGCTGATTTTTACTAAATCGCCTGATTTCACGGGTTCATTTTCCCAGATAAGCATCATAAATCGATATTCACTGTCGCACAATCTCAATTCCATCTCTTCGCCTCCTAGGTCTATTATTATAGACTTTTTATTTAGTCTATAATAATAGACCTTTTTTGTCAACATGTTTTATAAAAAATAGAGCCGATTTCCCACATAAGAAATCGACTCATTTATTTTAAAATCCTAAATCATCATTCACCAGAATCACTTTGATACGTTTCGGATCTCTGCTAAATCTCGTGATCATAGTCTGACAACAGATACAACCTGGCGATTTGCACAGCGAACAACTTCCTGTCACAGCACATGGCGTTACACCAAAACGCTGTGCATTGATTGGCGCTGCAATTTCTTTTGCTCGAACCATTGCATCTTCTTCTGTTTTTACTACCTTATTCATTCCAACAATCAAAAGAACATTTCTTGGGCCAAAGGCGATTGCCGCAATACGGTTCGATTTGCCATCAATATTTACGATTACACCATCTTCACTAATCGCATTCGCACTTGCAAGGAAAAAATCTGTATCAAATGCTTTTAATGCCATCTGATTTTTCTCTTCTGGTGTCTCAGCAAGCTCTCTATCCAGCACTTCATAATTTCCTTCGTGGAGCGCCTTTGTAAGTCCTATCTCGTGAATGCTCATGGAGCCACCCCAAGTGACAGAAGCCCCTTCTGGAATCAGTTCCAATGCTTTTGCAAGGGCATCTTCCTTTGACGCTGCATAATGCGCCTCCATATTTCTACTCTCTAACTCTTTGATCATCTTCTTTGCAAGAAGTTCATTGCGTCTAAAAATATTCTGATTCATTACTCAACCACCTTAATCCAACCTTCTGGAGCTTCAATTCTTCCCATCTGAATTCCAGTTAATGTATCATATAACTTCTTCGTAATTGGTCCCATCTCTTCCATGCCACTTGGGAAACAGATTTCTGTTCCGTGATCTACAATCTTTCCAACTGGCGAAATAACTGCTGCAGTTCCGCAAAGACCACATTCAGCAAAGTCTTTCACTTCTGATAAAAGTACTTCACGTTCTTCCACTTCAAGTCCCAAATATTCTTTCGCAACATGAAGGATGGATCTTCTTGTAATAGATGGCAAAATACTGTCAGACTTCGGTGTCACTACTTTATTATCCTTTGTAATAAAAATGAAATTCGCTCCACCTGTCTCTTCTACTTTCGTACGTGTAGCTGCATCCAGGTACATATTTTCTGCATATCCTTCTTCGTGAGCTGTCACGATTGCATGTAAACTCATGGCATAATTCAGCCCAGCCTTAATATGTCCTGTTCCACACGGTGCTGCTCGATCAAAATCAGATACTTTAATCGTAATTGGTTTTGCCCCGCCTTTAAAATATGGTCCTACTGGCGTAACAAATGCCCGGAACTGATATTCTTCGGCTGGTTTTACTCCGATTACTGGACTAGAGCCAAACATATATGGACGAATATACAAAGATGCTCCTGAACCATATGGTGGAACATAAGCTGCATTCGCTTTTACTACCTCTGTCACAGCTTCAAGAAAACGTTCCTCTGGAAACGGTGGCATCTCCAGACGTTTTGCAGAATCAACCATACGAGAAGCATTCAGATCAGGTCGAAACATTACGATATGTCCATCCTCTGTTGTATACGCTTTCAAGCCTTCAAATACAGTCTGTGCATATTGAAGCACACCAGCACATTCACTCATTGTGATTGTATCATCGGTCGTAAGTTCTCCACTATCCCATGCACCATTTTTGTAATTGGAAACATAACGATAATCTGTCTTTATGTATCCAAATCCTATATTTGCCCAATCAATCTGTTTCTTTTCCATCTTTCATTCCTCCTCGTACTCTTTCTTACTACCGTTTCGGTAAAGTCACTGCTTCAATCCCTACTGTTCCGCCGCGAACCACTTCAATTGAGTGGAACTCGCTCTTTAAGAATTGAATGATGGCTGTATTTTTATGCGCTGTGTGAATTGATTCCAATAGCACACAATCTTTTCCGTAATCACGAACTCGCATCTGATATGCCTGTGCAATTTGAAAAAGTTCTGCCTTATCTTCTCTTGAACAATTCTTCACCTTAACAAACATGATCTCCTGCATCACTACAGAAATTTCCGTAAAGTCAATCACTTTGATGACTTCTACCATTCTGTTAAGCTGCTTTTTAATCTGTTCATAAGTTTCATCATCACACATCGTTGCAATTGTCATTCGGGACACGGTTGGGTCTTCTGTTGTCCCAACGGTCAAACTTTCCAGGTTATAACACTTTGCTGCAAAAAGGCCTGAGATTTTTGCAAGAACACCAATTTCATTTTCCACAAATAAGGAAATCCATCTTTTCTTCATAATCATCTCTCCTTTCTAACCTAGCAGCATTTCTTCCAGCGTTCCACCTGGTTTCACCATCGGATATACCAGATTGGCCGGATCTATCATAAATTCTATCAATGTTGGCACTTTAAGTTCCCGGTTCTTTCTTGCCTGCTCAAACGCCGGACGGATTTCTTCGATTGTATTCACTCTCAGACCTTTTGCTCCATAGCTTTCTGCTAATTTCACAAAATCTGGTGTGTACTGAGGTGGTCTTGCCTCACCTCTTCTAGTCGCTGCCCCTGACATCAAATCTGTCATAGAATATCGATTGTCATAAAACAGCTCCTGCCATTGACGTACCATGCCAAGATACGTATTGTTAAATACACAAAGAATCAATGGCAATTCCTCCAGCACTGCTGTGGCAAACTCCTGGATGTTCATCTGCATACCGCCATCGCCCGAAATCGCAATGACTGTTTTCTCTGGATTACCAATCTGTGCTCCAACTGCTCCTGGGAACCCGTACCCCATCGTTCCAAGTCCGCCAGATGTCACCATCTTCGTCTTCTCATCTACTTTCAAAAACTGTGAGGTAAACATCTGATGCTGCCCTACATCAGTTACGACAATCTTCTCTTCTCCTGCAAATACTTCATTTAACGTGTTCAAAATATCTTGTGGCAAAATCGTTGTGTGCTCCACCTCGCACTGCAATGGATGCTCTGCTTCCCACGCTCTAATCTGGGCGATCCACTCGTCATCTACATGCACCGAATCTTCCACATGCTCATTCAATCTTGTAATTGCTTCTTTCGCATCTGCAACAATTGGCACATGCACATGAATATTTCTTGAAATGGATGCTGTGTCAATGTCAATATGGATAATCTGTGCATTTGGTGCAAACGCGTGCAACTTTCCAGTAATTCGATCATTGAAGCGAGTTCCAATAGAAAATAACAAATCACACTCTGCCACTGCCATGTTAGAAGCGTAAGCACCATGCATCCCTAGATTTCCAATAAACAGTGGATGGTCTGTCGGTATTCCGCCTCTTCCCATAATTGTTGAGACAACTGGAACTCCTGTCTTATTCACAAGCTCAGTAAATTCTTTCGACGCATCAGCTATATTCACGCCTCCACCGATCAAGAATAATGGCTTCTTCGCACTCGCCAGCATCTTGATGGCGCGCTTCAACTGTCCAAGATGCACGGTAGTCGGTGGTTTGTACCCTCTGATATGTACTTCTTTTGGATATTCTGCATCTCCGAGTTCTGCCATAATATCTTTCGGAAGATCAATCAAAACTGGTCCCGGACGTCCTGTTCTTGCAATGTAAAATGCTTCTTTGATAATGCGGCCCAGGTCCTCTCTTTTGTGAACCGTCACACCCCATTTTGTAATACTTCTCGTAATTCCTACAATATCAACTTCCTGAAATGCATCATTACCGATCAGATTTCTTGGCACCTGTCCGGTGAAACAAACAAGGGGAACACTGTCATAATTTGCTGTTGCCAGACCAGTCACAAGATTCGTGGCCCCAGGTCCACTTGTCACAAGACAGACCCCAACCTTCCCTGTCGTTCTAGCATACGCATCCGCCGCATGCACCAATGCCTGCTCGTGACGCGGAAGAATCACTTTCGTAAAATCTTGCTGGTAAATCTCATCACAAAGATCAATGGTACAAGCCCCTGGATACCCAAACAAAATGTCAACATTCTCTTCTTTTAACGCTTTTACTAATAGCTTATTACCCGAAATTCTATTCATATCAGCATGAACCTCCTGTCCAAAAACTTTCCTCATTCTTTGTCGGCCCTAAAATGAAACGCCCTAAGCTCTACAGCTTAGGGCGAATAAAATCAGTGTCACAAATTCTACTAAGACTGAATACTGTCCGTTGGTTTTGCCGCTCAAAGGCTATCTGTCCGATTAATTGTTCTAATTATACTTTCGTTATAATAGGTTGTCAATAATACTTTTTTAATTATATTTCTTAATCATATTCTTGATTTATTTTATTCTTTCGTACTTTTGAAAAACATATTCTAAATCAAAATAAGTCTGTTCCTCCGTCTCACCTGCAAGTTCCCACTCAGGATCTTCGTCCAGGTTCGGGAAATATGTATCCGCCTCATACGCATGGTCAATCTTTGTCACCAATGCTGTCTGGCAATATGGAAGCATTGCCCGATAAATACTTTCCCCACCAATCACATAGACATCACCTGCGTATTTTGCAGCTTCTTCCACAGCTTCCTCCACACTGTGAACTACAACTGCCCCTTTCACTTCATACTCTTTGTTCTGTGAAATAACGATATTGACTCTCTTCTGAAGAGGCTGTCCCTGGGGAAAACTTTCCAAAGTCTTTCTTCCCATAATCACAATATTTCCTTTGGTAGTTTCTCTAAAAAACTTCATGTCAGCCGGGATGCTCACAAGTAATTTATTGTCTTTTCCAATTGCCCAATTCTTATCTGCTGCTACGATTAACTTCATACATTTCCTCCATTAAATTGCCACAGGTATGTTTTTAATCTGTGGGCCGGTCACATAATTGTCCAGTCTGACGTCATCTGTCGTAAACTGATAGAAATCCTTAATTTCTGGATTAAGCCAAAATGTTGGCGCTGGAAGCGGCTCTCTGCTAATTAGTTCTTCGATAAGAGGAATGTGTCTGTCATAAATATGTGCATCTGCAATTACATGAACAAATTCACCCACCTGCATATCACACACCTGCGCGATCATATGCAATAACACCGAATACTGACATACATTCCAGTTATTTGCCGCCAGCACATCCTGTGACCTCTGATTCAAAATACCATTTAGTGTAAGTTTCTCGCTGTCCTTTTCCTTTGTGACATTGAATGTCATACTGTATGCACACGGGTAAAGATTCATCTCGTGCAAATCCTGATGTACATAAATATTCGTAAGTATTCTTCTGCTGTACGGATTATTCTTTAAATCGTAGATGACCCTGTCAATCTGATCCATCATGCCTTCTTTGTACTGATGCTTCACGCCCATCTGATAACCATAGGCCTTCCCGATGGATCCATTTTCATCCGCCCAGCTATCCCAGATATGCGGTTTCAAATCTTTGATATTATTAGATTTCTTCTGCCAAATCCACAGAAGTTCATCTGTACAACTCTTAATTCCAGTCTTTCTCAAAGTAAGAGCTGGAAATTCCTTGCGCAAATCATAACGGTTGACCACCCCAAACTTCTTGATTGTATATGCCGGTGTTCCGTCTTCCCATCTAGGGCGAACTTTCTCACCTTCTGTACTGGTTCCATGGTCGATGATATCTCTGCACATATCTATAAACACTTTATCAGCGTAACTCATATAGCACTCCTCCTAGGGTTCTGAAATATTATAGAGAACTTTCTCCAATGTGCGTTCAAATGCTTCCACTTCTCTCTTTGACATTCCTAAGATCAACATCTTATCGCTTTTCTTACGACTTGCTTCCATCTTTCGCTGAATGTCATAAGCCTTTTCGGTCAAATAAATGTTCTTACACCTTTTGTCTGACGGACTTGGGACAGAGAAAATGAATCCTTTTTCTTCCAAACGCTTCAAAAGTCCAGTCACAGTTGGATTTTTCAGACACAATTGACGTTCAATATCTCTCTGCGTGATTTCTTCTTCACTGGTCTGAAACAAATAGTCCAGTACTTCACACTGAGAGGACGTAATTCCAATATTTTTCAACATTCGATTGAACTCTTTTTCATATATGTTATTGATCTGCCTAATCATAAATCCAATGGTTTTTCGTTCACGCAAAAAGTCTCACCCTTTATATTTTAATACTGTCCTATTATTCTAACACTTTTTCGATTCTATGCAAAGGATTTCTTGACATCTTTTCAAGATGTGTTACATTATATTGTGTGAGAATGTTTCAGCGTACAAGATGATGTACACTGTTTTCAAATATTCAGAAGATATAAGGAGTGAATACAAATGAATTGTCCAATTTGCAAAAAGGAACTTGAGATCAAGAACAAGAAAGTAGGCGAAAGCGCATCGGGGGAAGCTATTTTTAATGAATTTGCGATTTGCCACGATTGCAAAAAACAATGGAATTTAGATAAACAACGTGCAAAAGCTGCTGCTAAAGCCAAGGAAGAAGAAGAGAAAAAGGCTCTGGAGAAAAAAGCTCTAGAAAAAAAGGTCCAGGAGAAGAAGACCGTCAAAGAAGACGGCGAACCACTCCGCAAGGTAAAGAAAAAACGTCCGGTCAATCCTGAAACTGTAGAAAAGACAGCTGCACCTGTTGCTCCTGCCGCTTCTGAAGCAGCACCAACACCAAAGAAAAAGAAACGTCCAGTATCTGAAATATCAACGGTCCAAGAAAGACCGACCACAGAGAAAGCTGCTACTCGCGAAAAAGCAGTCGCTGAAAAACCTCCGGTTCGTAAGAAAAAAACTGCCGAATCCCCTGTAGCTCCAGAAAGACATGCTGCTGATTTGGCTGAAAGACCTCGCAAGAAAAAACGTCCTTCTGTAGATGAGGATTTTTCAGAAATCTCGATTTCATTAAATGAGGAAGATAAACATCAGAAAACATATTCCAATATTCCACCAAAGCATATTCGAGAGGAACGCGAACGGGAAATGCGTCAGAATTATCAGAATATGTTAGATGAGGACGATGAAGAAGAAGGCGGCTCACCAATCATTCTAATTCTAATCATCATTATTCTTTTACTTGCAGTTGCTGCATTTGCTGGCTACTGGTTTTTCTTAAGATAACAAAAATCCCTCGGCACACACCACCGAGGGATTTTCTTATATTTCAGAAAAGTCCTATCATTTTATTGTTAACGTATTACTTTTCGTGGACCATACATACGCATACCGTCTACGATGGTTTCGTTTGGTTCGAAAAGAATCTTTTTCTTATTTCCATTTTTAATAACAATCATCTCATAAACTCTTCTTCCAGTTTCCCCAGAAGTATAATCCACTGTCTTTAGTCCCTGGAATGGACGCAATTCTGGCGCTCCGGAAGGTGCCATAATTTCTAATTCATTAACATTCATTTCAAACAGTTTCTTTCTGCTTGATTTAGACATAATCTTATCTATATCCAAACTTCCATTAATATAGGAATACTCATATTCGAGATCAAGGCTGCGAATGACATAAAAATCTACGCCCAGCATAATCAAAAAAGCAATCATGAGATAAGGAATTGATAATCCAAGAACAAAGATCACTGCTGTAAGCAACAACACTCCAGCTTTCTTCAGCTTCATAGTTCCTGTATCCTTCTTTTTGATCAACTGTTCTGTATAAATATCTCCCATGACAGACCTCCAATTCAATAATGTGTTTATTTTAACATTTTTTTCACAAAAAGGAAACCCCTCAGCATATTTTTAAAGTTCACCTTAACAGCAACTGGCATGAGAATACCTTCCAGGTATCTGCGATGCTTCTTCATCCATTTGTGTATCCAATCTTCGCTCTTGAAATTCTCCCATATCTTCCATAATTTGTTTAAACAATTCACCAAATTCTGGACTCCACCTATCTCTTGGATAAGGAAGATTTACCTTAATATCCTGCAATATTTTTCCCGGATGACCACTCATCACAATAATTCTGGTCCCCAGAAAAATAGCTTCTTCAATACTATGTGTAACAAACACGACTGTTTTTCTGGCAGATAACCAGAAATTCAACAATTCCTGCTGCATCTGAAAGCGAGTATATGCGTCTAAGGCGCCAAATGGTTCATCCATATATAAGATTTCTGGGTCAGTCGCCATTGCTCTGGCAATTGCTACTCTTTGCTGCATACCACCCGACAATTCATAAGGAAAGCTTTTTGTAAATTCTCCAAGACCGAATGTTTCCAGCATTTTCAGCGCTCTTTGTTTTCGTTCCACTGCTGGAACATGACGCAGTTCCAATCCCATTTCTACATTCTCTTGAACATCTCTCCAAGGCATAAGAGAGTATTCTTGAAACACCATCTGTGCTTGGGCAACTGGCTTCTTTACTTGACTTCCTAGCACTTGAAGCATTCCTGTAGTTGGTAGTTCCAGCCCAGACATCATTCTTAATAGTGTAGATTTTCCACATCCGCTTGGTCCAAGCAAGCATACAAATTCTTGTGGTTCAATCGACAAATCTATTTCATCCACAGCAAGCACTTCTTTTCCACGTTCTGTTCGATATTCTTTTTTTACCTTTTGCAATTCAATAATAGCCATCTGTTCCTCCTATCGTTGCTTGTGCTGCCACTTAAACAAATAATATGACGAAATGACAAATAACTGATCTATTAAAAAACCAACAATACCAATAGCAATCATTCCAGCAATTACTACATCAACTCTCGTCACTTGATATGCATGTGATATCATATAACCTACTCCAGCGACACTTCCCGGCAACATTTCGGCACAAATCAGAGTCATCCACGCTGTACCAAGGCCCACTTGAAGTCCCGTAAAAATGGACGGCAAGGCATGTGGAAGATACACTTTAAATAATAGCTGTGTCGTACTTGCTCCCATACTACGTGCAGAATCTAATAATGTCTTTTTTACTGTTTGAATTCCATAAATTGTATTTGTTAAAATCGGGAAAAAAGAGCCCATAAAAATAATGAAAATCATAGTTAAGCGCATATTGTTCAATCCGCTGTAAATTTCTGCATCTACTGGTACTCCAAAGAGGGTCGCTAAACTAGAAATTCCAAACCACGCTAAAATCAATGAAACCCATGACATCGGTGGGATAGAACGAAAAATACTCAAAAAAGGCAGTAAAAAACGTTCATTCCTTTTACTATATCCAATCATAACACCAAGTGGTATAGCTAAAATAACCGCACACGCATAGCCACACAAAACACGAAGTAAACTCACATAAGTACTATACAAAATAGAACCGACACCAATCAATTTATCCGTAGGATGCATCAAAATCTTTAAGACATCAGAAATATCCGGTAAAATCAAGGAATTTCCCACTTGCATTGCTGTTCCATGCCATATAAGCAAAAAAAGAATCGGCAACAACAAAGACTGTAAAATATGTACAACACGTTTTATCATTTTTACTCTCTCCAATCTAATCATCCATCTCATGCAAACAACGAGATTCAAGAGAACCTCTCTTGAATCTCGTAATTACATGTTCCTATGTTATTTTCCTGCGATTGTCAGATCATAAATGTCACTTTCGATATCTTTTAATGCTTTACCAGCATATTCTCCAGTAATCTGTCCCTGATCCATCATACAGTCATATACCAGTTCGCAGTGCGATAACCAATTATCGTTTACTTCTGTTGTAAAAATTGTTCTTGTATTCTGAGCTGCTGTTAAGTCAGTTCCCATCCATTCAGAAACAACTGTTCCTGCTGCCTCTTTTTCTTCATTTGCATATGCGGCAGCTGCTGTGAGTAATTCATAGAACACTGTGATTTCTTCACGATTGCTGTCTAAGGCAGCCTGAGTAGCTGAAAATACACAGCATGGGAAGCTTGACCAGCGTCCTGATGGAGGAAGCTCTTTCAAATCGATAATAAGTTTTCCTCGATCCTGAATAATTGCCTGTTCTGGCCATGGTGATGGTCCAACCCAAGCATCTACTTCGCCATTTTCCAAAGATGGGAACAGATTTTCTGTACCTTTTAAATTAATCATCAATACATCTGCGCTTGTATCTGCTGGATCTTCTGTCCAAGAAATATTATTTGCTGTGAGTGCTTCTTCAAATAAAATCACAGGGGCATTTGCTGGTGAATGATATCCAACCTTAACAGGTGTTGTCTGAGTTTCTGCATACTTGAGGAAGCTTTCCCAATCATTAACTTCTGTAAGCTCTTTAGAACCTACCAATCCAATACCATCGGCATGAATCGGGCTAAGAACCTTAATATCAGCGCCCTTATCGTTATTTGTTACAGGAAGACCGAATGATGACAAAGCCATCTCCAACTGTCCCTGAACCATCATTGTCATAACTTCTCCACCGTTTGCACAATGAACCAAATTAATATTAGCTACATCTTTTCCATCTTTTACTAAAACAAAATTTTCTTTCGCGTTTACTTCACGCAAATATACATTTCCTAATTCATCACCAATTGCACCAGCAACTACAAGCGGAGCCTGATGATTACTGTACATGTAACCTATTGAAAGTGTAGGTAATTCAACTTCTTCTCCCTCTGCTTTTTCATTTGATGATTCATCTTTAGAACCACCACAAGCAGCCAATGCCAAAACCATCACTACAGCTAAAAGCATTGATAATAATCTTTTTTTCATATTTAACCTCTCCAACTATTACTTTTGTCTATAGACATAGTTTTGCTTAAGCTAATATGATTCTAACCAAATTATTTATAAAATGAAATATTATTTCAATTTTCAAATAATATACTCTAAATGTTCATTTTTTGATAATATATTAACATTCTGTAATTTTTAAGCCAACTGTACAACAAACAAAAAGGCAGAAACACCTTGCATCTCCACAAAATCCAACCAAACGCCGAATCTTTATAGTGATGCAGACATTTCTGCCTTTCTTCTTTATATTTGGGAAATTTACATCATTCCCATTCCACCGCCTGCTGCTGGCATTGGTGGTACTTCTTCCTTGATATTTGCAACAACTGATTCTGTTGTAAGAAGTGTCGATGCAACACTTGTCGCATTCTGTAATGCACTTCTTGTAACCTTAGCTGGGTCAAGGATTCCTGCTTTTACCATATCTACATATTCTTCTGCGTACGCATCGAAACCAAATCCTGGCTCAGCTTCTCTTACTTTATTGATGATAACTGCACCTTCTAATCCTGCGTTGGCTGCAATATGGAACAATGGAGCTTCTAACGCCTTCAAAACTACATTGGCACCTGTCTTTTCGTCTCCTGAAAGTGTCTCAGCAAGTTTTGCCACTTCCTTTGAAGCATGGATATATGCTGATCCACCACCTGAAATGATTCCTTCTTCTACTGCTGCTCTAGTAGCTGCAAGAGCATCTTCCATACGAAGTTTTGCTTCTTTCATTTCTGTCTCTGTAGCTGCACCTACACGAATAACAGCAACACCACCAGCAAGTTTTGCAAGTCTTTCCTGCAATTTTTCTCTATCGAAATCTGAAGTTGTCTCTTCGATCATAGCTTTAATCTGTCCAACTCTTGCTGCGATGTTATCTTTTTCTCCCATACCATCTACGATGACTGTATTTTCTTTCTGAACTTTGACAGATTTTGCACGGCCAAGCTGTTCCATTGTCACATCGCGAAGATCAAGTCCTAACTCTTCAGAGATTACCTGACCACCTGTGAGGATTGCAATATCTTCCAACATTGCTTTTCTTCTGTCCCCATATCCTGGAGCTTTTACTGCAACAACTGTGAATGTTCCACGCAATTTATTTACGATCAGAGTTGTAAGTGCTTCACCTTCGATATCTTCTGCAATAATAAGAAGTTTTGAACCTGACTGTACAATCTGTTCCAGAACTGGAAGAATATCCTGAATATTTGTAATCTTTTTATCTGTGATCAAGATGTATGGATTGTCAAGATTTGCTTCCATCTTCTCCATATCTGTACACATATACGC